>JAACSU010000007.1:81868-410840 GCA_010119145.1 Candidatus Gracilibacteria bacterium
TGATTATGACAATTTTCAATGAAATGATTTTCCAGTAGATTATAATGCCTATAACCAAGGTTTAAAATACGACATAGATTATAATAAATTTCAACCATATAGGTATGGAAATGACTATGTTCCAAGTTATTGAGACTATTGTTATAACTACCATGATACATGAAATAGAACTATATTTAGTAATTCAAGAGAATTCAGCATATATTCTAGATACAGATGTTCTCATTAGTAAAAAAATATCCTAGATACTCTAGGATATTTTTTGTTTGTCTTTATAGTAAGAGTATTATTTCTCTATTTTTGAGCTATGTATGGGATTATATTTTTTGTGATTATCGTTTCACTGGCCATTTCTGGATATTCTATGGCACCTTGGGTTCCAACAAGAAAAAAAGATATAAAAAGAGTTACAGATATTGTGATACTACAAGATTGAGAGAAGTTTTTAGAAGTTTGAGCTTGAGATGCTCGTATATCAGCTGCTATTGCTCGTAAATATCCTAACAACAGTATAGTCGGAATAGAAATGGCCTTTCCAATATACTTCATGGCCCTGATTAGAAAATACATAAGTGGACCAAAAAATATGAAACTCAAACTCGCAAATGCCTTTAAAGAAGATTTTTGAAACTATCATGCTATATATGTATTTGGTATGCCAGATAAGATGCAGAAAAAAATAGTACCAAAATTTCTCAAAGAAGCAAAATCTTGAGCAAAGCTGTATTCGTATGTCTTTTCTATTCCTGAAGAATGGAGAGAAAATACTATGAGCTATGGGGAAGAAAATGAAGCAAAAATACATGTTTTAGAAAAAATATAATGTGGATTCTCCGATTCCATCTCTTACAGACGAAGGACTATAATAAAATTCACCGTATTTGTAAAAAATATGGTTTTATTACGCGTATTCATTCACCTATTGTATTTACAAAAGCCTATATTAAATATATCACTCAAAAAATATCATGGAGGAGTTTAGGCAGAGAATTTTGAGTTGATCATGCTGGACTTCATAAATTTTATGACTTTGTTGAAAAAAATAATCTTCAAAGTGAAATCTTTCACGTTTTTTTAGAGTCTCGTGCAGCTGTATATATTGGGGGAAATCGAAGCTTCACTATTGAAGAACTAGACAACAGTCTCAAGATATATTCTTTGACCCAAAAAGAGTTTGAGAGTATACTACGTACACTTAAAAATAACTCATAAAACTATGTGCTGAATATTTGCTTATACTGGGACAAAGGATTGTAGAGAGATGCTTGTAAACGGTTTAAAAATGCTTGAATATCGTGGCTATGATAGTGCAGGAATAGTCGCAATAAGTTCATCGAGTGATATATTTTTGGAAAAAGCTGTTTGAAGGGTCTCTGCTCTGGCCTCTAAAGTTGACGCATCTAAGTCAGACACTAAAAAATATACAAGTTGAATCGCACACACTCGGTGGGCAACGCATGGTGGAGTGACCGTTGAAAACACTCATCCACATATATCTACAAACAAGAGATTTTATGTTGTTCACAACTGAATTATTGAAAATTACAAAGAACTGAAGAAATCACTCAGTGAAACCTATAGTTTTTATTCTCAAACAGATACAGAGGTTATTGCTAAGCTGGTTGAGTCACTTTTTGATGGAAACCTAAAGTCTACGATGGAAAAAGTATCTAAAAAACTGGTAGGTGCGTATTCACTTGCAGTGATTGATTCAGAGAATCCGTGAACTATTGTGGGGATAAAACTTGGAAGTCCACTCATAGTTGGAAAGGGAACAGATTGAGTCTATATTTCAAGTGATATAAATGCACTTTCAAGTTTAGCAGAGAGTTTTAGTATTCTGGAAGATAATGAAATGGTAGTCATTCAAGAATGAGAGTATTCAATATTTATGTCAGGTCACCTGGTAGAAAGAGCAGCAGAAGAAGTACAGGAAGGCCAAAAAATTGATGAGCTATGAGATTTTACGAGTTATACTGAAAAAGAAATTTTCGATATTCCAAGTGTTCTTGAAAATGTATGGAGCTGAAGAATCGATTTTACAAATATGTCGATTCATAATGAAACTCTGGAGGAACTCTCTGATTTAGATATTGAGAGAATATGTATAATTTCATCTGGTTCGAGTTATTATGCTGGTGATATCGGTTCATATTTTTTTAGAAAATTTTCTGGTATTTCTGCAAGTGCCGTTATATCCAGTGAGTTTTTGTCTGATGTATTTCTTCCAGACAGTAAAACACTTTATGTATTTCTTAGTCAATCAGGAGAAACAGCAGATGTAAGAGAATCTATGAAAATCGTCAAAGCAAAATGATGTATGACCTTTGGAATAGTAAATGTAGTTGGTTCAACGATAGCTCGAATGGCAGACCTTGGGCTTTATTCTCATGCGGGAGTTGAAGTTGGAGTTGCCAGTACAAAAAATGTTATAGCACAAGTATGAGTGCTTCTTATGATGTCAATCAGCCTAGGTCTTAAAAAAGATTTACAAATATCTGAAGCAAGGGGAATAATTGCCGAGTTAGCAAGTCTTCCAGATAAAATATCGCAAACTCTTATGCAAGGTCCGCACATAAAAGAACTAGCTAAAAAATATTCATCGTTTAATGATATGTTTGTGCTTGGAAGAAACTATTTCTACCCAGTTGCTGGTGAAGCTTCACTTAAAATCAAAGAACTCTCCTACATTCACTCTGAGAGTTACTCAGCTTGAGAGCTGAAACACGGACCACTTGCACTGGTGAGTAAAGATTTTCCAACACTCGTATTTAATCCTATGGGAAAATTTTACGCAAAAACTATTTCTAATATTCAAGAAGTTTCAGCAAGAAAAGGTCCAATACTTGGAATTATTTCCTCAAATGACACTCACAAGGAACTCTATTCAGATATGATTGAGCTTCCAGAAACTTCAGAGCTCCTTTCTGTATTTACAGGACTTGTATCAAGTTATCTCTTTGCACTTTATCTGGCTGAAGTTCTCGGTCGAGATGTAGATAAACCAAGAAATCTCGCGAAAAGTGTAACGGTTGAATAAGTTTATATACATACATCAATTTAAATAATTATGAAACAATATCTCATATATCTCTTACTTTGAATATCTCTTGCCGCAAATATTGCTTTTGCTTCAGAGTACTTCACACAAAAAATCGAACAAAAAGCAGAAATGATAGAATCACAGTAAAAAAAGAAAGCCTAAATGGGCTTTCTTTTTTATGTATTTCACTATAATAGCCCTGATTTTATATGTTAAATGTGTGAGACTATGGCTACAAATAATGAAACAGTAATCAGCTTTAAGGATGTTGATTTTCACTACGATTTTAGAAAACCTATTTTAGAAGATGTGAGTTTCAACGTTCGTAAGGGATCAAAGATTACTATTATGGGACAAAATGGTGCTGGAAAGAGTACTATATTTAAGCTTATCAATGGCTCTCTGGATAAAAAAACTTGAGTTATCAATACTGGAAAAGATGCTACTATAGCAACATGATATCAAGTCGTATTAGCAGAAGACAAAGACCTAACAGTTCAAGAATTTTTTCGTAAATATTTTAATGATGATTCAGTCTTCAATATAGATAAGCAAATATCAGAAATTTTACAGGTAGTAAATCTTAAGGCTCCACTTGATAAAAAAATCCAAGCTTTTTCATGAGGACAACAAGCACGTCTACTATTAGCTGCAGCACTTATTCAAAATCCTGACATTTTACTGCTTGATGAACCAACGAATAATCTTGATGCAGAATGAATCTGGCACCTCACTACATTTTTACAAGAATATAAAAAGACAGTTTTGGTTATTTCTCATGATGCTGAATTTCTTAATAGTTTTACAGATGGAGTATTATATCTTGATGTTCATACAAAAGTTGTAGAGCAGTATGTAGGGGATTACCATGATGTAGTAGAACAAATTAAAAGAAAAATTGAGAAGGATAATATGGCGAATGCGAGACTTCAAAAAGAAGCACAAGCAAAAAAGGATCAAGCAAATGTCTTTGCACATAAAGGATGAAAACTCCGAGCTGTTGCAAAAAAAATGAAAGAAGCTGCAGCTGAGATGGAGGATGAGATGGTAGATAATAGAAAAGAAGATAAGGCAATCAAAGATTTCAAAATTCCACTTCAAGATGATATCTGAGGAGTTCTTCTGAAAATAAATTCTGTTCATATTATAGAAAACGACGAAGTCGTAGTTCGTGAAGAAAATGTTGAACTCCGAAAAGCTGATCATCTCTTATTAGCTGGTCCAAACGGAATAGGAAAGTCTACGTTACTTGAAAAAATTGTAAATGGGGCAGAAGATTGAGTTGAACTTGCGCACTGAGTAAGAATTGGATATTACAGACAAGATTTCTCAAACCTTGATTTTAATCAAACAGTGTATGATTGTCTCATAGAAGCAGCTGAAGAGATGACAGAACAAGACCTGAGATCAAAAGCAGCAGGATTTCTTATAAATGGGGAAATAATGAAAACTGAAATTTGAAATTTATCTGAAGGTCAAAAATGACTTGTAGCATTTTGTAGACTCGTATTTTTGAAGCCTTGAATACTTATATTAGATGAACCAACAAACCATATTAATTTTAGACATATCCCAGTTATAGCAAAAGCTCTTGATGCTTTTGAAGGTGGTATGATACTTGTATCCCACGTGGATGAGTTTGTATGGCAAATACGTATAGATCAATATTTAGATTTAAAATAGTAAGACATACATATCTCATACAGTGAGCATATATACTACCATTTGTGAAAGTGTTTATAGAGAACTTTCTCTTTATTTAAATAATATAATTATTATGAAAAATGTTATTGGACTCCTAGTACTTAGTACTCTTGTACTTGCATCATGTGCAGATTCTGCAGTGAATGAAAACCCAGATGTTACCGTAACTCCTAGTACTGAAGTTACTGACACTATGGATAATACAGATATGGGAATGGATAATCAAAATATGGACAATATGGATGAAGATGGTGTTATGGTTGGAGGAGCAATGATGGTTCCATCGCTTGATATCGTAGATAACGCTATGAACGCTGATAATGTAACTACTCTTGTTGCTGCTGTATCAGCTGCATGACTTGTAGATACACTTAAGTCAGAAGGACCATTTACAGTATTTGCTCCTACTAACATGGCTTTTGATGATCTTCCAGAAGGTACAGTAGATACTCTACTCCTTCCAGAAAATAAAGATATGTTAACTAATATTCTTACATATCATGTTGTTCCTGGTTCATACACTTCTGCTGATTTAGAAGATGGTATGATGCTTACTACTGTTCAAGGCGAAGAACTTGAAATTACGTACGTAGATAACGTATGGTATGTAAACGGTGTTGAGATTCAAACTGCTGATGTTATCTCTTCTAATGGAGTAACATTCGTAATAGATTCAGTACTTATGCCTTCTGCATAATATCTTGAATTATCATTATGAAAAAAGATATACTTAGGTATATCTTTTTTCATAATTTATTTATTAATAATTAATGTATGGGAACAGCACTAATCACGTGAGCTTCTAGTGGAATTGGGAAAGATCTGGCTTATATTCACGCTGAAAATCTTTGAAACCTTGTTTTAGTAGCGAGAAGTAATGATGATTTACAAGAAGTAAAAAAAGATATTGAATCCAAGTATTCAGTTTCGGTTTTAGTACTTGCATACGATCTTACAGAAACTCATGCAGCTAAAGAAATCTATGATACAATTAAATCAGAAAAGATAGAAATTGAGTACCTTATTAACAATGCGTGATTTGGTGGAGTTGGGAAATTTTATGAGAGAGAATGGAGCCAAGATAAGAATATGATATTACTTAATATATTAGCTTTAACAGAACTGACTCGGCTCTTTCTCCCAGATTTTGTAGCAAAGAATTCTGGAAGAATTATGAATACTTCATCAACTGCAAGTCTGTTAGCTGGACCAAACCAAGCTGTATATTTTGCGAGTAAAGCATTTGTCACTTCATTTTCAAATGCTATAAATGAAGAATTATATGATAAAAATGTTACAGTAACAGCACTTTTACCATGAGCTACAGATACAGGATTTTGAAGTCGTTCTGGAATGGATAGAACAAAAATGTTTCAAAATACTGCAAGCTCGAGGGAGGTTGCTGAGACTGGGTATGAAGCTATGATGCAAGGAAAAAGAAATGTTTTAGCAGGAGTAGGATTTGCCTGAAAAATACTTATGTATCTCATCCCCTTTATTCCAAAATCTCTTCTGCTTTCACAAATTAGAAAAGCTCAAGAAACAAATACATAAAAAATAAATTCAAAAAAACACTTCAATATGAAGTGTTTTTTTCAAAAGTTTTAATGGTCGGGAACGCGAGACTCGAACTCACAACCCCACGCTCCCAAAGCGTGTGCGCTAGCCAATTGCGCCAGTTCCCGAGGCTATAAATCCCTTTGTTTATTTTATGGTGGGTATAGATAGATTTGAACTATCGACCTCACGATTATCAGTCGTGCGCTCTAACCAGCTGAGCTATACACCCGTATAATAAAAGACTTAGGTGTTAGAATTTATTTCAGATGTTTGGCATCTCTAATCCTAAATCCTAAGTCTTTTGTGTTTTTAATAATGGAGCGGGTGATGAGACTCGAACTCACAACCCTCTGCTTGGAAGGCAGATGCTCTAGCCAATTGAGCTACACCCGCATAACTATTAAAAGCTTGGGTATTGTATAAAAAATCTCTCCTCTGTCAAAATTTTTTATTCCTTTTTTATTATTTTCCTATTCTTTTAAATCAATGCTCCCAGTTTGTATAATGTTTCCATTTACTCGAAAGAATATATTTTTGGGTGAATCCTTAATTCTTATGCTGCTTTTACTGGTTGAAATATCTATATAAACAGGTATTTGTTCATAGTTTCTTTCTTGTATTGCAAGTTGCCTCACAGCAAATACGTATCCCAAAAAAAATGATAGTATTATCAACATACTTGAAGCAAGTAATTTTATTGTTTCCGTTTTCATAGTGATTTTTGATGAGCAATATAACATTGTTCTATAAGCATGGCAACGGTCATTGGCCCTACTCAACCAGGTACAGGAGTGATGAGATTTCATTGTTTCAGTATAGTATCGTATGTTGCGTCTCATTGCAGTTTTCAATCTATAATACTAAAACCTACATCTATTACGACAGTATTACTTCCTATCATCGATTCCGTAAGTATATGAGCTTGTCCTGTAGCTAATATTACTATATCAGCATCTTTTGTATACATTGTAAAATCGGGAGTCTGAGAATTGCAGCTCACAACAGTTGCTCATGCGTTTATACATAAAAGAGCCATTGGTTTTCACACAATATTACTTCTGCCCAGTATCACTACTTTTTTTCATGCAAGCGTGATATCATACTCATTGAGAAGTCTCAGAATTCATTTTGGAGTGCAAGGAATAAATCAGCTCTCATCTCAAAGCATAAGTTTTCATTGATTGAGTGGGTGAAATCAATCTATATCTTTACTGGGATCAATGGCTTGAAAAATTTTATGTGTATCAATATGTTGAGGAAGAGGGAGTTGCACGATATACCCAGATACAGAATTATCCTTGTTAATTTCTTTTATGTGATCTAAAAGTGATGACTCAGATATATCAGCTGGATAATGAAAGAGGGTAAACTCCATTCAAATTTGCTCAGCAAATTTACGTTTCTGTTTTATATACCTCAAACTCGGTGAAGCTGAATCTCATACTAAAATAGCTCACAAACATGGCTTTGTTGGTGAATCCTGTATTTTTATTTTAAGCTCATCGTATATAGTTTGAGCTATTTTTTTTCCATCAATTTTCATCGGCTCGTGTATCAAGAGTAGTATCACAAGATTAGACAAGTTTCTCTACATTGCAAATTTAATGTAGTGATATATACTGGAGTAAATAAGTATTAATGAAAATATCTATGCATCGCAAACTCTACGCATTTCTCATCCTGATTTGAACCATTTGAGCTCTAGTGCTGTTTTATCTCTATTTTTTTGTATTTTATACTTCTCAGCTGAGTTTTAATTCAAATATTTGAGAATACAAAGTTACTTTATATTCACCATCACTTGCTCAAAAAAAAGAGCAACTTTGTCCTCAGTCACTATGTATTATAAATGATGTATCTCCTTTTGAATACAATATTAGTATTTCGAAAGACGGATATGAAACTAAGAACTTAAATATAGTTGTCTGAGCTCGACAAAATCAGGAGATACTCATCGAGCTTCAAAAAAAAGCAGTTCTTGAAGAGGTCCTCGATATGAAAGCACTAGAAACTCCACAAGAAAAAATACAAAGACTGAGAGATAACAATCTTTCATTTGCGAGATTTCAAATAAATACTGAAAGTGAGATACGATTCACAGAAGAATCAAACACTCTTAAAATGTTATATATAACTTGAAGTTCTAAGCGAGAAATACAAAGTTTTCCTAAAATTTCAGCTGATAGTATAGATGCTTCTCTTATTGGAACAACACAAAATATATTTCTGAGTCTTTGAAATACTTCATATATCTTTGAAACGAGACAAGCAAGAGTTACAAAACTTCCATTTGAAATAAAAGTTAGATATATTAAACCTGATAAAAATACTTGAACATATCTTATAGTAACTGAAAATGGGACATTTCATTACAATGCTATAAACAATACATCTAATTTTGAATATTTATTTCGAGATTTTGTATATATAAATAAGTGAACTATTGGAGTTATTTATAAAGATGAAATACAAAAAAAATCTAACTTCTGACTTGAGCAAAAATGAAACCTCATTGTTCTCTATAATCCTGACAGCAAGGAGCGAAAAGTAATTTTAGAAACTTTGCTTCCTATAACTCACATCCAAAATGTAGATGACAAGGTTATATTCACTGCAGGCAACAAAGATTTTGAACTGCTTAATTATTAATAAACTCGTAAGTAAAAAGACTCTCCAAATTTGGAGAGTCTTTTTTATATTTTTTTAAAATGGGAGATCTTCTACTGATATTTCTTCTTCTTGTTTTGGAGTAGATTTTTTCACGGCAGGAGTATCATTTGCTGGATATTTACTGGAAGAATCATTTTGATTATATCCTCCACTGTTTCCACCTCCAGAATCATTTCCGTTTCCATCGAGCATTATCATATTTTCTCCTATGATTTCTGTTCTGTATCTTTTTGAACCATCTTGAGCTTCCCAGCTTCGAGTTTGCATTCTCCCTTCTATATATACCTTTTTTCCTTTTTGGAGGTATTGAGAAGCTATTTCTGCGAGCTTAGCCCAGAGAACGACGTTATGAAATTCTGCTTGTTCTTGTTTCATCCCTTGTCCGTCAGTCCAGTTTCGGTTGGTAGCTATAGAAAGAGTCGTAACGCTTTGTCCGTTTGGAGTCTGTCTGAGCTCAATATCTTGAGTAATTCGTCCGATGATTTGTACTTTATTTAAGTCCATATGTGTGTAATAAGCTAGTAAAAAAATGTATATATATCTCAAAATAGAACTATACAAAAATTAGTATATACACACTATACTCAAAATGCAAATTTTTTATTTTATTTAATTGTATTATTTTTGCTTTTCTCTACAATAAAGACTGTATATTACACCCTTTTACAGAAATATTTCATGATTTCATCATCGAGTTCAGATGCTCAAACTCCAGAGCGAGTCGTGTCTCCAAAAGAAAAAAATTGAGACAGTACTGTCTTTCAAAATGGTTTTCGTCCAAAAACTTTAGAAAACTATGTTTGACAAGATACGATCAAAAAACACTTGATGGTTTCTATTTCATCAGCGAAAATAAGGGGAGAGTGTCTCGAACATATCATGTTTTATGGGCCTCCTGGTCTTGGAAAAACGACTCTTTCAAATATTTTGGCCCATGAAATGGAGAGTCACTTACGAACTACTTCCGGCCCAGCTATTGAAAAACAGTCTGACCTCGTGAGTATTCTCTCCAATTTAGAATCAGGAGATATTTTGTTTATCGATGAGATTCACAGACTTCGTCCACAAGTAGAGGAGATTCTTTATACAGCTATGGAGGATTTTCAGATAGATATTATGGTAGGGTCTTGAACCTGAGCGCAGAGTGTGAAACTCCCAGTGAAGCCATTTACACTTGTTGGTGCTACGACCAGACTTTCAGCACTGAGTTCACCTCTTCGAGATAGATTTGGAAATGTACTCAAACTCGATTTTTATGACATTCCTCAAATAGCTATTATTCTCAAAAACAATTGCGAAATGCTTGGCTTTGATCTCTCTGATGAAATACTCTCTCTGATAGCTACAAAATCTCGGGGAACTCCAAGAATCGCAAATAGACTCCTTAAAATACTCAGAGACTACCATACTATTTGAAAGGATATTGCAGACCCAAAGGTACTTGCCTGAGTATTTCAGGATATAGGAATAGATGAAAAATGACTCGATTATCTTGATCGAAAGTATCTCTCCAGTATTTTTAAAAACTTTAAAGGAGGACCAGTAGGACTTGGAACTCTGAGCTCTACACTTGGAGAAGAAGAAGCCACACTCGAGGATGTGGTTGAACCATATTTACTCCAAATTGGATTTATAGAGCGAACTCCTCGGGGTCGAAAAATCACTGGAAGATGAATTAGTCACTTAGAAAGATAAAACTAAACAACACAATGCATAATTTACAGTCTCTGGATAAATCTGTTTTTACACAATGATTTATGAAACGACAATATAGTTATTATATAATACTGGCCATAATAAATATGAGTTGACTCATTTTGAGTGTCTGAATATTTTTTATTACAGATTCAATTCTGATTCTTATTTTGGGACTGGCTTTTCTCACTTTTTTTCGTGTACAGATATGATTTCTAGGTCACGATCTCGCACATGACCAAGTATTTAAAAATCGAAAATATAATAGATTTTTTGGGTACTTATCGGGGACACTCATTATGTGAGTAAGTCATGGCTTCTGGAGAAGTACCCATAACGCACATCATGATCACACCAATCAAGGAGATAATGATCCTGATTTTCCGTTTCTCAGAGATGCTGAGTTTTTTAAATCATTTCCAGGAGGGGTATTTATTCTCAGGAACATACATCTATTATTTTTTCCTTCATTTATGCTGGGCTACTATATGTATATAGTACAATCCTTGCAGTTTATATTTACGAAAATTACGGCTGTTAAAATATATGAATTATTTTTATTGATTGTTAATTTTATAGCGTATGCTTCTCTCTTTATAGTTACAATGTGAGTAACTCAGTGAATCATATTTCTCTTACTCCATTTTGTGTTTATAGGTATTTATATGGGGATTAGCTTTGCTCCCAATCATCTTGGAATGGAAGAAATACAGGAGGATGAGACCTATGAGCGATATTTTCAAATTATTACTTCTCGAAATCTCTATCCTGGGTTTTTGGTCAATTATATATTTGGAGGACTCAATTATCAAATAGAGCACCATTTGTATCAAACGATGCCTCGAAAAAATTATCCTGAAGTTGCAAAAATCGTTAAACAATACTGTACTGAGAATAATATCCCATATAGAGAAACCACATTTTTGGGTTCATACAAAGAAATATATGCTTCACTAAAAGAATTTTCTAAAAGTTAAATACTTATGACTGTCTCACTTGTTTTAAAAATATTCTGAGTTCTCATCTTACTTGCAGTGTTGCTTATTTTCTTCGCACAGTGGAGAACGGTTTCCGTATCAAGCAGTTTTATTTATGATGACATAAACACAATTCCAGCTCAAAAAGTATGACTTGTACTGGGAACGAGTAAATATATCACTGACGGACGTCAAAATGGTTTTTATGTGTATCGTCTGAGTGCGATTTTGGAGCTGTATAATACAGGAAAAATAGAGTATATTATAGTGAGTGGAGATAACGCGACTCCGCAGTACAATGAGCCAGACACGATGAAGCGAGACCTTATTGAGGCCTGAGTTCCAGAAGATAAAATCTTTGCAGACTATGCAGGATTTAGGACGCTTGATTCTATTGTCAGAGCTGAGGATATATTTAGTCAGATGAGTTTTATCGTAGTTTCTCAACGTTTTCATTTAGAACGTGCTATCTATATTGCTCAGTCAAAGGGCTTAACCGTCTATGGATACCCAGCTCTAGACGTCCCAGTACGTATGAGTCCTAAAGTCTGGATTCGAGAACGACTTGCTCGAGTGAAAATGCTCCTAGATGATATACTATGAATTGATCCGAAATTTTCAGGGGAAAAGATTCAAATAGGAGATTAAGTCCCACAATAGGTCTGATATTGTTCATCAAATCCATCTATACTTTCCATATATTTTTCAGTATTTTCTCTATACATATAGGGATTTTTTAGTATTTCTAGAAATGAAAGAAAATCTGTATTATCTCACGAGACTGTTTTTTCTAATACGTGTTCAACTAAGTGATTTCTAGGAATATATACAGGATTATATTGCTTCATAGACTCTTGCGCATTTTCAAATCCTCACGACTGAATAGAAACTCGATCTTTCCAGATATTTTGCCAAGCAATAAATCTAGTATCACTATATATTTCTTTATTTTTTACCTGAGTATTTCATCAAATATACAAAAAAGTATTGGTATAATCTGCTCAAATATCTTGCATCCATGAGAGGAGCTCACGAATCAGAGCTTCATCTTTTGAGAGGGGATTTAGTATTCCAAGCTTTTGACACATCATCACTAACCACGCACTATGTATATGTTCTCACATTGTTCCAAGGACGCTAGCTATTGTAGCTTCATCTATAAAATCGCTAAGGGTTGACGCAAATACTGATACATTCCAGAGGATGATATTTGCTTGGTTTCCAAATGCATATCGACCTTGCGTGTCTATCGAGCTAAATACTTGGTCAGAGTGAAAGTCACTCATAAACGCACATGGTCCATAATCAAAAGTCTCTCCACCAATACTCGTATTATCAGTATTCATCACTCCATTTATAAATCCGACTCGTAGCCACTGTGTCACAAGATTAATCTGCACATCTATGACTTTTTGCAGGAGTCACAGTGCAGGATTTTTAAGATTACTCAGTTCAGGATAGTGTATCTTAATAGTATAATCAATCAGTGCTCACATATCTTGTTTGCTGCCAAATCACTTTGCAAATTCAAAGGTCCCAACTCTGATATGTGAGCTCATAATTCGAGTCAAAATCGCTCCTTCTACTTGCTGTTCTCGCTGCACTCTATTTCAGGTTTTTACAACCGCGAGACTTCTCGAAGTTGCTATCCCGAGTCCGTGCATCGCTTCGCTCATTAAGTATTCTCTCAGAATTGCTTTCAGTGTCGCTCGTCCGTCTCCTCATCTAGAGAACGGAGTTTTTCCACTTCCTTTTAACACTATATCAACAAGATTTCATTCAGGAGTTTCCCATTCTCCCAGTAAAAGAGCTCGACCATCTCCGAGCATATTTGGATATCCAAACTGGTGACCTGCATAGGCCTGTGCAATTGGTTCTGCTCATTCTGGCACGATATTTCCTGAGAGGAGTTTATGAGCGTTTTCAGCAGGGAGGAGCTCTTGTATTCACAGTTCTTTTGCAAGTTCCATGTTATATAAAACGCACTTAGGATTGTCTGATTGTTCTGGATTTTGGGCAGCGAAAAATATTGCTGGGAGGGATTGGTAGCTATGTTTAAAATGAGGCATGTCTATAGAAGTCATATTTTTTATTTTCTCAAAATTTTATCCATACTTTTTCATTTTGCGAGTTCATCAACGAGCTTATCAAGATATCTAATTTTTTGCATAAGTGGATTTTCAATTTCCTCCACTCGATATCCACAAATAACCCCCGTGATTTCAGAGACGTTTGGATTCAGCTCTGGGGCTTCATCAAAAAATATTTCAAAACTTACTTGCTCTTTAATTTGTTTATCAAGCATAGCCTCTGAGTATCAGGTAAGCCAGAGAATAATGGTATCTACTTCTTCTTTTGATCGTCCTTTCTTTTCTACCTTTTTGACATAAAGTGGATAGACTGATGAAAATGACATGGAGAATATTTTTGTGTTTTGCATAATCTATAATTATTCTAAATACTTTACAACATATTCAAGTGAGTTTTGATGAAATTTAATTCTTACTCATTGATGTTCTATTCCTATATCTGGATTAATTTTTTTCTGCAGAGATTTAATATCAAAAGAAATGTTTTCATATTTTTTCATAAATTCTTGAAATCCTGTGTCAATAACAAACTTAACATGTTCCAATCATTCTTTATAAGGACTTCAGTATTTTGGATAGGGAATTTCAAGAACTGAAATTTTTCTATTTTTATATATTACGAGGTCATTCAATTTAAAAATTACTCATCTCTCATAACTTTCCTTTTTTTTCCAGAAATATTCTTTTTTGTTTCAATATTCCGTACATAAATGAGTTTATATCTTGATTTACTATTTTCTCGTTGCTCGATTTCAAATTTACCAGTTGAGACGATGAGGGGAGTGAGCTTTACAAAGCCGTAGTTTCGAGCATCAAAACTTGGACGTTTCTTTTGGATGAGTCCTCCGACGTCTCAGAGAAAAGCCCACCCATTTTCATCGGATAAATCAGTGATACTCGAAGCGATGAGAGATATCTCTTTTACTCAGAGCGTATCAACTCAGTCAGCAGTTCCTTTTGTTTCTTCTGTTTGTTTTTTGAGGATTTCGATATAGACGAACTTATCACAGGCTACGACGAATGGATTGGGAGTTTTCTTTTCTCCAATTCAGATTACGAGCTGACCTGCTTCTCTGAGCCGAGTAGCAAGACGCGTGAAGTCACTGTCTGAGGACACGAGACAAAAACCCTGTACTTTTTCTCAGTAGAGGATATCCATCGCATCGATAATCATGGCTGAATCAGTTGAGTTTTTTCAGCTTGTATATCCGTATTGTTGCACCGGAGTGATGGCATTTTCAAGGAGGAGAGACTTCCACTTTGTGAGTCCTGGTCGAGTCCAGTCTCCGTAGATACGTTTGATGGTAGGATTTCCATATTTCGTGATTTCTTCTATCATTTCTCCGATATACGCTGATGGAATATTGTCTCCATCTATAAGTACTGCGAGATTGAGGTTTGTATTCATACAAAATAATTAGAATATATTTATATCTTATTATTGTATTTTTTAAGTGTAAATCAATTCTAGTTCGTATCTCATATTATTTCTTTGCTTCCATTATATCCTCTAGAACTCGTAAGCTCTCGTGAATTTCCTGTATTCCAAAAACAAATGCGTGACGAAATACATCCTGATCTTCGTTATTATTTTCCTGCAGTACACTTTTTTTTATTTTTTTTATGAGTGTTTTATATTCTTGCATAATAGTGTCATCCACCATTTCTTTGTTAATAAGAGATGTAAGAATTTCACAGGTTTTTTCACTGAACTCATCACAATTTTTTTTGAAATTATCTCAGTAGTTCAGCAGGGATGTATCGCTATTATTTGATACTCGATGAATTATAAGGATAGAATTATATAACTTTTCTGTTCCATCTATGAGTTTATTGTATTTATCAACCTTTTCTAAGTGAATATTTTCTACAGCATCTTTGGCTTTTCCGAGACTGAGGTGAAAATCATTTACTATATTTGAAGAATTATCATTTTCGTCTGATCTAATATTTTTAAATGTGACCTTAAAAATATCCTGTGCTCTGTTCAGTGAGTAGCGTATATGTTTCAATGCTCGATTACTAGATTTTTCGGGCCAGATTATTCCAGCAACAAGGAGACCTACTCAGATACCTATTCCAATTGCCAATAAACGGTCGAGTGATATTTCTAGGAGATCGTTTTCAGACCCAAGTGATATAGCTACTGCTGCTACTACTCAGTATCTCCAGCTTGGCTGAAAACTGGCAATAGCGTTCATAATAAACATAGTGACCAAGAGTGATACAACTGTTCCATATCCATAAGGGATAATTGAGACGAAGATAGATCAAATTACAATACCAACTATAGTTGCAAGTACTCTCCCTTTGGCACTATTAAAGGTATTTCCTATACTGCTTTCCATGATTAAAACTGCTGACATAATAGCTAAGAAAATTTCTGGAAATCCAAAAGTTCTCATAACGGTAAAAGTTACGGCAGCTGCTATTGAAGATTGAAGTGCAAGTCTCAGAGCATCTCGGAGTTTGTCTCGTGTTATTTCTACCGGCAACTTATGAAAAAGACTCTGTAAATATTTTAGCATATATAAAGCAGTAGATAATGAAATAGAATTCAGCAATCAAAAAATTACTTCTATGATACAAGTTATTATAGTGCTAAAATAATATTTCAAAATATTTACATCTCTTTAAATAGATATTTCTAATCGAATCAATCTTTCTTTTTATCCTAAAACCGTATACTAGAATTATTAGTTCTAAAAAAAAACATGTCTATCTGGCAAACAGAGTCTTGGCAAAATATGTTGGTTGCAAGCTGACAAAGCGAAGAATATTTCGTCATTGAGCTTGATTATTCTAGCGAACAAAAAACCAGTATTTTTGTAGAAAAACGCAAAGTTTCTGCTTGAGAATATTGAATGTTTGTACAATGATTGGAACAATCTATTGATAATCGACTTGAAGAAAGTCTCACTGTGTTATGCCAAGAAGAAAACTGTCTCTTTGTGCAAGTAGAAACTGTGAATTATGGGGGAATAAATCTTTCAGAAACTACAGAATATTCGTGAGATTTTAAAAAGGGGTACTATAAAAAATTTATGCCAGAGTATACAGCACTTATAGATCTCACTCAAACTGAGGACGTGATACTCGCTGCCATGAAACCAAAGGGGAGATACAATATTCGGCTCGCAGAAAAAAAATGAGTAGTTGTTGAACAGGTTGAAAAAATACCATATAATGCCAAGAAGTTTTATGAACTCATGCAAGAAACGACTTCAAGAGATGATTTTTCTGGAAATAATCTCATATATTATGAAACATTTCTCAAGACAATAGAGTCATCTCAACTTTTTTTTGCCTACTATGATTGAAAAGTAATTGCAGCTGGGATATTTGTCTTAGATGTTGATGTTGCGACCTATTATTATGGGGCTTCAGGAAATACACATAGGAATCTCATGGCTCCGTATCTACTCCAATGGACTGCTATATGTCATGCTAAAAAAAGAGGGATGAAGACCTATGATTTCTTGTGAGTTGCGAGTCCAGATGATGCTGAGTCTCCTCTTGCTGGAGTGACTGATTTTAAGATGAAGCTCTCACCTAGAAAAACTCACGTATCAGAATGATATATATACGTCAATAAAAAAATAAAATATCAAGTAATAAAGTTCTTACGGAAATTGAAAAAGTAGTTGCCTGAGTATAATAAGTAGGTAATTTATTTATTCTAATACTACAATTATGAAGAGTTTACTAGCAATAGTCTTGTTATCACTTGTTTCATTTTCTTATACATTTGCGTGAGAAGAAGCAATCACAGGTGAAAATAAATCAAAAAGTATGGAAGATAGAGAAGTTATCATGTACGACTTTGATTTAGAAGTAGAAATTGAAAATGGAAAAGCGGTAGCTACTTGGGATGATTTTCCTGCAAATAAAGGTTTTGAGTGGTATAAGCTTGTGTACTCGACAAGTAATACTAATCCAGTATATCCTCATGATAAAACGGTATTTATAGGTGAAAGACTTCAACTTACAAACACTTTTAAACTCGATTCAAGTTCAAATAATCACTATGTGAGACTGTGTGCTGTGATTCTCAATGATGATTATTCAAAAGATAGATATTGCGGTGAAACACAACATCTCATAACATCAGAAAGTGATTTTCATACAGAAGAAATAAATAAAGATCACTCAAAAAAGGTTGAGGTAAAAAAAACTGAAACTAAAACTGAAGCTAAAAAAGAAATAAAAAAAGAATACAAATCAGAAAACAAAAGTGATACTAAAATGAAAGTATCAAGCAATTTAAATACAGCTTTAAAAACGAGAATTAACGTTCTACTTGAAAACTTTATAGATCGATTAGAGGCACGAGGTGACTCAGATGAAAAAATAGCTGCAACTATTGATCTCGTGATAGAAAGATTGGAAAAATTATCATGAAATGTAACGTATAATAAGATTGTAGATTATATGATACTCGCGCTCACTGAATTGAAGGAAGAGTATAGTAATTCACTAGGTGATATTGAATCAGTATTTGATGGTTTTTAATTAAAAGATAAAAATACAAAAAAGCGAGATTTTCTTTTGAATTATCTCGCTTTTTTATATAATAGAAGCCGATTTTCAATTCTTATACACCATTATGTGAAAAACAATTATAGGATTCATTTTAGGAATCATAACGCTCATTGGATGATATGGACTGGTTTTTGGTTCTAATCTCGTTTTCGGCTCTGATACTAAGTTTGTAGCGACACTTTCAGATTCAGTTTATCCAAATAGTGATGAACTTTCCAAAACTATTGCCATATATCAATCTCAAAATGATATTTCAAGTTTCAAGGTTCGTTCCTTATGTAACATATCTTCGTCATTTCTCACCCAAGAACAAGGGTTATATTTTTTTGAAATAGATTATAAAAATGCTCCCGATTGTAAAAATGGGAATATATATCTTGAAAGTCTCGGTCAAAAATATGTTGGAACCATGCACGATATATCTATTGTTAGGAGTGCTGACTTGGTTTTGCAGTATGTAGACTATAGTGATTCTGATCTAAAATGACTAGCTGAAAAACTCACTCCAGTTATTAAGAAAAATGCTATTTTCAAAAATTATAACGGGGCAGAAATAACAAAGAATTACAGCTTTTTGAAAGGTCAAAGACTCTATAATGAAGCAATATTAGCTCAAGAAGTTATACAGACTATTCTCAAAGCTCGACTACAAAAATATATTTCTCCAGTTCCTGGGGGAAATATCTCAGAAAATCCAAACAAAATTCCAAATGCTGGGAGACCGTATAGATCTGCTTATACAGATGGAATTCATCACTGATGGGATATTGACGCAGCTCTTAATTCTGATGTAGTGGCTCTGGATGATGGAGTGATAGTGAGAATCGTAGATGATTTTATGGATAGCGATTTTAGTAGAGTAGTGTATGGTGCTGGGATGAGTGATAATCAAAAATTAAAAAATTTAGATATTCTGAGATGAAATCAAGTATGGCTTAAAACTATGAAAGGTGAAGTAATATTTTATAGTCATCTGAGTTCTGTTGTTGATTCTCTTCAAGAATGACAACTCGTTCAGTCCGGAACGAAGTTAGGAAAAATTGGTGTATCATGAGTTCCAGAATCAGGATATGATGATTATCATCTCCATTTCCCAATTATGAAAAATCCGTATAATGCTTCTCGTGCAGGAAGCTATGATTTCTGAGATTATATGTCTTGGGATTGGCAAACGAAATGATTAAATACTGCACAAACTATAGCAGCTCAAAAAAATATTTTTAAGTAAAAATAATTATGGAACTTACTAAAAATAAAAAAGCCTACTTCGATTATGAGATTTTAGAATCTCAGGAAGCCGGAATCGAACTGCAAGGTCATGAAGTGAAGTCTGTGCGAGCAAAACAAGTCAACCTCAAATGAAGTTATGTTTCCATGAATCAGGGACAACTCTTTTTAAAGTGAATGAATATATCTCCATGGAAGACTTTAGCAAGTCGTGATATATTGGAGACTCAACGACCAAGAAAAATATTTCTCCACAAGAAAAAAATACTCTATTTTGGCTCCAAAGTGAAAGAAGGTGGTTATACTATTCTCGCAACTGAAATATATCTAAAATGATGACTCATCAAGGTCAGAGTCGCACTTGCTAAGGGGAAGAAGTCATTTCAAAAGAAACAAAGTTTGAAAGAACGCAGTTTAGATAAGGAAGCAAAAATGATGCTTAAAAAAAATTATTAATTAATTTACTTTTCCTCATATGATAGATTTAAAAAAAGCTAAGAGAGACCTAGAGGCCTATAAAAAAAATATCAAGGATAGAAATCTCAGTATAGATTTCGATGCTTTTTTAGAACTTGAATCAGAAAAAAATACTTTAGGTCAAGAGCTTGATGAGATGAGAAATACGAAAAATGTGGTTTCTAAAGAGATTCCTACACTTAAAGATGAAGCAAAAATAAAAAAAATAAGTGAAATGAAAGAACTCTGAGAACAAATTTCAAAAAAAGAAACGGTATTTAAAGAAAAAGAAGAAGCCTTTAATTACACCCTGTACAGACTTCCAAATTTTTTAGATCCTACCGCAGCTCTTTGAAAAGACGACTCTGCAAATACCGCAGTTGATTTTTTTATGAAGCCAACAACATTTGATTTTGAAGTTAAGTCTCATTGGGAAATAGGAGAAGCTAAAAATTGGATAGATTTAGATAAATGAGCAGAAGTTGCAGGTTCACGATTTTGGTACCTGAAATGAGAACTCGCACTTCTCAATATGGCTATTATAAACTACGCTATTTCATTTCTTTCTGCGAAAGAATTTGAATTCATTATTCCACCATATATGGTGAAAGAAGCTTCTCTTTTTTGAACTGGATTTCTTCCAGCAGGAGAGGATGGACTCTATCACGTGAATCCAGGAGAAGAAGATTTATACTTAATTGGTACATCAGAAATTCCACTGACGTCATACCATATGAATGAAGTTATTGATGTAGAAAAACCAAAACTATATTTTGGTTATAGTCCATGTTTTCGAAAAGAAGCAGGGAGTTATGGAAAAGATATGAAGGGTATTTTAAGAGGACATCAATTTGAAAAAGTTGAAATGGTAGTTTTTTGTAAACCAGAAGATTCTCAAAAAACACATGATATGATGGTAGAAGTAGAGGAATCGCTCTGGCAATCACTTAAAATCCCATATCAAAAACTCAACGTATGTTCCGGTGATCTGTGAAATCCAGCAATGAAAAAATTTGATTTAGAGGCGTGGATGCCTGGTCAAGAAAAATACAGAGAAGTGACGAGTTGTAGTAATGTTTGAGAATTTCAATCTAGAAGACTGGGAATTAAGTATATAAATGAAAATGGTGAAAAAGACTTTGTTCATACACTCAACGGTACAGTAGTAGCGCTTTCAAGATGTCTGATAGCAATTATAGAAAACTATCAAACACAAGACTGACGAGTAGAAATACCAGAAGTTATTCGTCCATTTATGGGTGGAAAAACTCATATTGGATAACAAAGTATAACAAATTACAAAAAGCAGCTTATATTTTGAATATAAGCTGCTTTTATGTTACTATATATGTATTATATTAATGAGTAGAAATAATGCTATTACTTTCCACATCAAGTTTAACAGGATACTGACTTCATAGAGTCTTTTGTTTTGCGAAAGAAGCCTGATATGAAGGAATAGATATTGCACTTTGAATGCTTAATTTTGATCTTTGGGACTCTGAGTATATACTTGAATTAAGTAAAAATTTTAATATCCCTGTTATTTCACTTACTGCTCCTTGAAAGGATATGAGTCAAAAAAAACTTGATAGTATCATGGATATGGCTGAAGTTTTAGAAAGTGAGGTAGTGACATTTTCACCTCCTCATTTTATGGATAAAGACACGAAATGGTTTTGAGATCCACTTAAAAAATTACAAAAAGATTCCAGTATTGAAATCTGTATCCAAAATGTTGAATCAAAATACCTCTTTTTTGTCATTCCAGAATACAGAAACGCAACCCTTGGAAAAATAAAAACAGTTACCTGAAAAACTACCTTAGATGTTACCGCAATTGATAGTTCAACTACTATGGATATTATGAGAGCTCAGGCAGAACTGGGGAGATCACTACAAAATATATTTTTTGCAGATAGACTCTCAAGTCAACGAGGCCTCTTACCAGGAAGTGCTGGAGCAAGTCTTTCTCACCTTCCACTTGAGAGCTTCCTTATGAAACTCAAATCTTCTAACTATGAAGGTCACTTCACGATAAAAGTAAGTCCTAAAGAAATGTGAGTATGAGATGCAAATGATGTAATCAATAAGCTCATCTATATAAAGAAATACTATGAAAAACATTTTCTATATTATAAAAATGATTAATTAAAAAAATAAGAGCTAAGCTCTTATTTTTTTAATTCTCATGTCTTTTTTTTCCCTTCCAAATAGGCTCTATACCACATCGAAGTTGTAAAAATATCTAAGACTGCAGCGAGATATCAAAGTAATAGTATGAAAAACAAAAATATTCATCCAAGAACAGTAAAAGCTATAGTTGTAAAAAGCTGAGAACTGAGAACTCACGCAAGAAATGCAGCAAAAATGGGAAATATAAGAAATATAGTAAAGTTAATGATAACCTTTATATTCATGGCAAACATCAGAACATAGAGTCTTAGGGTTGTTTTAATATTTAGTAACGCAATCTGTGAAGAGGTTCCTATAGCTTCAAAAACTCAAGCATCTTCGAGTACAACTTCATACTTCGCGTAAGCAATTAGGATATTGAGGATAATAGAAAAGAGAAAGGCTATAAAGAAAAATATTGAAAGACCACTTAAATATTCTATTCCCAAATATCTAAGACTGAACAGAAATCAGTTAAGAATACTAGCAAGTTTAAACATCCCGAAGATATTATTAAACTCAAAAAGTGCATAAAATCTATAAATTCAAAATCAAATAGCATCTGATCGACTTGCCATTCAGTCATCCTTTTTATGGAGATATCAAATAAGTGCTCATTCAAAAATAGGGAGTAGTATGATATAACTTATGATAAATACAAAGCCAGAAATCAGAAGCGGAGTTATATAACTTGTATGAAACAATGAGAGAAGGAGTTGAAACGCTTCATCTTCACTCCCAAGGAGTACTACATAGGTATAAACGACTTGATATACTAGTAGGACACTTACGAATATAACTGATATAAGTCATGGAAAGAAATAAAATCGTTTGATTCGAGTATCATTTCTAATAATTTCTAGACTCGGAGTGAGAATATTATCTGTGAATTTATCAGCCATAGAGTTAGTAAGAAAACAGTGTTCGAATTATATATCAAACAAAACCAATTGGTCATTTATCTCAGGTTTGAATCTCTCTTTTTTCAGAAAGATAGGCAGCAACAAGAGGGAAGTATCTATGACGAGAGTCAGGGAGATATGCAGGAAGTTCAAAGTTTTTTATATTTTTATCTACTAAGAGACGTATCTTTGGAGTGTAGAGCACTTTAACAACACTATCCTCTTTTATGATATCAAGGAGCTTAAGTTCAAGTTCTTCTTGTTTGCTTATAGCAAGAGTATTTGATTTTAACTCTTCAAGAAGAATATCTACACTGAGCTTTTTATAATTAGAAAAGTTGTATCCATTAGCAACTTGGCTTGAATGAAAGTATGGAAAAATATTTGATCCAAAGTATCAGAGATTCACTCAAATAACAATCATATCATACTCAAGGGTTTCATTTCTCAATCCAACTGTTATGTCTCAAAGAGTCATAGGCATAAGTTGAGAGTTAATTCAAGCTGCAAACAATTGTGATTGGATTTCTGCAGCTGTGAGTTGCATTTCGTCGTCTGTTTGTGCGTATACAATATTGATTGAGTATGATTTTCATGCTTCATTATAATATAAGTTCTCATCTAATGCCTCTATTTCTTTGCTTGAAAGCTCGGTTTGTACTCAAGCTACTTCAGCCGCTTTTTCATTATCTTCATTTCCATCATCAGCTTTTTCAGTGTCACTACTCTCTTCTATATCTCAACCATTATTTTCAACAGCTGTTTCAAAAAATGAATCTTTATATTTTTGAAGGGCATCAGCATCTGTATTATAGTAATAAGAAAACTCATCTACAAGTTTCTTTTCACCATCAGTTTCATAATATACTTTATAATTATTTTCTCACTCTTTAATAGAGTCAAAACTCTTTAAGAGTCTATAAAAGAATTTTGAATCTCAGGCATCAAATCACTCTAGCTTGTAGTCATTTATAAAAACAGCACTCACTCATTGGCTTACCTCTCATTCGACTAATATATTTTCCTCACTCGTAAAATTATATTTTTTAGTTGTAGGAGATACAATGACTTTTAAATCAGACTGTGTTGGAAGAATTTTTTTCTCTTCTGGAACGATAACTTCCTTTGCTTCTTCTTCAGCTGCTTTTTCCTTAGCCTTAAGTTCTTTCTCGACATCAGCAATTATTTTTGCCTCTGTTTCTGAAGCACTTTTTAAAAGTTCTTTTTTTGAATAATATCATTTTTCTTTCATAAAATCCTGTATTTCAACTGCTGGTTTGGGATTTTCGAAATCTTCTTCTGATAGAAATGGATTTTCTGCAGCTATTACATTATTTTCTCAAACAGCTTCAATGATATCATCTCTATTGAGAGCATTGAGGATATGGGGTCTAAGTTTTTCACTTACTTGTTCAGTATTTAAGAAACTTGCAACAAACTGTGAAAGTGTATATTCATAAGCTGTTAAACGGGGTATTGAATTTCCAATTAATCGCTCTTTATCGTTGAATATATTGAAAGAACTTTTATTTTTCAAAAAATGATTTTCATCTGTATAAAGATTTAATATCAAAAATTTAATGAAAAGTTCATTTCAAAAATACATATCATTTTTTCAAAAAGTTATTTTTGTGATTCAAACGGTATCATCTTTACTGATATTTGTCAGAGTGAATCTTCCTGAATAGATTCCATCTATTTCAGAAAACTTTTGCTCTACTGTTTCTGTAGTTAATCACTCGACAATTGTTTTAGGGAGAATTGGTTGGAGAAAAATTTGTAAAAAATTTACATCCTTTGAAGTATTTTCAAAACTGATAGTATTTTCTGTAGTTTCAATAGTCGTATTTTCAAGCAGAGAGGCGATAATTGGATTTACTTTTGTTTGAGAAATCACATTAAAAGTAGCTTCTATATCAGAAACTGTTATTGGGGTTCCATCACTCCATTTAAGATTACTTTCTATGACACACTCTATGTAGAGTAGATTTTCAATATTACAACTCGCAATATCACTTTCAAGTGTTCCACTGATTGTTGAATACTCTAATAATGAGCGATATAAAAGTCCATTAATATAAGCATTATGGTCATTTGAAGGAATCAAGGGATTGAGATGTGGAAAAGTTCCTATGATTGCCTCTGAGATAGTCCCTCATTGTTCAGGTTCACTTAAAGAATCACTATATACATATGAATAAGTTAAGTGAATTCCGAGTGAAAAGAAAAATAAGAGTGAGAGAAAAAGAAAATACTTTTTAAGTTTTTTAACAATAAGGTCGCTCATTATATTTGTTTGAATAATAAATTATAGAACAAATAGAAGGAGTGAATTGATTATAAAAAGGGCTCCAATAAGAATTGTCGCATTTTGAAGAACTTTCTCAGGTCCTCTTTTTGTAACCGCACCCATTCCACCTGACATGCTTGATAGATTTAAACTTACGTTTTTATTTTGTATTAATACAACTCCAATTATAAGGAAAGAGAGTATAATTTCTGTGATTTGTAATATTTGGACCATATGGTCTATTTCTTAAAAAATAATAGTGAATAGAGAGTATTCAAAACAGTGAAAATTGCAACTGCAATTACAAAATTTATGAGGCCATTAATTTCGTATCCAACCCCGTTAATCAGTAAGAGATTGTTTACAATAAAAGTGAATATAAAAAGTACAATTCCATTAATAACAAAACTTACAAGTCCGAAAAATATAAAGAAAAGAGGGAGTGATAATATTTTTATAACGGGACGAATAGTTGCATTGATAATACCCAGTATAATACCACCGGTAATATAGGTTTTCATCGCTTCAATAGATCCATAACTACAATCTTCACAACCAAGTATTATACCTGCTTGAATAGATTGGTCGGCATTAGGTCAAAGTAAATACGTGATAATATAGAGTATAGATGCGTTGAGGAGAATGGATATAAGTATTTTCATAGTTATATTTTGAGATAATGACTAATTTTTTCTACTGCAGTGAGCTCTTGCTTATCACTTTCTTCTATATAGTTAGGGAGAATACTCCTAAGTTCAGTAGCAGTAGCATTGTCTATACTAATATTGGCAAAAGAAATTCACTTTTTTTTAAGTTTGAGTCTCAAGTATATTGCTGTTGATCCATCGTATACTAAACTATAACTCGCAATACGAGAATAATCATAAAAATTATCTTGAACTCAAATACCCAGCTCTGTAATAACCACCCGAACAGTATCTTCTGAATTATTTTCCAAAAAATAAAAAAATCAAACTCATAACATTACGACGATACTCATTCCATACTGACGAGTAAGTACTCACCAAATAACAAGTCATATTACTATAGCGAGAGCGAGAATATACCAAGTTGGACTTCTGTGTTTGGTGTCTTCAAATTGCCAAGCATATAGTATGTTTTGAGTTGATGCCATATTACGCGAAATTAGAAAGTATGATTTTGATAATAAACCAAGAAAGTGCAGCGAGCGCAAAACCTCCCATAGCCATAATAATGGTATCTCTTCACTTTGTCTTATCTTGCTGAATAGATCAAAAGAGTATTTTATAAGCTCAAATTATAATCATTATGACAGCAATAGTTCCAGCTATTCACATCAAAAAATCGATAAGCGATTTAATAGCTACAGGGATATCATCGAGATGTACATCTCAATTTCTGAGTCTTCCATCACTGATTCATAATATATTATCATCAGCAGCTATACTGGCTTGATATGATAAACTAAAAGCTATAAGTGTAAGTATTATTTTTTTCATAAAAGAAGGGATCATTTATTTATATGAGATTATATTCAGAAACTTCAGATTTCATAGTTCTCAGATTTCAAAGACTTGGATTATAATAATCACTGAGTAATTTTACGAGTTCTCCTTTATCAAGCTCAGTTGCTTTAATACCTATACTCTCTAAACTACTTTTTACAGTATTGACTCTTCCAGCAACTCATTTTTTGAGATTTCAGAAATTACGTATTTGGCTTCTTATTTTTGCTATATCATCTTTATTATTAATTGATCTCCAAAAATTTTTAAATACTCCAAAAATTCATGTATCTTTGACACTTCTATCTTCTTCTTGATCAAAAGGGACGACAATATAGAAGTCTTTTTTCATAATTTGAGCAACTTCTACAAGTTTTTTTAAGTATTCAATATATTCGTAGGTTTGTTTTTGTAACAGCTCATTTTTTTGAGCTACTGCTTTTTCTTTTAATTTTTCGAGATATCAGTCAATATCAAGTTTCGTAGAACGAACCATTATTTGAACTGGAAAATCAAGTGAATTGAGAAATCTTTGAAAACTCATAATAATAGAGTCTTGTTCCTCTGTACTTTTGAGTAAAAAATTAATGGTAGAACACTTCATTACTATACGAGCAGAAGAATCTTTCATCAAAATAACATTTTCTCTCAGTTGAGAAAATGGAAGGTGTCTCTGAGTCGAGCTATCAGGAACATTTGTTTTTTTTGTTTTTACTGCCATATTACAAGTTTTTTAATTTTTCTTGGAGTTCCTGCATTGTATCTATTTTTGCGTTCATATCTATATTTTGTTGTTTCTTTTCTTCAGCGTGAGATAAAAATCAAATATCAATTGGTTGAAAACTATCAGTTGTAGCTTGCCAACTCCTTTCTGATGGAAAAATTTTAAATCGAATGAGTGAAAGTATAAAAGGTATAAATGTCATTTCATTGAATTTAAATACAGCAACTGCTACTGTTATTATAGCAATGAAACCACTTGGAAGAAACGCAATTTCTGGACCGGTAGATTCTGCAAGTGTTTTAAAAATAAGGTACGCTATCCCAAATCAAATCATTAAAATAGTCAGTTGACGAAGAGAGAGTCCTAAAAAAATAGGATCTTCATTTTCTATTTGTACAGGTATCTTGTATTGCATTTTATTTTATTTATTTTTTCTCATATTATTGTACAGAAAAAGGGTTCAAAAAGGAATTTAAGCACTAAAATTGTACTTGCACATTGTTTATAGTATTTTTTAAAAAAACTCTCGCTGAGGAGAGTTTTTTTTTACTTTATTGAAATAGTGAGCTAAATTCACCATATCATCGAGATTCCATTTCATCTTTTGGGATAAACACAAGCGACGCAGAGTTGAGACAATATCTAAGACCACCCGTTTCTTCTGGTCCATCCTCAAATATATGTCCAATATGTGAACCACTCTTTGCACCTACAACCTCAGTTCGAGTCATAAAAAATGTATTGTCTTCAGGAGTTTCAATGTTGTCCATAGAGATAGGACTCGTAAAACTTGGCCATCCAGTCTTAGAATCATATTTAGTAGTTGATGAAAAGAGGGGAGTTCAGTCGATTATATCTACATAAATACCATCTTCATAATTTTTGTCATATGGATTTGAAAATGGTTTTTCAGTCCCATCATTTTGTGTTACTTCAAACTGTAATGGTGTAAGTCGAGCTTTAAGTTCGGCAGGTGTTTCACTTTCCATATTGAACCTAACAACACTTCGAGAGTCGTCAGTAATGGTAGTTCAACTATTAGTACTTAAACTTGTATCTGGAGTACTTGAGAGATCTCAGCTTCATCCACTCATAGGCGAACATGATGCCATTAGTAATAAAACTGGAAATGCTCCAATAAATAATATTTTTTTCATAGGTCTAAATTTAAAAATAAATTAGCTTCTACGTAATACTATACATATCTTCTGTAAGAAGCTTGATGTAATACCTTGTTATTATGTTATTACTTTTCTACATATTTCTTACAAATATAGTATAAAATAAAAGCACTTAAATATTTTCTAAATTATATATATGGATTTTTTTACAAGCCCATTTGGTTGAGTTTTTGCAATAATTCATCTGATTCTATTTATATATGCTCTTGTACTCATACTAACTTCAAATATGGATGTAGCTCATAAAATTATATGGGCTTTGGTAGTTGGTTTATTCCCATTAGTTGGTCTTATTATTTACTTTTTACTTTGAAGAAAATAAGAATACAAAATCAAATATAAAAAAAGCTCTGAATATTCAAAGCTTTTTTTTATGCTAAAATGTAAAACTTATTTCTGTATAATTATCTTTTTCACTCTTTATATCGATTTCCCAGTTGTATCGCTCAGCGACACGTTTTACGAGTGAAAGACCAATTCATGAACCTTGACCTGAATAGTTTTCTCTGAAATATCGCTCAAATATCTTGTCCAGATTTTTTGCATCTATCCCAATTCAGTAATCTTTTATTACAAACTTGTGTTTTGATATAAATAATTCGATTTTTCATCATTCATGTGAATATCGGATTGCATTTTTTAATATATTCGTGAAACACAACAAGAGAGGCTCTTTATCGATGAAACTAAAAATTTGAGAATCTACTTTATATTTCTTAACAATTTTTATTTCCTTGGCCTGAATTTCTTTTTGATAATCAGTAATTGATTCGTTCAGCAGAGAAATAATATTTACCTTAGTCTTTCTATAGTCAGCGTTAACAAAACGTACTAATATTCATAAACTATCAAGTATATTATTAAGTCTTTTGGCTGAAGAAATTGCTTGATCAACTCACTGCTCGTAATCTTGAGTTACTTTTGCTAGTTCAAGAGAGGAGAGAACTTCAGTTAATGAGGTTTTAAATTCATGATTGATATTTGTTGCAAATCCTTCAAGATTCATAACTATTTCCTGAATAGGCGCGTATACTTTGTGCATGAGCCTACATCAGATAAACGCAAGTAAACTATAGAGAAATGGACTAAGGATAATGAGAAACAGTATAAATATCAGATGAGATTGTGTCACATTAAAAGCACTACTTCTTACTATAATGTCATAAGTCTTTCCGTCATTTTCAAACTGTTTATACAAAAAGTTGTATCCATCTTCATACACAATTCCATCTTCTATAAGTTTTGTCTGTGGATATGAGGCTCAAAGAGAACTTATTTCTAATCAATTAGAATCAACCACTTGTGTCCCTTCGAGAATATTACTCACTATCTTTTCAGTGTCAGTATCACCATATCTTTGTAGAATATTTCTCATAACAATGACTCACTCGACTCTTTCAGTTTTTATCCAAATATTTTCATCCTCAATTCTTTGCCAAGAAGTTACAGCTGTTATCCAAATAATAATAATACAAATGTATATGAACATAAAAATGATTAACCCAACCAGTAATCACATTTTTTGTCTATGTATTTCTAATAACTTTAAATTTCACTCCATCTTTGATGACCTATTTTATGATATAACCTACCCCTCGTACCGTATCAATAACATCTTTTCCTAATTTTTTTCTTAAATAACCGACGTATATATCAAGTGTTCTACTTTCTTTAAATAAATCTATTTCTCCCCAAACTTTTTCTGTAATAAACTCTTTTGTCATAGTTTTTCCCTTATTTTGAGCAAGAAATAATAATAAATTAAATTCTAATTTAGATAGATTCACTTCAACTCCATCTTGTTTCACCTGCATTTGATCTTCTAATATTTCAATATCTCCAAAAACTACTTTATTTCATTTAAGACTATGATTTCTTCGTGCCATACTTTTTACTCGAGCAAGTAATTCCTCGTAATCAAATGGTTTAACCATATAATCATCAGCTCAAATATCAAGTCATTCTATTTTTTGGTGCGTCAAAGTTCTGGCAGTGAGCATGAGGATTGGAACATTGCTTCATTTTTCTCGAACTTCACCACATATATCAAGTCAATTTCATTCTTCAGATCATAGTCAAATATCAAGCAGGACACAATCATAATTTCAAGTCATAATCTTATACGTTGCTCCTTCATATTTAGAATGATCGTCAGATTCGATTCATTTTATTTCAAGATATTTTTTTACATTTCCTCTCAGTATGTCGTTGTCCTCGATGATGAGTACTTTCATTTTTAATTATTTTAATTCTAATATATAACTTATAGTATCCTACTTTGTGTAAGAGAATTGTAAGAGTATCTTTAACTATTGTAAGAAATTAAAATAATTAAAAATTAACCCCTTCAAGTAGGGATTTGTAAGAATTATGTTATTTATGTTTTTGTGTAAATGGAAGTCAAAACACTTTAACTGCTTCAATTCATCATCAATTAAGTTCTGTTATATTAGGATGTATGTCACTATCAGGATCTGACTTTATTTCTTGCCAGTGCTCTCAAAAAAGTTCTAAAGTCTCATCTGTCTTGAGTCAAAGCAGGAGTCAAAGAGTTAAAACTTTCAAACTTCATAAACTCATTTGTCCATCTCTCTGTCAACCATTTATAAAATCTACTCAATTGGTATCAAACACAAAATTAATAAGTATTATCAGTCTATTGAATTTAATTTGATCTCAAGACTTTAATATTTCGAAAATTCATTTTTTAATTTGTTCAAAATATAAATTCGTTTCATCAGAATAATTTTCTAACATATTCTGAAGTATTTCTGGTCCATTATTGTACTGTACAGTTACATTTTCATGATCTATCCATTTATCTTCTAGCATAATTTCTTATTTTTAAAATATATTTATGTATATTATAAAATATTAGATTATATGTCAATATAATTAACGAGAACGAAGCTTAATAATCTCTTGACCTGTTTTTAAAAATCATTAAAATTCTAGCACCTAATAATTTTAGGTGCTTAATTAAAAATACTTTTTAAAATACTTTATATGTCACAACAACACAATTTTGAAGCTGAAACTGGCAGAATATTAGAACTGCTCACGCATTCTATTTATTCTAACAAAGAAATATTTCTTAGAGAGCTTATTTCTAATTCGAGTGATGCTATCGACAAAGCTCGACTTAAGGCACTTACAGATACAACATTTCTATGAGATGATACTGATTTTCAGATTAAAATAGAAGCAGACAAAGAGGCTAAAACTCTTACCATTACTGACAATGGTATAGGAATGACAGCTGATGAAATACATAAACATATAGGGACCATAGCAAAATCTGGAACGAAAGAATTCGTAGAAAAACTCGCAAAAGCAAAAGAGGGAGGAGAGCATAATATGATAGGTCAATTTGGAGTTGGATTTTATTCAGCTTTTATGGTGGCTGAAAAAGTTGATCTTATTACAAGGTCAGGGCTCGATCAAAAGGCTCACAAATGGACCAGTGATGGAAAATCTGGGTATGAACTTGAGGAAACAACAAAAGATTGAAGAGGAACAAAAGTCGTACTTCACCTTGGTGAAGGAAATCATGAGTTACTCGAAAACTGGAAAATAAAAGAACTTATCAAAAAATACTCAAACTATGTAGCGGTGCCTGTTATGATGCAAGAGCTAGGAGAATGAGATGAAACAAAAACTGAATGGACTCAAGTGAATGAAACAAAAGCTATTTGGAAAAAAATGAAATCTGAAATTAAAGCTGATGAATATAAGGATTTTTATCAATCTATTAGTATGGATTTCACGACTCCACTTGGGCATATTCATAATAGTGTTGAAGGAAAAGTGAGTTATAACTCACTTATGTATATACCTGAATGAACGAATATGTTTTCGGATAATAGAGATCCTGCAAAAGATTTTGGTCCGAAGTTGTATGTTCAAAATGTACTGATACTCGAACATGCGAAAGAACTGCTCCCTGTATGGCTCAGATTTGTGTCATGAGTGGTTGAGACAACTGATCTCCCACTTAATATCTCTAGGGAAATGCTACAATCAAATACTACGCTTGAAACTATTAAAAAATCACTCACAAAGAAAATAATTTCTGAACTCAAAAAACTCAGAGAGCAAAAGTCAGAAAATTATGCTACATTTTTTGATAATTACGGAAGTATCCTCAAGGAATGAGTGTATTATGAACAGGATATGAAGCAAGAAGTCGCAGAAATACTTATGTTTCATACGCTTCTTTCAGATACTAAAATAAGTTTAGATACATATCTAGAAAAATTCTCATGAGATGATAAAACTATTTATTATATCACAGGGAAATCTAAATCTGAGGTACTAGCGAGCCCATATCTCTCTCAATTCCAAGACAACAATGTTGATGTACTTCTCCTTACTGATGCTATTGATGAGTGGATGATAGGAGTACTTGATGAGTACAAAGATGTGAAACTCAAATCAATAACGGCAAGTGATATTAAACTTAAAGAAGAAACAACTGAGGAAAAAGAAAAACAAGAAAAATTAAGTAAAGATTTTAAGGATATTCTAGAACTTGTAAAAAATACAATTGGATCAGATAAAATAGAAAAAGTTGAACTCAATCCACACCTTGGTGAAGCTCTTGGAGCTCTAAAAACTCCAGATGGAGCTATGAATCCTCAAATGGAAAAGATGATGAAATCTATGGGGCAAAATGTACCAGCAACAAAACGAATTCTCGAACTCAATCCAAATAATAAGCTTGTAAAAGCGATGAAGAAAGAGTTTAAAGCGGACGTGAAATCTAAAAAACTGAAAGATATTACAAATTACGCATATATGCAAGCGATACTTCTTGAGTGAGGGGAGCTTGAAAATATAGCAGACTTTGTAAAACTCACGAATCAATTTGCCAGTGAATACATAAAAGACTAGGAACTCAAAAACTAAAAGCCCCAGGCGTGATGCGTGGGGCTTTTTATTTTTTTTCACAAGTAACAAACATAATTGTTTGTCGTTACTTGGATTTGTACTGAATCGCGGTGGATTTCAGTGGTGCATTATATGTCCCAGCTGCAATTGCAAGCAATGCAAGCAGGCCAAATAAAACAAAAATTGTTTTAATATTCATGCCGGAGATTCCTTTTTATTTTTGTTTGAGTGGAATAGAGAGGCAGAATTCTCTAGGATCTCCCTCTATTTGTGCAACGGTTCTACAAGGACCTCCTGCATTTCCATGCAAAGTATGGAGTTCAAGAAAATATCTCAAATGACTATTGAGAAACTTCTGATAATCACTATCCAGTAATAGTTCTGCTTCAGTCTTTGTAGAGATATCGTCTTTATAGGGATAGTACATATAAACAGTTTCTGCAAAGGCAGTCGAACATCCATAAAAGAATGTGAATATCAATAAGGCTATCATTTTCATACGCATAGCATTGTTCCTTCTATTAGCTATATGTTTCTTTGCGAAGTGTATAGTAATTAAAAAAATATATAATCAAATTATTATAGTTTACTATCACATAATTTCCTTAAACAATCAAGTTAAAAAGAATCTCGTATTTTGAGTTACAAAGATATTTACGGTACTATATGGCTGTATTTAATATTAATAGTTCATATTTATGAAAAACACGATTATCGCAATAGTAGTTATTGCACTAGTATTTATAGGAGCTGGAGTTGGAGGATATTTTTATTTTCAATCTCAAATTGAGACACTGGAAACAAAAAATGCTGAACTTCAAACAGGTCTCACAACAGTTCAATCTCAATCAGCAGCACAAACACAAGAGCTACAAACAATAAGTGAAGCACAAAAGTCGGAAATGGAAAATGTAGCTACTTATAAAGCACTTAGTGAAATGGTTATGGCTCTGTCATGAAAAGAAGAACCGTCTTCTCAAACTCAAAGCGGAGCTACTGATGAAGCTACAGCTTCAGGAAGTATTGATCTAACATCAAGTGGAGCTACGAGTACGGGAACGGGAGAAGTCATTGATTCACTCGCTGAACTTAGCACTCTAACTCCAATCACTGAAACACTCGATAATAGTCTTGCTCTCTTCTATAGTCCTGAACTTCATATAGAAGGTCCTATCTCAGCTGATTCATTTGCTGCGTATGAAAAGAAATTAAAAGTCGCTCTCACTTTAGAGAATAATAAAAATAAAATAACTGGATACCCAGTAGAGCTTTCTGATGGTGAATGGACAGTGGTTACAAGTGTGAAAGATGTATTCACTGATATCCCAGTAAAAATAGAGCTTTCAGCTACAGGTTCACTTGTACCAGCTGCTCCTCAAACTAGAACAGCTAAATCTCAAGAAATTAATCTTGCATTGACTAAATGGTCTAATGGAGTTATTGTTGAACAATATGATTTTGAATATCCAGGAGCAGTATCTGCTTCTAAACTTCTTGAATATATTAAATAACATATAAAAATATAAAATACTCTCTGTTTTTAGAGAGTATTTTTTGTGTTGCTGTGTTTACTTATTTTTCTCTTACCAATAATAATGATACTTGTTTATGTTCATTCCGGAACTCTGAACATTTACTATTTAATTTCTATTTAGAGCTCAGAGATATGCATTACTTACCTCTATCTTACTTGAATAGAATAAACTTAGTTTGTACCATTGAATTTTAGCTTAATAACTATATTACACATGAAAAATAAAATATTATCAGCCGTATTAGTCCTTTGAATTGCTTCTACTTCTTTTGCTGCTGTTACAAATGCAAATAATAGTTCTACTCACTCCCTCTTATTTGGAAGTAAGTCTGAAATAAGACAACTCATGGATAAAGTCGAAGCCTGAGAATCTCTCACTTCTGCAGAACAAGCAAAACTCGATGAATTAGAATCACATAAGGCAGAAATAGTAGCTCTTTGAGAAATAAAAATTAAATTAGATGCAGGTGAGACACTCTCTACTGAGGAACAGACACTTCTTGATATAGCTGAAGCAAATGGAGCACTGATGCATGGAAAGATGAGATGACACGAATGATTTTGAAAGAGAGGTGGGTTTAAACACCTTACAGATGATGATAAAATTGCATTAGCTTCTATGAATGAAGCTGAAAAACAAGATTTTTTCTCAGAGAAAAAAGAGCAGTTTAAGGCTCAAAAGAATGCTCATAAAATAGTGATAGATAAACTTATCACTTGAGAAGCTCTTACTGCAAGTGAGGAAACAACTCGACTTGAACTGATTGCTCGCTTTGAGGATGAAAATAACAAACACCCAATAAGAAAAGGACAGTGAGATCTTATATTAAAACTTATTGCTTGAGATGAGCTCACTGCTACTGAACAAATAAGACTTACTGAGATACAAGCTAAAAACTTGGAGAGACAAAGCAAAAATACGTCAAAATAAATATAACAATAAATCATCTGATGATTTAAAAATAAGGGACACAGTTGAGTAATTTAGAGCGATTCATTATAAAATAAAATAAAATTCATATTTCAGAACATAAAAGATCTCTCAATTTTGAGAGATCTTTTATATCCTCTTACTTGTCTCTTACTGTTCTTGATGTATAGTAGAGGATATAATCTATAATAAAAAATATAAAAAAATGAAAGTTTTAATCGTCGAAGATACCCAAGCACTTGCTACTACTATGGTAAGATTCTTGGCTACAAAGAATATACAAGCTGATATTAGTCCAGATGGAATTGATGGACTCTACAAAGCAGCAACCAAGTACTACGATGCTATAGTTCTTGATATAAATCTACCTGAAAAAGATGGAATTACTCTGTGTAGAGAGCTCAGAGAAAAAGAAAAAGATGTTCCAGTTATTATGCTAACAAGCCGAAGCAGTAAAGAGGATATAATTGCGTGACTCGAAGCGTGAGCCGATGACTATCTCATTAAACCGTTTGATTATGAAATCCTGGTAGCGAGACTCGACGCACTTACTCGTCGAAATCTTAAAAATAAATCAACAACAACCCTGACAATATGAGATTATGTCATAGATCTTATCAAAAGGGAAGTGTATACAAGTAAAAAGACCGTACATCTCTCTAATTTAGAGTTTGACCTCTTAAAATACTTTGCACAAAACAAAAATAAAGTTATAACGAGACAAGAGCTTTATGAGAAAGTTTGGTGAGAATTTGAATGAAATTTCATGTTTTCTAAAACCGTAGATGTATATATAGGGTATCTCAGAAAAAAACTTTGAAGAGAGATTATTCTAACAAAAAAATGATACTGATATATTTCTGAATAACCTACGTTCATGCAAGAATCACAACTTAAGAAAAGTCATAATAATTTAACTATACTTTTTACAGGTGTGGTTTTTTGTATTGTACTCATTTTGTGATTATCGACATTGTGAGCGAAATACTTTAATGATATTCGAATTCAAAATAAGGAGTTTGATATATCGAGTTGAGAGATTATTAAACTTGTAGAAACGGATTCCAATTTTCCACAAAATTTTCTCTTGAAACAAGCACTTGAAGAAAAACAAAGTTTTCCGAAATTTAAAACTCAAATAGGTAACAATAATCGTTTTAGTATCAGTTTTTTTATTTTAAATAGTTCAGGTCAGCTTGTATTTCAGAACTTTGTAGAAGCACCTGCTTTTGACGCATTTCCAGTTAATTGACATACTGATGAGATATTGAAACGAGACGGGTATTTCTTTAAATCTCACGCATTAGTGAATAACTCATCCTGAGATACTATTATTTTTTATAAAAAACAGTCCTACGATCTCGCTAGATTACTCAATGATATTATTTTACTTGCTTCAATGACGCTTTTATTTTCAATTTTATTTTATTTTGTTTGATATAGATTTGTCGGAAGAGCGCTCAGACCTGTCGAAGATAATTTGCAGGATATGAAGGATTTTGTACATAATGCCTGACATGAACTCAAGACTCCGCTTGCAGTTATGAGTGGAAATCTGCAAGTTATGAAAGCGGAAAATAAATTAGATCCCGTATTACTTCAAGAATCATTTCGTGAGATAGATATGATGAATGGACTTATAGAAAGTCTCAGAGAACTCTCAGAACTCGGGTCTCTCAGTGAAAAAGAACAACTCTCTCTCACCTATGAAGCTGAGAATATAAATCGGGAATTTCTGGATCTTATAGATAAGAAACATATTGAGTATCTAGGACTTGTATTACCGGATTATAAAATATACGCTAATAAACATGAGCTATATGTATTATTATCAAATATAATTAAAAATGCAATTAGATACACACCGGAATTTTGAAAGATAGAGTTAAAATTGAAAAAAAATGTGCTTTCAATTTCAGATAATGGACCTTGAATCTCACAAAAGGATCAATCAAAAATATTTGAAAGATTTTATCAATGAGCAGGAAGTCGTAACGGAGAGTGATATGGGATTGGTTTATCACTCGTAAAAAAAATAGCCGAACTCAATGGTTGGAAAATAACTATAAAAAGTGAAGAGTGAAAAGGGACGACATTTTTTATAACTTTTTAAGTGATTATAGTTCTATATTTATGTAGTAAGAGTTACTCATATCTTGCTTATACATTTAATTTGACTTGAAATATATTTTTATGGTAATATATACTATATATTATTTAAAATATGACATATGCCTTTTGATCACTTAATTCCGAATCAGAAGAATGTATCTGATTTGAATTCAAATAATACAAATCTAGATGAACTCATTTGATCTATAGGTCAGGATTGAAAACTAGATAACTTGGATGCTGACGCTGTAAATGCTATATTTTCAGCGCTAGAAAATGATTCTGAAAATGTATATACATCTTCTCAGTGAGTTTTAAAACAATTATTACAAGATTCTTTGCAAAATGGTTTTGTAGTTCAATGAACTGATTCGATGAGTCAACTTCAAAAAATGATTCATCTTGCAGGGCTTGATTTTAATATTGAAGAAATTTACAGTCAAAATACGAATATCTTAAGCAATACTATAATTGTGAAGGATGGACCAGAATTTTTTGAATATGGGCAAAAAGTAATTCAAGCCCCTGAGAGAGAAATCATTTTTGAGCTTTCATCATGAAATCTTAATGTGTTTATAAAAAATGATAGTGTTCGTAATAATGATTTTATTGGAGTTATTCAATCGTGACAATCTAAAATCCAGGAAGCTGCATGATTTGCAAAATATACTTCAATCCAAGATATGACCTCATGAGAATTGTCACGCACAAATTCAATCGAAAATAATTCTTCTCAGATTGCAGATGCCGCTATGGAGGATATGCAAGCTCATAGAATAGAGCATCTTATAGATCAAAATGAAGCTTTAAGTATTCGAGTTTCAACAGTTGAAACAAATTTGAATAAGCTCAATGATTTCATAAGTCAATTAAGAGTCTCAATTTCAACTCTCAGTGATTCAGTAGCTTTATTATGAGAAATTGATACACAAACGAATTATAAAATACAAACTCTTCTGCTTGAAATTTGAACAACGAAATTACAATTAAATTTAGAATTATCAAAACTAGAATCTGCAATTTTAGGTCTTCAAAAAATAGACGGTGAAACGATTTTACGAATTGAGGAATTAAAAAAACTTATATCAGAAATGCAAAACTCGTGTTTGATATACGAACAACAACTTCAAAATATAAGCATCATGAGTACTTCACCAGTTGAGACTCTGGCTCCACAATGAGAATCTTCTCCTCATATAACAGGAAATAGAGATTGAGATGTAAATAGATTTAGTCCAATTGCACCAATAATTAAAAGTAACTCTGAACCAGAACATATTTCACAGTTTAATAGACCTGAAGAAATTATTACAACTTCACTTCCAGATGTTAGGTATCTAGATCCAAATAGACCCGTTGATAAAGATGTCCCAGATTCTGATATTCCATTTACACATCCTGATTATGGAACTCCAAATCCTGATAATATACCAGTAGTGAATGAAGTATTGGATGATGCTGTTTCACACTGCACTTTACATAATGAAATAAATATTTCGAGACTCAGTGAAAGTGAAATAAAATTTTTACCAAGTATAGACTCAAAATGAGACTTACTTTCAGCGTTAGAAAGCATCAGAGGTCAAAAATTTCCTCAGGTTAGACCCGAATCTCTGAGATATGCTTTTATTTTCCAAGTTGCCATATCTATGCTACTACCAGCTAATTTGATGGGAACAATAGATGCTATGTGGGGAACTAAATCGTGAAATGCTTTGAAACTTGTTCAAGCAGAAATACTTCAATTTAATGGTTCATCAGATCAGCAAATAGATGGAAATCCATGAAAAGATACGATAGAATGACTTATACATTATCTTACATAAAAAAATAAAAGTCTCGAAATTGCGAGACTTTTATTTTTTTATGTAATGTTTGACTATTTATTTTTACATAAACTTCTGATCATCCATCCGTCTTTTTCGTGTTTTTGTATAAGAGCTGTAAGGAAATCCTCTGTTCCTTGATCTCCACATTTTCAAACCACATCGATATCTTTTCTCATCTCTTGAATGATAACTTCAGTGTCTTTGAGAAGATTAGAGAGCATATCCATAGCAGGAAGAGTTATATTTTTTTCTTCTGATATTATCGTCATTTTTACGTATTCCTCCATACTCGCATGTGTATGTTCTCCAAGCATTCTGATTCTTTCTGCTACTTCATCAGCGTACTGAGCTCCTGCATCATACAATTCTTCAAAAAATAGGTGAAGATCTCTAAACATTGCTCCTTCTACATTCCAGTGATAGTTTCGAATCTTTAAATTGAGAGCTATCTCTGTAGCAAGATATTTTTGTAATATATCTGATATTTTTTTTATATCAGAACTCTCAAGTCCAATATTAGCGTGATCTGTATGTGCCATAATTATTATATTAAAGAATTAAGTAACACTAGTATAGTACTCTGCTGTAAGAAATATGTAAATCTTTTTTTTCAAAAATTATTATTTTTGTCACTTTATTTTTTTGTTTTCGTTATATACTGTAAGTATTTAATATTAATATTATTCTATGAAAAAAATAATTTTGGCTTGTTGTATCATTGCTATTGTTGTTCCTCAAGCTTCTGCTCGATTTGTCTATAAAGAAATAGATCCAATTTGTAGTATAAGTGGAACAAATCATACTTCATTTCCTGGTGAAATAAGTGATACGAGTGATTGGAGTATCCCAACTGCCTATGAAGGAGAATGTGTAAAAACCTCAGCACTTACAAAATCTGAAGAGAATAGAATATTTAAAATTATGAAATCATACTTTGAAAGAAATACTATGTACTCAGATCTCAATGTATGAGAAGACCTGGCATATGAGTCACTCAATGAGAAAGGAAGAACTTTTATGAAACAATCATTTTTTCCTGCAGTAGCTCAAAAAATACAAAACGAAAAAAACAAAAATACTCCAGACTCTAAATTAGTTGCGGTACTTAACTATGCAGCTCAAGTTATTTGATATGATTATTCAGTTGGACAACCAAAGTAAATAAAAAAAACTCCGTTGAGGAGTTTTTTTATGACGCTTAGGTATTTCACCAATTTTTACTTTGTATTATATAATCAGATTGTTTACTCGTTGCTGGCACAATTGAATGTACTTTATTTTTTGCAGATTTATAAAACTTGTACTGACCATTACGGTTGTATCCAGAACGGAACGAACCAGCACAAGATTTCAGATAGTATTCAAATATTCTAAGAAAAGATGGAGCATTTGGATACGGAAATGCAGGAGAATGATTATTACTATAATAATAATCAAGTTCTTCTTGCAACTCTGTATATCACGCTTCTAAATTATTATACCAAGCTATAAGTGCATTATCATAAGCCTGCGTAGCTAAGTTCTTGTGAGCACTTATTTGTTGAAATCAAGACATTTCTCAACAATATAATAAATTTTCGTGTTGTGGGACTACTCCATCTCAAAATATATACTTATCAATAAATCACTCAGTTGTTTCAAAATTTCTATCAGAATTAATAGCTTGAATAAATAGTATTCCATCGTTACTCAGACAATGATACATAAATGCAAAGAAATCCGGAAGATCTTTAGTGCTCACAGCTTCAATCATCTCAATTGAGACGATTCTATTAAATTTTCATCTGTATAATTCTTTTAGTTCTGGAGTATTCCATATGACTTTCCAGTCTAAATTTTTAAAATCTGCATTTTCAAGTGTTCCATTTTTTTTGAGCAGATTATTCGCGTATCCCATTTGTCCATCAGAAACTGTCAGTCCTTCTACTTGTACTCCATAATTTGAAATCATATGATGAGCAAGCGTCCCGTATCCAAATCATATTTCTAAAACTTTTAAGCTTTCTTCTCATGCCTGTGATTTTTCTAATTCTGATCTTTGGCAAATCATTTCCATAGCAAGCTTTTGACTTATATCAAGATCAAAGTTTCAAAGAGAAGGATTCCATTCAGAGGCTGTATATTTCATCGTTGGTCCAAGCATCTGCTGATACATCAAAACAGGAATATCGTAGTGTGAAGCTCAAACTGATTCTGGTGTGCGAACTTGTTTTTGTTTTGATGTATCATACAGTTTGTTTGCCCAATGATAATTAATTCTATTCATTGCAGCGTTACTTCCAGTGAGCTTTGCAAAAAAAGTATCAAGTCATTTTGGAGGATTCCATCCTCAAATAACATATTGTTCTCATAACCGCGCCGAAGCACCTCCAGCTTCAAAGGTTCAAGCTGCCAGACTTTTATAGAATTCTCTAGTATTTTCTATTCACATTTCTCATATATCTAAACCAGCCTCTTTTAAAGCTTTTGGAAATACTCTTTGAAGTTCTAAATTTGCAGCTCAGTGTATAAGAAATTGCCCTGTATTTTTAAGAATACTCATGAATGTATGTTAATTATTTATTATATAATACATTAAAATTAATATAGTCAATTTATAAAAATATTCTCAATAAAAAATACTCTAGAACATTCTAGAGTATTTTTTTTATTCAAAGAATCGTACAAGCGTCATACCAATACATCAAATGAGAAATGCTATGATACTGAGATACTTTTTTTCATTTTGAGCGTGAATGACAGGCATTAAATCAGTAGTTGCTATGTAGAGCAGAGATCATCCAGCAAAGGCTGCGATGAGTGGGATGATAGAAGTGTCTATAAACGAAAATAATACATCTGAAAGTATAAATCATATACTGGCACTCAGTGCAAAAAATCATAATAGCAAGAGTTGCGTTTTCTTTACAATTTTACTCTCTCTAAAAATAGCAGCGAGTGAGAGTGAAACAGGAATCTGATGAAGTGCTACTGCAAATATGGCTGCATATCAAATCTCTGGGGATATCCCAAATCACACACGTACTCCAACTCCATCGAATAAAGTATGAATAGAGATTCAAATAAGAGAAACAATTGCGACATGATCATAATGTTCATGTATATCTTCATGGCTGTGATTCCCATGTTCATGGTCATGCTTATGAGGAGTCAGAAATTCTTCTATGAGATATACAAGCAAAAATCAAGCAAGGAAACTATAGACTGCTAAGCTATTTTCTTCAAGAGCTTCGGGAAAAATATGAACGAGCGAAAGAGAGAGCATAGAACCAGCTCAAAGCCCAATCAGCATATTGAGGACACAGCGTGATATTTTCTTTTTTCCATATAAGAAGAAACCACTTCAGGAAATAAGACTCAAGAGAATAAGAGGAAATATATAAGACATAATTGTATAATTTAAAATTAGGAAAGTTCTACTGTTTTAATTTTATAGGCAAAAAAACTATTTTTTATTTCCCCATCTCCACGCAAGCGTTCCAGAGCTTCTACTTTTTGAAAGTTTTATAAATATTATCGAGACAATCGCAATTTCAAGAAGAACGATGAGTAAGCCTAGAAAGTTTTCTGCAATCATATTTATTTGTAATCGCACCATCCAAACTATAAGTATAGCAAGCAGGATTGTCATGAGCCATCATTCCCAACTAATAGGAGTGAGTCCATAGCCATACGTTTTTTGTTTAAACCAATATTTATTCATAATATTTATTTTAAGAAATACATTTTTTACAGGTTCCAAAGATTCATAAAGAATGTTCTGAAATTCTAAACCCTTGTTTTTTTGCAGCTTCAAATATTTTTTTACATATACCATCAGATTCAAAACTTAAAATATCACCACAACTTTGGCACTTCATATGTTCATGATGATGATGTTCATGTTCGACCTCATACATATCTCCATTTTCTCAAAGAGGCAGTCTCCGTACTACTCATAGTTCTAAAAAGAGCTTCAGTGTTCGAAAAATACTGGCTCGAGAAAAATTAGGAAATTCTCACTCTATATCACTCGCTGAAAAAATATGTTTTGCGTCCATCGATTCAAAGAGTTGAATTCTTTCTGGAGTTACATTTTTTTTATGTTCTTTTAATATATTTTCAATATTCATAATTGCGACTTAGTATCAATTAAGTAAATATAATATATGAATCTAAAAAGGGAAGTCAAAATATTTTAATAAAATTATTAAAATACGTATACTGGTAAGAAGTTATTTACTTATTAAGCATCAAGCTATGAACATGATACAAAAATATATTAAGAAATCTATGAAAGTAGTACATACATTTTCACTTGAAGAAGTAGCATTGTTTAAACTTATTATGATTATCGCTTGAATAGTCCTTGCAAAAATTTTCCCTGTTTTACTGACGTGAAATATTTGGATATATATTATTTTAATACTCGTAGGATCATGAGTTTTGATGCGAAGAATCAAGATATAAAAAAATCCTCTTAAATGAGGATTTTTTTATTTTTATAATTATATTTATGCTGCAACAGATTCATATTGATCTTCTGAAGCATCGAGTACTTGTTCTACTTGATTTCTTGTTGCATCAATTTGATCCCCAAAGTTGGAAGCTGCAAGTACTGTTATAAATTCATGAATTGCTTCATAAAATTCCATTTTTGTCTCATCCTTCGTTACTCTCTTTATATCATCAACAATTTGTATCATCAACAATTTGTATCATCATTGTTTCTGCATTGAATAAATTTCACTTTTCAATTTGATATCAAATAGCATCTGATACACCTTGTCTCTTATATAAATGATCTGCTAAAGTTCAGATTTTACTTTGTATTGGTTTTTCTAAAGTATCATAATATTCTCTTTGATATGAATTAAGAGAACTTCAATATCCTACGTTCCCATAAGGATTGAGTGCTGTAATAGTTGTGTCTGTATCTAAAATCTGTCCTCAGAAATTCGTTGCATCTAATGCCATAATTAATGTTTAATAGGTAATATATTTATATTTAAACATATAATTGAAAATTTGGCAAATAATATGAAATTTAAATTTGCAATCATAAAATATTTTTGTATAGTCTGCCTCGACATACATCTGAGAGCAATCTCGGATGACCATTAGAAGAGACACTCCACACGCGATATACACTTTGGAATTCTCTTCACTGCGAGATTTTATTAGTATTTTGTATGTAGGTTTCTAAGGCTATCGGCTTTAGGATTGTGTCTCTTTTATTTTTTTGTAAAAATTTACATGACAGAAACAACACAGACAGCTGAAACTACAGCTAAAAAAGTTACTTTTGCTGACTTAGGACTCTCAGATACTCTCCTGGCTGCTATTACTAAAAAGGGATATGAATTCCCATCAGAAGTTCAAGCAGGAGTTATACCACTTCTTCTTAACGGAAACAAAGATATCATTGGTCAAGCTCAAACATGAACTGGGAAAACTGCAGCTTTTGGTTTACCACTTTTATCTAGACTTGATATGAATAAACGAGGGGTTCAAGCAATGATACTTGCTCCAACTCGAGAACTCGCTATCCAAGTAGCAAATGAAATACAATCATTTGCAGATAGAGGTGTTAAAATAACACTTCTCTATGGAGGTCAAAATATTTCAGAAGAACGAAGAGCCCTCAAGAATGGACCACATATCGTTGTTGGTACTCCAGGTCGAGTAAAAGATCATCTTATCACAAAGAGAACTCTTGATCTTTCAACGATTGATTACTTCATTCTCGATGAAGCTGATGAAATGTTGAATATCGGTTTTAGAGAAGAAATTGAAGAAATTCTTGGTCACACTCCAGATAATAAAAAAACACTTCTATTTTCTGCAACTATGCCAAGAGAGATCTTGCTACTTGCTAAAAAATATATGCACGATTATGATACAGTCGCTATTCAATCTAAATCTACTATTTCAGATAGGATTACTCAAATATATTACGAAGTTGCTCCGAGAAATAAATTTGAAGCCCTTTCAAGAGTTATAGATATGACCGTTGATTTTTACGGAATCGTATTTTGTAAAACGAAAATGGATGTTGATGAAGTTGCTTCTAAACTTATTGGTCGAGGAATCAAAGCTGAAGCAATTCATGGTGATATCGAACAAAAAAACAGAGAAAAAGTACTTGCTCGTTTTAAATCTAAAAAGATTTCTATACTTGTAGCGACTGATGTAGCTGCTCGAGGGATTGATGTTGAGGATCTTACACACGTTGTAAATTATTCACTTCCAGATAACGCTGAAGTATATACTCATAGAATTGGACGAACTGCGAGAGCAGGGAAGACTGGTACAGCTATCAACTTTGTATCACGAACAGATAGTAGAAAACTCTTTGGAATTGAAAGACTCCTCAAACAAAAAATGACAAAAGGACAAGTTCCTGGTGCTCGTGAAGTAGTGGATATACAAAAGAAAAGAATGGTAGGAAATATTGCAAATCTTATTAGTGATGCAAAACTCTCAGATTTTGAAGCAATGGCAAAAAGTTTACTTGAGCTTGGAACACCAGAAATAGTACTTGCTGCAATTTTAAAAGATGCGCACGCTGACAAGTTTGACGAAAAATCATACAATATCATCGCTGAAACTCCTCAAATGGCACCAAATGGAGAACAAAGAATCTTTATAGCAAAAGGGAAACTTGATAATATGGACCCAGGAAGCCTTATTCGATTCATCGAAACAGAAGTTGGGATGAAGATTGGAGATGTAGGGAAAATTGATATCCTAGAAAAATTCTCTTATATGAACGTTCAAGCTGCGGACGCTGAGCAAATACTTGCTCATTTCAAAGAACAAAACCCAAGACAACCACTCATCGTTCAAGCTAAGGCTCGAAACTCAGATGGAGGTGGAGGACGATCAAGTGGAGGAGGTCGAGGATTCTCAGGAGGTGGAAGCAGAGGAAGTGGATTCTCAGGAGGAGGTTCAGGTGGTCGATCAAGTGGAAGTGGATATTCTGGAGGAGGTTCAGGTGGTCGATCAAGTGGTGGATGATCTGGATACAAGTGAGGTGGAGCTTGAAGATCAAGAAGCTCTTCAGGTGGAGGATCAAGAGATTCTGGAGGGAGCAGTTATGGTTGGAAGAAATAATTCTTCTCGCTATTTTCCTGAAAATCAATACAATTAAAGACTAAGTTACTTCTTAGTCTTTTTTTATGTATAGTTTTATTATTATTGGTCTCTTTGCTGTAGTTATACTCTGAGTAATTGGGTATATTTTGGTGAATCAATTGAGTAAATTTATGAAATGAAGTCTTGAAATCAAAATACCAAGAAAGATCTATCATATGTGAGACGAGATATCATGAAATCTCACACTAAAAACGAAACAAGACATTGATAGTACCTGAATTACTCTTGATTTAATTCTTCGAGAACGACAAAACTCATATGCAGCTGGGAGAAATAGATCGAGATCTGTTGAAATTAAAAGATATTCTATAGATATTGCAGGACCCAAAAAATACATATCATGAGATACAGAGGTCTTTGATTTTAAAATACGTATTCCTCTTGCAAGTGATGTCCCAGAAATCAAGACTTCATTAGGACGATTTAAGATTCTGAGAGGATATTATAATCGTGTCCCAAAACTTCAAAAATATATATGGTCTCTTTGAGCTCGTGTAAATTGTGATGGAGTAGATATTACCTCGAGAGCAAGCGTGAGAGTAAATCAACATCCAAATAATGGAAACATATAAGTCACTGTTTACAATTTAGTTTCTAAAAGTAGTATAGAAGTATACTACTTTTTATATGGAAAAAATTATGAATAAACAGCAATTTGAAAAAAATATAGCTCAGATACACAAACTTTTTGAAGCCAATGAATCTCATTTTAATACCTTAAGTTCTTGAATCCACAAAGATAATGAAGCGCGAATAATTCTTGATGACTTTTTAGATCATATGTGATTAGAAAAAAATGCCACTACGAGATATATTGCGAGTGCGAGAATCTCTGATAAAAAATGTGAATCTCTTGATGTGTATCTTAAGAAAAATGGATACTCACAAACACAGAGAGATGCTGCGTTTGATAGTAGTTACAGATATGTACAAGCATATTATGAAAAACTCCAAGATGCATTTCTCAGTGATATCACATCTGCAGGACTACTCTCAGATTTTTACTGAGAAATTTTTACCACTGTTCATAAGCTTTGAAAGCTCTATAGTGAACTATTTCTTGAGTGGAACAGAAAACTCATGTTTGAACAAAACAGAGAACTCGAAGCTCGCTTTGATGATAATCAAGAAGCTATTATTTTTTTCTTAGAAGAAAATAACTTATTTGATACAGGACATCATGGGGAATTAGCTGATAGATGTTATTCTGTGTTACAAAAGGATTGAGAGACATACAAATCTGTGAGTTACGCTCTAGCTTTTCCAGATATCATTCAAAAAATTTCACTGTCTTATGATCAGTGTATTGCGAAATTAGAAACACTTGAGGATGAAATTTATGACAGAAAATCAGCGTATATTAGATATTTTAAGGCAACTCAAAAAGCACTCACTGAAACAAATCCAAATAACTGTGTAAAACTCTGGAGTGAGGTAGATATTGCGTGGATGGCAATTGATACTCCCATTCAACCATGACATCTTATGGAATACTACGATGATGCATATAGAAGAAGTGTGGCTATAGAATTTGACCTGCGTCTTTCAGATCCAAGTTTAATGGAGTCTACAGTAGCCAAGGATGTTGAACATATGTACGAAGCTATGTTTGATGAAATTGGTCGTGAAAATTTTAAAGAGAGTTACGAGTATTCTCTCAAAAACCAAAAACAAGTGCAGCTCTATATCTGAGCTCCAGTTTTACAATACGCTTCATTTTTAACATGAGCCTATAGTGCACAAGTCGTTCCAAATGATGGAGAAGTAAGTAAAGTGTTTGGAAAAAAGATATTTGCCTTTCCAAAGTATATACTCGAGGCTCAAAAATCAGCTCCAAAGATGAAGCTTGATTATGAAATGATAGACAGAGAAATTATTAAGAAACACACAGCAATTTTAGAATGAGATGAAAATAGATACTACGAAATATATGATATAGAAACCATCGGTCACGAGTATGGTCATACACTTTGGTTAACTCCAAGCTCTGAAGTAACGATGTGAGAAAAATGACTCTTTAAAAATATAGAAGAGTTCAAGGCAACAGCTGGATGAATGGTCGCATACTTTATCAAGTGATGAAATGCTGAGCTTGATGAGGATGTCCTAGTAACCTATCTCTATCGAAGTATTAAAATGATGCGTTATCGTGAAGTTGAGGATATACTTCCTTATTATTGTGAGTGTCTCATACATCTCCACGTACTCTTTGAATCTGGTATTTTGACCTATAGGTTTGGAAAAATTTCATTTCATTTCACTTCTGAACTCCTCCAAATTTTCAAAGATTTACTCACAGGAACCTATACACAGCTCATGTTTACCTACCTCAACCAAATGGAAGCAGGTAATTTTCTCTTTGAATTTGTAGTCAAAGAGAATTGAGTATTTCTCCCAAAAGATGCTAAGTGCCGAAAATTTGTAGAAGATTATTACTCAAAATATCAAGAAATAGGAAACGAAGTGATGGAGAAATAGATTATTGTATGTAAACTCATAAGGCTTTATAAATTTTGTATCTTGTAAAAATCACAACAGTTTCTGCTGAAGTTTTGGCTTTTAATTTTTTTCGAGCACTGACAATTGATTGTTTTATAGCTCATTCAGAAACTCCTTGCTTATATGCTATTTCTTTTAGCATTAATCCTTCAGATAATAATTGCAATCTTTCTAACTCAATTTTAGAAATATGAGATGCTTCAAATACTTTTCAATCTCTTTTTAAAAGCTTTATTTCCTCTAATAATCAAGTTCATTCAGAATCCTCAGACATATTTTTGTTATTTTAGTACTTATATATATCTTTATATATAAGTAAAATTAATTATAAAGTCCTTGAATTAAAAACTAAATAGAGCATAATAAGGCTATGCAAAAAAATATACAAACAATACTTCAAAATACCTTCGGTTTGGAGTCATTTCGAGACCGACAGGAAGAAATAATAGAGAATATAATAGCGTGAAATGACACGCTTGTTTTTATGCCTACTGGGTGAGGAAAATCACTCACGTATCAACTCCCAGGTTTAGTGAGAGAATGAATTACCGTTGTTATTTCTCCTCTTATTTCTCTTATGAAGGATCAAGTAGATGCTTTGAGAAAACTCTGAGTACGAGCAGAGCTTATCAACTCAACCCTTTCAGGAAAAGAAAAAGACGATATTATGTATGAGTTAAAATATTCTTCTCAACCAAGATACGCGTGAGACGAATACTCTGAAGCATTAAGTGATAACAATCCTATCAAATTTCTCTATATTGCTCCAGAAAGACTGAACTCAAGAGAGTTTATATCTATTCTTAAACAAACAAAAATTAGCCTCATTGCAATTGATGAAGCGCATTGTATCAGTCAATGGTGACATGATTTTAGACCAAGTTATATGAAAATTAAAAGCTTCATAGAGGAGCTTGCAGGAGAACAAAGAGAGTTTCCTATAGTTGGACTGACAGCTACTGCCACTCAAAAAGTACGTACAGATATAGTAGAGCGACTCTGACTTACAAAATTTACAAATTATATTTCAGGATTTGATCGGAAAAATATCATTCTTGTCGTACGAGAGATATCGGTGAAAGAAGAAAAACAAAAGAAAATTGTAGAAATAATCGAGAAAACTCCTTGAGTTTGAATTATCTATTGTTCAAGTCGTAAGCATGTTATAGAAGTGAGTGAGTACCTTATTTCAAAATGAATCAAAGCATGAATATATAAATGAGATTTATCACCCTCTGCTCGAGAAGATGAACAAAATAAATTTATGAATGATGAATACAAAGTTATGGTCGCAACCAATGCTTTTGGTATGTGAATCGATAAAAAAGATATTCGATTTGTTATCCATTATAATTTACCAGGAAGTATTGAAAATTACTATCAGGAAGTTTGAAGAGCTGGACGTGATGGTCGTATGAGTTATGGTATCGTACTTGCGAGTTATGGTGATACAAAAATTCAAGAATTTTTTATTGATCACACCTATCCTGAAAAGAAACAAATTTTAGAATTCTATGATTATTTATACAAAGACTTTAAAACGTCAGAAGGGAAATGAACTCGAGTTGCAAAGACCTATTTTGTCATGGCGAGTGAGTCTGGAGTAGGAAATGATATGATAGTTTGAAGTATTATAAAAATCCTTGAAAAATATAATATTATTCGCAGATGACTCGAGGAAACAGACAGTGAGTCTGATTTTAGAGGTCGAGGATTAACACTACTACAAGATAAGAGGCCACATTCACATCTCATGATAGATTGGAAACGTCAGGATTTACTCAAAGATGAATCAAACTTCAAACTGGAACAAATGAAACGACTGCTTTTTTATCCAAGTTGTCGAAAGAGGTTTATACTCGAATATTTTGGAGATACAGAAGATCTTGCAACTCTCTGAGATAATTGCTGACTGTGTGATTTTTGTTTAGAATGAAATAAATTTAGTGCAGAAGAAAAAGAAAAAATTGTTCCAGCGAGTACCTACTGACTGGTACTTGAAACAATAAAAAAATACAACGAAAAGTTTGGCCAAACTCTTCTCTCTAAAGTCCTTCATGGAAGTAGCGAGAAAAGAATCCAAGATTGGAATTTGGATGTATATGAACATTTTGGAGCACTCAAAGAATATTCACTTGTATGAATTCAAGCACTTTTTGAAGCACTTCAAATGGAAGGATTTATCTTTAAAACAGATGGAAAATATCCACTCATTTGAGTCACTGAGCTTGGATCAGCAGCCGTTTACAAAGATAAATATATCCAAAATGTTTTGTCTGACCTCAATACCTATGTACTTCAAAAAGTTTGAAAGAAACTTTCAAACTCAAATACTACTACTGCAAAAAAATGAACGTCATCTCTAAAACAAAGACTTTCTAAGTGAAGTACGTATTCGGAAACGCATAAATTATTTCAACAAAAAAAGTCTATCCAAGAAATTTCAATAGAAAGAGAGCTTTCTGTTCAAACAGTCGAATCACATATTATAACTCTCTATACTCAGTGAGAGGTATCTCTGGCTGATGCTATGAAATTAGTAGATTATGAAAAGACAAAAATAGTAAAAAAGGCTATTGATTCAGATGCACTTTTTGAAAATACTCAACTCAAGCCAATAAAGGATGCTTTAGAAGCTGACGGAAAAACTGATATAAGTTATTTTGATATCAAGTTAACAATTGCTATGATGGAAAAAGGAGACGTATAAATAATACTTTATAAATTTAGTTATTATGAAAATTATTTATTTGATTCCTCCAAGTGAGGGAAAGAATAATTGATGAATCAGCGAATATGAAAAACTCAGTTTCAATTTTAAGAAACCATTGAATATAGCAATTTCTGCGTCGCAAAAGGATCTAAAATGTATTTGAAAAAGATTTGAAGAGGGAATAGAATTGAATAAAAATATAAATAGCTCATGAGTATTAGCAGCAATTGAGAGATATTCCTGAGTGATGTATAGTTCTATAGATTATGTTTGAATGTCAGAATCGTGAAAAAAATATTTTGAAGATAATTTTATTATAGTCTCAGGTATGTACTGACTCATACGTCCTCTTGATAGTATTTGAAATTATAAACTCCCAATCGAGACGAAGTGACTCAAGGATTTTTGGTGAGAATCACTCACTCATGAACTGAATAATATTTGAGCAGACATAATAATTGATTTACTTCCAAATTCGTATAAAAAAGTAATCCAATGGAACAATATTACATCGAAAGTTCTTTCTATAAACTTCTACTCAGAGAAAAAAAATGAACTAAAAAAAATAACGCATTGAGTCAAAAAAATAAAGTGAGAATATATCCACACTCTTTGTAATAAGGGATCAATAGATGATGTAATAGTTTGAAATAATATACATCAGGAGTTAAAAATAATAGTATAAAAAAAGAACGAAAATTTTCGTTCTTTTTTTATTTCATTGGAACTTCTATAATAAGTATATCTGATCAATATAATGATTCAAATAGTATAGAATCTTCTTGTGTGATTCAAATTGCATCTCTTTGTCAAAGAGATTCTCAAGCAATCATGCAGTCTCAATATATACTCATAATATAAAGACCGTTATCTTCATTATATTTTTTATATTTTTGAGAAGTTCATTTTTCTAAAACTATTCTAGATATATGGCTATTTTGATTTATTAGTACATTTTCTCATTCTGTAGGTCACGCAAGTAGTTGAAATGTATTTTTTCTTCAATCTTCTGAAAACTTTTTTTGTGAATATTGTGGAGCTATATTTCTATTTTTAGTTTCAATCCATATTTGAAAAAATTCTCAATCTTCATTTCACTCATTCATTTCAGAGTGTACAACTCAAGTTCAAGCAGACATAGATTGAACTTCTCCAGGGATAAGTGTTTCCTCATTCCCCATAGAATCACGATGAGTAAGACTTCAAGATAGAGCGAGCGTAATAATTTCCATATTATCATGAGGGTGTTCTCAAAATCCTCTTCCTGCTTGTACAATATCATTATTAATAACTCTAAGAGTTCAAAATCACATTATTTTAGGATTATAATAATCAGCAAAACTAAAGCTAAAATTACTTTTTAGCCAACCATGGTCAGATCATCATCTTTCATTAGCAGGGTAGAGCGTATACATAATTACAATTACATTTCAATAAATAATTCCTCTGTTTCAAATCGAACTTTAGGGTTTCACGCATACGAGTCATCTTCTGAACGAAACCCTATTGGAAGCACAACAGTTGATGAGATACCTTTTTCATGAAGTCAGAGTATTTCATCAAATTTAGCTGCATCGAATCATTCCATTGGACATGAATCAATTTTCATTTCCGCAAGCACTGTCATGATATTTCATAGGGCAATATATACTTGTTTTTCAGCCCAAATTTTAGCTGATGTTTCATCTAGGTTTCATGCAAAACCTGAAACCATATCTTTATAACCTTTAATATCATCTTCACCTGCTCAAGTAGTTTTTTTCATATCCTCGAAATAACTATTAACGAGGTCTTGGTCAACTTCATTTACTCTACATAGAACGAGCAGATGACTTGCATCTGTAATTTGAGTTTGCCCCCATGCGTGTTCTTTAAGTTTTTCTCTTGTTTTGGGATTTTTTACAAACACAAATTTCCAAGGTTGTAATCCAAAACTAGATGGAGTCATTCTGAGAGCTTCTTTTATAGTATTCAGTTGGTCTTCACTGAGTTTTTTCTCTGTATCAAATTGTTTTGTTGCATATCTCCATCCGAGACTATTTAGAATCATATCCATAATTATTTATTTAAAATATAAGATTGTTTTTTTAGTATAAGAAGCTATTATTTTATAGCAATATCTAACTAGTATCATTTTATATACTCCAATGAATCATTGTTCACTTTCTCCATTTTTATGACTTATGTGAAAAAAATGGTCAACTCATATTATGGCTACATTTTGTAAGAGAGATGTATTATCTTTTTGAGATATTCGTCGAGAATTTCCAAATGTTACTGCCACAACAATTACTGTCCGATTAAAAGACTTCCAAAATTTTGATTTAATAAAAAAAAATACTGATTGAAAATACCAAGCGACTGAAAAACTGTATCATATTAGTAAAATATTAGAACAACTAGAAACATGAAATTAAACAATAGACTTAAGTTTTACAAAGAAATTACACACAAAAAAATTAAATTATATCTTTCAAAGATTAATTCCAAATTTGTGTACACGTCGCTGTTGATATTTATAACAATTATTACGTTACTCTATGTACTGATTATCATTTATGCTCCAAAACTACAGTGATATCTTGCTTTTCCAGGAGTGTACGTAAATACTATTTCACACACTAATCCAGAATACAAATTTATTGACTTAGATTTTGAAGATATCAATATCCAATACAAATGAGAAAATATAAATGGACTCTTTTTAGATAAGAAGTCCGATATCACTATTTATTATCTCCATGGAAATGGAGGAGATCTCACATATTTTTATCATGACATAAAATACATATCTGATTTATGATACAACGTGTTAGCTCTTGATTATCCTGGTTACGGAAAATCTACAGGTTTTCCATATGAAACTGATGTACTGCAGTATGCGGAACAACTCTATAACTTTGCTCAAGAAAAATATAAAATCACTGAAAAAAATACTATTGTGTGGTGATATAGTGTTGGGACGTGAGTTGCAACCCAATTTTCAGTTTGAAAAGATATTCGCTCCTTATTACTCTTTGCTTCATACGAGTCATTTTATGATTTATCTCGCTTAAATTTTCATTTTGTACTCCAAAAATTTTTATTTCTCCCAAATAGTTTTGTCACGATAGACTCTATCAAAAAAATACTAGCTCCCAAACTTATTATTCATGGAACCAATGATGATATTATTGATTACTCTCAGTGAAAAAATGTATTTCTAGCTGCATGAGGAGAAAAATATTTTATTGAGGTAGAGTGATGAGATCATTTCAGTTTTTATAATCATGAATATGTCGATACAGATATTAGAAATTTTTTGAAATATAATACTTTAGATAAAATATTTATAGAAACCACAGAAAGAGAACTGCTTGAAAAAGAAATAGAGAAAAAATTCTGGGATTCACTTGATATGACAAGCGACTCGTCTATTCAAAAATATGTAGATTCAAAAATACCTTTTACTCAAAAATCATATGTACCAAGTGACATGCGAAGGCTGTCTCGAGAATATATATCTGACACGAAATGAGACGCTCAAATGAGAGAGCAAGCAGCGGCAGCATTCGAAAAACTAGCTCAAGAATTTTATTGAGATTTTAAAGAAAAAATAGTAGTGGTGAGTAGTTATAGAAGCTACTCGTATCAGGCTGGGATCAAAGCCAGGTGATGTCCTGATAACATGTGTGCCAAAGCATGATTTAGTGAACATCAGTCATGACTTACCGCAGATTTATGGTCAGCAAGTACTAACTCTTATTGGAAAAATTCTTCACGACTCATGGAGTATTATAATTGGTTAGATGAAAATGCACATAAGTTTGGGTTTACAAATTCATACAAAAATTGAATCACTATAGATGGCTATGACATAGAGCCTTGGCATTGGAGGTATCTTGGAACGAAAATTGCCACAAGACTTCATGAGGAAAATATAACTTATGCAGAGTTTTATAACAAAAATAAAAAACAGTAGTTTTATACTACTGTTTCCTCTTCTTCTATTTTAATTTCACTTTCCACTTCATCCTCTATTTCTTTACGTAGAAGAATTTGTGTTAAGAGTTTACGTTTGTTCTTTGTATTTTTTGTTTTTTTGTATTTTGTATATGAGATGACACTTATCGGGATTACAAAAAATATGAGTAAAGTAGTCAATCATATACTCAGTCATAATCCTATGATATCTAAAAATCAAAACTCATTAATCTGAGGAATGAGTTCTAAAATTTCATTAGATGTTTTATAGTTATACTGAAATCAGTTCATATTTATTTTTGAATTTCTATTAACTCTGCCGTGAGAACAAGTCTGTTAAGAGTGGTCCCAATAGGCCAACAAGTCATGAGAGTGAGTTTTTTTCTATCATCATTGTCTTTTTTTAAAACTGAAACATCTCATGGTCTAATAACATTTTTCGCATTCACTTTATAAATATATTTTTCTTGCCCATAATATACTATGACTTCATCTTCAAATGATACTCTGTCAAGGAGTGCAAATACATCGTTGTAATCTCCATCAATCCATGGGAAATTAGAAGAATGTCCAAATATAAATGAATTTCATTCTTCACCAGGTTTTGCGCTTCCTGGATATCTAATAACTCAGTTTTCAAGCTCTTTCATAAATATATCATCAAGTTCTTTTTGTCACTCTACTTTTGTTTGTGTAATATCAAGAAGAGGAATATTTTTACCTATCTTAGGAATGACGATACGATTCTCATATGGAGTAATTTCGATTCCTAAATCAATAGCATTATTTTTACTTTGTGATACAAATTGATTCATATCGTGCATAGCATTTTCTTTTCAGGTAGCACTTCAAACTTGTTTAAATGAGTCTACTTCTTCAGTAACTTTTGATTGTTCTGTTACATTTCATGCTGCAACAGATTGGATAAGACCATTTTTACTATTTTCTAAATCATCTGCGTAAATATAACTTGAAGCAAGATTCCAATATGCACTGTAATTTGATGCGAGTAATAATACTCAAAATATTCAGATTGAAGTTGAAACATATTTGAGCATAAACATAGCTCAAGAAAATGACTTTTTTAATTGAGAAGTCACTTTTTTTTCAATTTTTTCTTCACTGACTGTTTCAGTCTTATCTTCACTCACTTTAAATCATTCAAAGTTCAGGGTATTAGCCTCAGAATTCTCTATAATTACAGCTTCTTTGAAAGATGTCATATCTTCAGACTCTAAACCTGCTAAGATATCGTCATGTTCTTGCATAATGTATTTTTATTTTTATTTTGTTTTGTACTTTAATAATATCATATATTTTTTTGTGGTGCAAAAATAAAAGAACTTGATTTAGACTGTTTTTTTTGTACTATTATTTCAATACATTTACAGCACCCGTAATACCCAACAATGGCTAGAAAATATGAAAAAAGTTCGGGTTGAGTCGTCTATAGAAAGAAAAACTGAAAAATTCAAATACTTCTTTTGAGGTGGCTCAATTCGCGAAAACAAGAGGAACTCGTAATTCCTAAATGAAAAATAGAAGCAGGAGAAGTAGCAAAAGACACCGCAGTGAGAGAAATATCAGAAGAAGCTTGAATTCCTGAAAGTGATTTAGAGATAATTAAGTTTGTAACAAAACTTAACTACACCTATACAGCAGGATATTTAAAGTGAAATCCTGTGATTGATAAAGATGTCTATATTTTTATTATTCGTTATAACGGAACCCAAGAACCAGTTGTTCGAAAAGAGGAAAGATTTACTGGATATGAGTGGATTGATATAGATAAAATAAAAAATATATCTGTTCGATTTGATCTCAGTTGAATAATCTATCGGAATAAACCATTTTTTATATAATAAATTAGAGACATGATTGAAGTTTCATACAAAAATGCTGATACAATAGCAATTAAAAATGCAGATAAAAAGGAAATTCTTTTTAATTTCTCCGATAAAACGGTTCATATGGAGGATTATGATGTCACTCATCCTGGTGAATATGAAAAATCTGGAAACTTGCTTGAAGTAAAAGAGTATACTGATTTACTTTTCTATAAGTTTCTTATAGATGGAAAACATATGTGTATCGTAACATCTGATAGTTTTGAGCTCAAAGAGGAAATTGTTGGATTCTTTGGGGACGTTGATATTCTCATAATCATTTGAACTAAAGACGCTGTAAAAATATTTGAAAATATTGAAGCAAAACTCGTGATTCCATACGGGGAATGAAAAGACCTCTTTCTTCATACTCTTGGGCAACATTCAGAAGCTATAAAAGTATCAAAAATAGGTTCTGATCTCAGCTGAGATAGAACAGAGTTTGTTAATCTTGAAGACTAAAATTATGTTTAGACTTTTAATGACCTATTTTTTGTGAAAAAAATATTCTAAGTATCTCACAAATAATAAACAAAATATACAAAAAATTACTCAAAGCAGTCCTTTAGCTGCAACTCTCGTTGAAAAAGTATTTAAATTACTGTTTTTTTGGAGGTTTCTTATTATATTATGGTACATATTTGTTGGATGAGTTATACTAGGTTTTGTATACTTACTTATCACTCTAATACTAAAATTTATGTCATAAAAAACTCTCCTAATTTGGAGAGTTTTTTAATACAGACTTTCAATATATTGTTTCTTGATAATATATAAGTACCCAAAGAAGTCATGAAATTGCTGTAAAAAAAGAAGTGACGTATAAATTGAGGGTATAGAGCGCAAAACTCATAGCAAATAGTCACAAAAATGTAGGTATAGAGGTAAATATACTTATACTACTCGTTTTACTTTTTATTCAAGATATTACTTGATTAGAGAGTGAAATTATAAATATACAATTCACAAAAGTCATGAGAATATCTTGCCAAAGCATAGAGGTTATAGTTTAATTTTTAGTATGGTTCGGGATGTAGGGGTCGAACCTACGATGAGGGATTCAGAGTCCCTTGCCTTACCACTTGGCCAATCCCGAATAAAAATAAAACTGAGAAATCATAAAAGATATCTCAGTTTTATTATAAGGAAAACTATTTAAGTTCAACAGAAGCACCAGCTTCTTCAAGTTTAGCTTTCACTTCTTCACCTTCAGCTCGAGAAACACCTTCTTTAACGTTCCCTCCGTTATCAACGATATCTTTAGCTTCTTTCAGTCCAAGACCAGTAATTTCTTTCACTACTTTGATTACAGCGATTTTTTGACCACCTGCAGCAGTAAGAACTACATTAACTGTAGAAGGTCCTTCGTCTTCTCAACCAGCAGCACCAGCCATCATAACTGGAGCAGCAGCAGAAACACCAAATTCTTCTTCCATTGCAGTAACAAGGTCGTTTAGTTCAACGATAGTAAGTTCTTTAACAAGATCCATGATCTTAGTAGCATTTTTTGATAATTCAGCCATTTTGCAAAAAATTATATAAATAAAAATAATAATTCATTGTAGAATTGTGTTTCAATATCACACAATTACAGAAGTATCTTATGTAAGATACTGAAGAGAGTTCTACAATGCTTTTCTAGCTTTTGAGCTAGTTGTATACCAAGATGAGAAAAATACCTAAATATTGTAACTCATCCTGATATATACTAGTTCAAAAAATTATGCAGCTTCTTCTTTCTTTTCTTCAGTAGCTGGTGCTTCTTCACTTTTTACTTCTTCTTTTACTTCAGGAGCAGCTTCTTCAGCTTTAGCTTCTGATACAGCTGAAGTTCCAACATCAAGTGAACCAACATTTTCTTTTCCAGTAGATTCAAGTTCTTTTGCAGCAGCATCAAACCATCTTGCAAGACCTGCAATAGGTGATTGCATAGAACCAACCAATCTTCCGAGTAATGTATCTCTTGAAGGCATACCAGCAATTGCTTTTGTTTCTTCTAGACTCTTAAGTTCTCCTTCGAATATTGCAGCAGCCCATTCGATTTTTTCACCTTTGAATTTAGATACAAGGTCATTTACTTTCCCAAGTCCTGCCATAGCATCTTCATTTGAACAAACAACTCCAATTTGACCAGGAAGTGTTTTAAGATCCATATCAATATCTAGAGCATCTTTAATTGCTTTTACGATAAGTGTTTTTTTAGCAACCATATAGTTAGCTCCAACGGCTCTAAGATCATTCCTCATTCCTTCGAATTCTGAAACTGTAAGAGTATTAGTTTTAGCAAAACCTATAGATTGAGCATCTTTAAATCTTGCTGTAAGAACTGCAAGTATTTCTTGTTTTTGTTGTTTAGTAACTGCCATAGTCTCGTGTTCTAATAAAATAAATATTTTCTATCTTATTCATATCTACAAAAAAATCTCTTTGCGCGAGCAAAGAGATTAGGGAAGTATATATTGAAATAACTTCTTTCTCTTTTGTCTCGGTAGGTCTTATATGACTTCGCCTACGGTCTTAAACAAAAATATGAATACGCAACTATTATATAGAAAAAAATACTATGTCAAATCTAATAGAAAAACAGTAAAATCATTTGATTTTAAGCCAAAAATCCTTAGCTTAATAGACATCCCTAGAATAATCTTAGTGGATTGCCTCCATGGGTGGGGGTAGTAAAAATCAAAACAAATAAGGCTTGGGAGGCCTAAGAAAAATGGCTACGGTACATGTTGAAGAATACACCGGTCTAGAAATTGAGACCAAAGGAAAATATGAGAAACCAGTCTATGACCGGATTATCCAAGAATTGGTTATACCAATGCAGGCTGAGCAGCCCGACAAACCTCAAATGCAAGCCGCGGAGTAATTCGTGAAGTCTTGTAATTGAGATGCAAAAGATCCGAGCGCGTAACAGGCCTGCTCGGGTCATTTTTTTTTGGTTTAATTTTATAAATATATTTGCTCTTTAGTCAAAATTCTATATTCTACATTTGCATTAATAATGATGCGGGAAAGAAATATGTTTGTTCATCATAAAAGGAAAACAACATAAATACAAGTATCTAAAGGAGATTAACATGTATCATTCAGGAGGAAGCTCTCTATTCAAGAATTTCAGTAATGGAAAGAAAGAGTACGTCGGAGTTGGAGAAAAAAGTTCAGAAGAAAATGTAGGTAAAACAACTACACAAATTGAGGCTGATCACAAAACCACAAGCTACATAATGAGTCAGTTCTAAACTGCTTTCATTGATGTAATGACAAAGGACCCGAGCGAACCATACAGGCTTGCTCGGTCCATTTTTTTTGTTTTAAATTTTAGATACTAAAAAAGACTCAGAGTATTCTGAGTCTTTTTCTATAGGGAAGTGACTATTTTTTATTTTTTGCCATTTCTTCCATTTTCTTTTGACGTGCGTAGAATTTATCAACGGCACCAGTTTTAAGGATTCTTTTTTCTCCTGTATAGAACGGATGACATTTAGAACATATTTCCACTCTAATTTCATCTTCTTTGATAGTTGATTCTGTATCAAATGTATTTCCACATGAACAGATAACTGGAACTGTTTTTGTTTCTGGGTGAATTGCTTGTTTCATAATATTTCTTTGTTTTACTTGCCCGCTATAATACGTTGCAAAAATATATAATATTCGGATTGTTTTGGTGCCCAAGAGAAGACTCGAACTTCCACACCTTACGGCACTGGTTTCTAAGACCAGCGTGTCTACCATTCCACCACTTGGGCATAATTTATTTCTATGTACTTTTTCGTCAAATAATGGTAGTTTATTTGAAAAAAATGGTGGGCAGTGAGGGATTCGAACCCCCGAAGGCGTAGCCAGGGGATTTACAGTCCCCCCCATTTGACCGCTCTGGTAACTGCCCAAAATGGAGAAAACCTCAGATTTCAAGCCTCTTCTCTGTGTAAAGGAGAGTGTTGGAAGCTAAGGTTTTCACTTTAAATTTTACTGGAGCCACTTGTCGGAGTTGAACCGACGACCCTTCGCTTACAAGGCGAGCGCTCTACCAACTGAGCTAAAGTGGCACTATCTGAGTGCGCGACAAATACTATTGATGAAGAGACTAATGTCAAATTTTTTTATAGCATTTTTTTCATGAAGATATATACTGATATAAATTGTAATATAACAGTGAGACTATGTATGAAGAGATTATCGAAAAATTTAAAGGTAAAAAATCAGATAAGCAAAAAGTAATTGTGATTTTTTGACCTACTTGAGCAGGGAAGACTGCCATGAGTATTGATATAGCAAAGTACCTAAACTCTGAGGTTATATCAACAGACAGCAAACAAGTATATAAAAACATGGATATATGAACTGGGAAAATTACAGCTGAAGAGATGCAGGGAATAACACATCATATGTTAGATATTCTAAATCCAGATAAGAATTTTTCTGTTTGAGATTTTAAGGAGAGAGCAGAACCTATTATTCAAAAACTTCACTCCGAGAATAAAATCCCTTTGCTTGTATGATGAACAGGGCTGTATATAGATAGTCTCATATATGAGAGAGATCTTCCAAAAGTAGAAGCCGACTATGAGCTGAGAGCTGAAATGGAAAGTTTAAGTAATGATGAAATGTACGCTATACTTCAAGAAATAGATCCTAAATATGCAGTAGAACTCCATCCAAATAACAGAGTCTACGTAGAACGGGCTATTGAAGTAAAGAAATTAACCTGAAAATCAAAAACAGCATTTCGAACTGAAAAAATTTTAAAATATGATGTTTTATTTTTAACCCCTTCTGGCCCATTTGATTCACTTGAGCTCTCATCTATCCAGTTAAAATCAGACGAATACAGACAGTGGCTGTATAATAGAATAAATATAAGAGTTGGACAGATGTTTGAAGGATGACTAGAGTGAGAGCTACAATGACTTTTAGAACAAGGATATGTTTTTTGAAATCCTGGATTTGTATCTATTGGATATCAAGAGTTTGAGCCATATATACTTTGAGAACAAAACATTGAAGAGGTCAAAAAAATGATACAACAGCATTCTCGTAATTATGCAAAAAGACAGCTCACTTGGTTTCAAAAATATTTAAATAATTGAGACGTTGATTTGTAAGACAAAGTCAACAGCTATTTCTTGTGAGCTATAAAAAACTATGATACAATTATTTTAGTTTTATATTCTATTGATTGATTTTTTATCTTAGGACACTATACTAAAATTAAATAAAAATTTCTCAAACTATGAACTCAAAACTTGAACAACTCTTTTCCCAATACGACTTCTCTCCAAAGGATAAGTATGATTTTATGCAAATTTATACAATGCTGCCAAATCACAAAAGAGTACAGACATTAGAAAACTTTGAGAGTATTGCAAGCGAGATCTTAAATCTTAAGCAAGAAATCGCCGTAGAACAACAAATAATGTTTGGAAAAACTCTTGCAACTATAGAGGAAAGAATTCTAAGTAGAAGAAAAAAACAAGTTTCTATTCAAGCACAGGATGAGATGAGAGTGCTTAGAAATGCAATATAAATACAAATATACAAATTAATTTCTTTTTATGACAGTAAGCTGCTGACTCCAAAAATATTTTGATGCACAACGTTCTCAAAAAAAAGATACAACGTCGGCTCAACTTGAAGCAATTTCAGCTCATGTAGATCCAATTTTTATGCAAAGTTTTGAAGAATTTCGAGCCAGGATTCTCGACATTGTTGATGAAGATCCTGATTGTGAGGATATAGTTTCTGAAGAACTCTGAGAACTAGACTCACAAATGCAAGAAAGAAAAAGAGTGCATAATATGCAATCATCAAAAGCTATTATTGAAGCTTTTGAAAAAAGAAAATAATAATCAAAAAATAAAAACCTCATTGCTAAAGAGGTTTTTATTTTTCTTCAAAATTCTTGAACTTATACGAACATCCCTCAGTTATTTTACAGTTATAACATTTAGGTTTTCTGGCCGTGCAGTGATATCTTCAAAATAAAACGAGCGTATTATGAAGTGGTCATAAGTCACTTGCTGAAAATATTTTTGAAGCTTTTTTATCAGTTTCCAGTGGAGTTTTTGTTTTCACAATTCCTATTCTATTGAGCACTCTGTGCACGTGAGTATCAACTCAAAGATAGGGCGCATTTTCGGTAACGGAGAGAAATACTTTAGCCGTTTTTATTCATACTCATGGTAAACTTGTCAGTTCGTCGAGTGTTTTAGGAGGGACTGAGTTATATTTATGAACAAGTATTTCACATGTTTTGTAGATATTTTTTGCCTTATTATTAAAAAATGAAACAGAATTTATAAAATCAGTTATTTCTTCAACTCATAAATTGAGTCAATCTTGAGGACTTATAAGATGCTGGAAAAAGTTTCTGTTAATGATATTTACTTGTTTATCAGTTGCTTGCGCTGACATGAGTATGGCAATAAGAAGCTGAAACTCGTTATTATGTTCGAGCTCTGTTTCTGCATTTGGAAACATTTCAAAGACTGTTTTTTTTAGAAGCTCTATTTTTTCTTGCCGTTTCATATAGTTTTACTAAAGTTATACAAAAATAATAGCAAAAAATTATGTATACTCAAAACTTTTATATTACAGAAAATGTTTGAAATAACGCTTTCTCTTTTTCTGATAGAAAAAATCCTAAATTATTTGTTCCAGCTCTCAAAAAAATAGAAAGTTTTGAGGAGATTAATCTTCTTACTGGAAACTCTGAAAAAATAACATTTGAGGAATATGATTTTGATGATGTGATGCAACAATGTTTTGGACTTAAGAACTTGTATGAAATGAAGTGGAAATGAAAAAAAATATATCTTGTAGATAATCATAATCATGTTTTTTATTTTTGGTATTTGGCAAGAAAGCAGGGAATTATATCAGATAATTCGCTTTTGTATCATATTGACGAACATGCTGATACCAGAGATCCTGAAAAATATCTTTTGAAACCAGATTCTCGTGATTTACAAAAAGTATTTGAGTATACTAATTTTTTTCTCAATGTTGGAAATTATATTATTCCAGCAGAAAAAGAATGACTGATTTGAAAGACTATTCAAATTCGCAGTGATGACTCTCTCAAAAAATACGTGTCTTGAGATTATCAAAAATATGAAAAAGAGGGTAGAAATATCATACTTAATCTTGATTTAGACTTTTTTGAACCAGAACTGGATTACATCGAATATGAACTTAAAAAACAAGTCATTCTAGATATAGCAAAAAGAGCAGACCTCATAACGGTCTGTACGAGTCCATATTTTATCAATCAAGAAAGAGCAATAGAAGTATTGAGAGATATTTTCCAATAATATATTGCATATATATTATTTTAGTTTATTATATACTAATAATTTTTTAGTATGATACTATGAATAAAGCTCTGTTACCTATAGAAACATATGTTGGACCTGAGAGACCAAGTGATATTTTGTGAGTTGAAAAATCACAAAATTTACAGCTCAATGAGAATTGATTAACGAGAGATATTAATAATAACTGCCAAATATTACTGATAATCGTTGCAAAACTTATAAGAAATGAAGTAGAACACACAGATATAAAATTACTGGTTGATCAAATTTTGTTCTATAAACAAAGAGATATATATATCAACAATCAAACAGATTTTGTGATGATGGAAGAACTCATCCCTGGTCTCAGCTCAAGAATTCAAGAAATAGATAGGCTATTAAGCTTTATAAAGAAATCATATAACTTTGAAAATCAAGAAACTTTTAGAAAACAAATTTTAGTTATTATAGAACAATTACAAGATGTTCTCAATTCAAAAACATTTCCAATTTCTCGTCTCATAGAAACCCAAATCAATATAAATAACATATTATAAAAAACTCCAGAGATATCTGGAGTTTTGTAATTTTCATTTTTTTTTATTCTTTCGGCATAACAGCTTCAATGGCTCCAAATGTAGCTTCTTTTCCAGCTGGGATTAAAATTGTAACAGTGTCACCAATACTTGCCTTGAAGTGAGTTACAGCGGCTGTAAGTACATCGTAAGCAACTCAATCGGATATAATTTGATATTTTCAGTTATTTTGTGTGAGGAGTCCTACCTTTGTTTCTCGCTCTATTTGTTTAATTTGTTTGTAGAGCATTTTACCACTTCACTCTATTGTGAGTTTCATTTTATCTCATTGAACGAGTTTTGATTTACTGGCGTAATTGACAGGAACAGGATACTTGTTACCGTCAGAGCCTAGCATTTCTTCTCAAGTAAATACTCCTTCGACTATTTTATTATCACCACTATCATATTTAGATAGCCCTTTTGTATCTAAATCTAGATTCGCAGAGAGATCTATATTTTCTTCTTCTAAAATCTCTTTGAGAAGTTTTTTAGCATTCTTCAAAGATTTTTCAGCCGTGTCTATGAAATCTCGTATTGCTGCGATTCGTTTTTTTGTCATCTGTTTTTGTATTTATTTTTCTAAATATTCCTTAAGTATATCAATTTTGAGCAAAAATGTAAAAAAACTGCTCTTTACATTTACTAAAAATACAATGCTATAAAACTCGAAATTTGACTATGAAAAAACATTATACTCACGTATCAAGCTGCAATAAATGGTCAAAATGGTATTTGATGTTGAAATTTATTCTTGAGTCCGTGTTTCGCTTTTGAAAATACAACGAGTACTATTCAGATTATACTCCCACTTACGTAGGTTATCATTCATGCTGGAAGAGTGAGGTATATTCATACTATGAGTCATGAAACTATAGCTATTCTGAGGTCTCACGCTCACATCCATTCTCATCCAGATACCAGTATTTGTAGAAAGAAAAATGTAAAAAGTGCCATTGCAGCGAGGAGTCAACTCATGAGTGGACTTTCAAATCAAATTAACATTGAGTCAGAGAATATAAAATAATTAGATCAAATAAGTATCATCCATAATGCTATAACTATGAGTACGTCATATACTTCTTTGAGTCATCTAGTCATAATAATGTAGAGTCATCACAGCGTTATAAATGCTATGAGTATCTGAAGCCAATAGAGACTTGCTCAGTTCACAAACTCCATCCAAGGAAAAATACTCATTCTGAGATCAAAAAATACTGCGAAACATAATTCAAACATGAGTGCTCCTAAAACTCATATATTGAGTATAGCTAAAATACTTTCAGGTATTTCGAGATATAAAATATCATAAAATACATAAATTACTGTCAGAAAAATAATAGCTAAGAAGAAAAATAATCTGAAAATCTCAAAATTATTTCAATCCAAAATACTTCAAATATCAATCATAAAATATCAAACACATGCGAAGAGGATTCACATAGTGAGCTCGAGTATTGGATAAATAGACGCTATGCTTTTTTTACATCATTTGCATTTTCCTCATTGAAATAGCCATGAAAATATCGGTATTAGCTCGAGAGCTGAGAGATTACGGTCACAGGTTTTACAGTGACTTCTTCAATTTATAATTCACCCTTCACCACTTTTGATTCTGTATATTATAACCGATGCAAAGCTCCCAAACATTGTTCAAAATATGAACAACATAACGAGAAAAAATGTTAACATATATGGATTTTTATATTTTAATGGTTTGAGTATATATAAAAAGTCAGTAATTATGAAGTATTTTTTGAAAAATACTATATTGTGATTATAGAGACAGTAAATTATAATTTTAGCAAGAACAAATTCTTTTTATATAAATAAATTTACGTACACTGAAATACATTAATTCAACTCATTTTTCAACTATGAGACCATTCTTCCCAGCCTTCACCCTTGTAGAACTCATCGTTGTTATCACTATTATATGAGTACTCTCAACTATAGGATTTGTTTCCTATTCTAACTACCTTACTTGAGCTCGTGACTCCAATAGATATTCTCAACTCACAAAACTCTCAGATTCCCTCCAAGTCTATGCAACTCAAAAGTCTCTTCCACTTCCAGATGATTATATAGAAATTACAGCCAGTTGAGCTACAAATGTAATAGCGTACCAAGGATATGTCTGAAGTGATGTACTAGAAACTATTGATTATACAAACTGAGGAAGAGACCCAAAAGATAATTCTTATTACACCTATTACCTCACTAAAGATAGAAAGAGCCTTCAAATGATGGCACTCATGGAAGAAGCTGGAAGTGTTGCATTAACTCCTAATCTTCAGATTAACAAGACCTTTGCTGCAGACTATTCGGATAGATACCCAAAAGTATATTGACGTAAACTCTGAGTCCTTACTGAAGTAGATACCAATACTCCTGTGCAAGAACTTACAAGTATTAAGAACGGTTCGTGATACTTAGATATTTTAAATACCAATGAAAATATTATTTCTACCATTGATAATTGAAATGTATTACAATGAACATGAAACATTTTTCTGTGACTTTCCCAGAGTAATCGAACTTTAGCACTTCAAGATAATAGCTTGGTATTGCATATGAATTTTTCAGATTTAAGCAATACGTGACGAATGGCTGATTGAAGTAAATATAACAATGATTTACTTTGTTATGAAAATAATAGAGAAGTTAATTGTTCTATTTTTGCATCAGAATGATGAAATCTTACAATGAATGGAAATAGATATCTTGCAAGTGATAAACTTGTATATGACCTTTACACCGATCAATTTACCTATATTGCAAAAGTGAATTTATTTAGTGGAACATGATGAGCTTTGATTTGACAATACACTAAAGATTTACAATGATCACACTCTTATGAAAATCATGCATTTAGATTATATGATACCTCATTTGTTTATGATAACTGGCCACCAAGCTGATGAGGTTTTAAAATTGACTTTGAAGTCCCAAATAAAAGTTATATGGTAGTAGCCCTGAGAAGATCATGAATTAATTGAGACTATTATTTAAATTGATTAAAAGTATTAAGTGGTTCTTGATCATCTGTAATGGAGACATTTGCTTCTTCATATGAAGATAGAATCCAAAATTTTGTAATATGATGACAGACTTATACTAATTGAGTAGCTTGAAGATTATTTGATGGTATGATTGATGAAATTAGGATATATAATCGAGCTCTATCAGATGAAGAAATAAAAGTAATAAATGATAATATCTAGAAAATAAGATAGGTATTGATGTACTAAAGTTTAGAACTTATAATTAATAAAATGTTACTAAAAACACCTGCTTTCACACTTGTAGAACTCATTGTCGTCATCACAATAGTTGGAATTCTTTCAACAATTGGATTTGTAAGTTACTCAAATTATTTAAAATGAGCACGAGATTCTAATAGATATTCTCAACTGACAAAACTCAGTGATTCACTTCAAGTCTATGCAACACAAAAATCCCTACCACTTCCGGATAATTATGTTGAGATTACAGCAAGTGGAGCGAGCAATGTAATTGCGTACCAAGGCTATATCTGAAGTGATGTTCTTGAAACTATTGACTATACGAACGGATGAAAAGACCCAAAGGACGATACATTTTATACTTACTATATTACGAAAGATCGAAAGAGTTTGCAGCTTATGGCTCTTATGGAAGAGGCAGGCAGTGTAGCTCAAAATACATTCAGCAATAATACTTTTGCTGCAGATTATTCCAGTAGATATCCAAAAGTGTATGGACGAAAACTCTGAGTACTAACAGAAGTAGATACCAACACTCCCGTTCAAGAACTGAGTTCTATACTCGCTGGTTCAGGATATTTAGATATTGTTAATACAAGTAATGAATATAATGCAACAATTAGTAATGATAAGAATGATAATATAACTTGAACGTGAGCGTCACTTATAAGTGTAAATCCAGAGGCTAGTTGTAAGCGAATAAAACAAACCTGAGGAAGTAAATGAAATTGAATCTATGCTATTTCACCTTTATGAGAAAATTTGCAAGTGTATTGTGATATGGAAACAGACTGAGGAGGCTGGACTCTCATAGCAAGAAGTGTAGTAGGTGGAACATGAAATTTTTGATGGCTTCAAAAAGCTTGAAATATCAATACTACGAATCTTTCATATTCTTTATGACCTATAGTGAAATCAATAGCTTATGAAGATATGTTGATTACGAGATATGTTGATAATTTTAATATTGATATAGCATTAAAAATAGACGTAGATCCTAATTTTGTAATTGCTGAGTCATCATTTTCTAACACGAGCAAGGAGTGTAGTATAATTTTATGAAATTTATGATTATCAAATTGATGTGATAGGTTTAGAAATTGGTGATTTATAAATTCTACAACAGTATTTCATATTGATGACGCTACATTTAATAACTATTGACTCAGAGCAAATGGGTATTACATTTCAAATACAAGTTTTTGAAATCTACTAAATAAGCAATGAATGATGTTTATAAAATAAATAAAAATATGAAAAAAACTTTCCCAGCCTTCACTCTTGTAGAACTTATAGTGGTTATTACGATTATAGGTATTTTATCGACGGTATGATTTGTAAGTTACTCAAATTATTTGACGTGAGCACGAGACTCCAACAGATATTCACAACTTACAAAACTCTCAGACTCACTTCAAGTCTATGCAACAAGTAAATCCCTTCCACTTCCAGATGACTATATAGAAATTACAGCCAGTGGAGCGAGCAATGTAATTGCGTACCAATGATATGTAGGAACAGATGTTTTAGAAACGATTGATTATACGAATTGAGGGAAAGATCCTAAAGATGACTCATTTTATACCTACTACCTTACCAAAGACAGAAAGAGTCTTCAACTCATGGCACTCATGGAAGAAGCTGGAAGCGTCGCACAAAATACAATCAGCAATACCACTTTTGCAGCAGATTATTCGAGTAGATTTCCAAAAGTATATGGACGAAAACTTTGAGTACTGACAGAAGTAGATACAAATACACCTGTTCAGGAACTCAGTAGCATACTGAGTGGTTCAGGATATTTAGATATATTATTAACAAACCTTAATTATAATTCTTATATATCTAATGAAGAGACCATCATATGATCTGGTTCATCACTCTATCTTACAAATCCAAAATGAAGTTGTAAAAGAATAAAGCAAACAGGTCAATCTCAGTGAAATTGAGTTTATATCATAGATAGATTTTGAGAAGAAATTGAGGTTTATTGTGATATGGAAAAATGAACTTATTTAAATAAGAAAAATATTATTTATCTAGAGAGTTCAATTTTTAATGGAAGCTTTGAAAATTCATTAGATTGATTCTGAGTATATTCAAATTCTCAACAATATAATTCATACAATACAGATTCAGTCATTGAAGCTAATTCTTTATATGTAAAATGATGAGCTACAAAAACTAATGTATGAAATAATGGAGGAGTCATCATTACAAGAAAAAATCCTCTAACTGTTTGAAAACAATATACTATAGAATTTTATGCGAAATCACTTTCATGAAATCAATCAATTAGCAAAAGTTTTCAAAATTGATCTTGAGATAATAATTGTCTTAGTGGATGATGATTATTAACTTCAGAATGGAGTAAGTTTTCAAAAACTTGTATATTAGATATTGATAAAAATTTGATAATTTTTTGGACCACAAAAGATAGTTGAGAGTTTCTTTTGGATTGAGTGCAAATGTATGAATGACCACCATTGGAAAATTAATGAGAAAAAAGAAGTATTTTTTGAAAAATACTTCTTTTTTTGCATAATAATATGAATCTATTTTTTATAGTTTACTATGCGAATAAATATACGAGTTACATGAGCTGCAGGTCTTGGTATGAATTCAACCGCTGATATTATAGCTGACGTCTTCGCTGAACTTGGATATCACGTGAATACAGATATCGAGTACCAATCTATTATTAAAGGAGGAATCAATTACTTTGATATTTTTGTATCAGATAGTTCAAAATATATCTCAAAATATGTAGATGTGATAGTTGCTCTAGACGCTGCTAATCTAGAGTTTTCTCTTCCATTTTTGAAAGATAATGCGATTATTATAGTGAATTCAAAACATCTCTTAAAATTAGAAAAAAAAGATATTTCTCTCACATGATTTCAGATACTTCCTCTAGAAATAGACGCTAAATACGATAATACATATCTCATATCACTTTTAGCAAAACTCTTTTCTTTGGATGAAGAAATTATTAAATCAAAAATACAAAAAATATTTGCTCGTAAATGACAAGATGTTGTGAACAGTAACTTAGAAGTGTTTGAAAGAATATTTGCAGAGTACGAAATTACTGTAAATAACTCATTTTGAGCTTTAAAAAGACTTTGAGAATCAAGAAAAACTATTTATTGAAATAAAGCTCTGACTCTCTGAGCGATAGCTTGAGAACTAGAATACTATTCTGCCTATCCTATGACTCCAGCATCGAGTATTTTGGTTGAAGTTATAAAAGATGGAAGTGTTCCATACCTACAAGCAGAGGATGAGATATCAGTTTCTATGTCAGCCCTTGGAGCGAGTTTCACGTGAAAAAGAGCTATGGTTGGAACTTCAGGAGGATGATTTGCTCTTATGGTAGAATCCATTTCTTTTGCGCAACAAGCTGAGATTCCACTTGTTATGGTTTTAGCGCAACGAGCTGGTCCCAGTACTGGAACACCGACGTATTTTGAACAGTGAGACCTAAATATGGCACTGAACCCCAGTTTTGGAGAGTTTGATCATATCGTCATAGCTCCTTCAAGTTTAGAAAATGCATATTATACCGGAGGACAAGCTCTCAATCTCGCACAAAAATACCAAACAGTGGTTATAGTTCTTATTGATAAACAATTTGCTGACGGAAAAGCTACACTCGAATCAGAGCTCATTATTCCTGAAGTGGAAAGAGGAAAATTAGAACTGAATCCTGACAAAGAATTCAAACGATATAAACTCACAGATGATGGAGTATCTCCCTACACTCTTCCTGGAACTGTTGACTGAGATTTCATAGCAACAAGTTATGAACATGATGAGTATGGTGCAACAACAGAGGATTCAGCTGTGAAAGTTGCAATGACACAAAAACGAATGAAAAAACTGGAAAACTTTTTTCAAAAAGAATGAATATCATGATATGAAGTTTTTAACGCAAGTGCTAAAAAAATCATCATTACAACAAGCTATACTATTTATACGGCAAAAGAATTTGTAAAAAATAATCCAGAATTTGGTCTGATTATAATACACTTCTTAAAACCACTCGACGCAAGACTTCTGGATGAAATAAAAGATAAGCAGGAAGTAATATTTGTAGAATGAAATTATGGAGGCCAACTCGAAAACTATATTTCCAAAGAATTTGGACTCAAATTCATACCAACTCTTAAAATAAGGAATCTGAGAAAATACAACCTCTATCCATTTTATTATGAAGATTTTGAAACACTAAAAAAATAAATTATGCGTAGCTGATTAACAAACATACAGTGGTGTCCAGGATGTGGAGATTTCCTGATTATTATGGCACTCAAAAATGCATTTAAAGAGCTAGAAATTGCTTCTCATAATAGAGTCGTAGTTTCAGGAGTGTGATGTTCAGGAAAAGCGAGTCAGTATGTTGACTGATATGCTGCTGAAACCCTCCACGGAAGAGCTGTTCCATTTGCTACCTGAGTAAAACTCACAAATAATAATCTTACGGTCGTAATTATGGGAGGAGACGGTGATGGGTATGGAATTGGGATGGGGCATTTTATCCACGCATGTCGAAGAAATGTAGATATGGTGTATATAGTCTTTGATAATGAGAACTACGCCCTTACAACAGGTCAAGCGAGTCCAACAACTCCACTATGAGCTAAAACAAAAACTACTCCAGACTGAAATACTACTGCTCCAATAGATGCACTCAAGCTTGCAACAGATGCTGGCTGTGGTTTTGCTAAGATGTGACACTCAAAAGATTTCAAGTGACTCAAAGAGCTTATTAAAGAAGCGATTGAATATCCGGGATTTGCACTTATAAACGTTATACAAGATTGTCCGAGTTTTAAAAGATGGGGAGATTAGTATAATTTCTAGCAGATTCTAAATTTGAAAAAGTATATTTTTATATATACTTTTTTATATTATATTTGATTACTATACTCTATGAAATGAGATACTTTAGAAGCTCCTAAAATGCAATTTAGGATAGTCTATCCAGATATCAAGGAATCAAAAGAGCTCTACCAAGCACTTGAAACACTTCTAGGTGAAAACATAAATGGTTCTCAGCACCTCCCAGTTATATGCTGAAAAAGAGAGGAACTGTTTTATTATAGAGATTTAATTTCAATGTGATTACAGTTTATTGAAGTGCCTGATAATGAAAATAACCTTGTAATTGCTGCCCGAGAACTGAAAAAATGAAGTGTTCATTCGGTTTTGGCTGGTAATATATCTGAGACCTGAGATGTTATTAGTGTGTGACTTCACGAAATTGGAATGCTCGAATGAGTAAAACGAGCTTCTTCATATTTTTTGATGGAGAGTCCACAATATGGAAAATATATTTTTGCTGACTCTGGGTGCCAGCCAAATCCAAATGTAGAGCAACTGATAGAAATTGTGTGACTTACGGTTCAAAATGCTAAAGTGCATGGATTTGAACCCAAAGTAGCACTCTTGGATGGTGGGTATGATTCAGATAAAATCCAAGCAGTTTCAGATTATTTTGAAAATAATCCCATAGCGTGAGTAGAAATACTTTGAAATATGTCATTAAAAGATGCTCGAAAAAGTGAGTGTAATACATTTATATTTGGAAATCTCAATCAAGGAAATATTGCTTACAAAGTCGCAGAGAGAATGAAAGATTTTAAACCTGATTTTTCAAGTGAAACTGAGAAATCAGCACTTTTGCATCTACAGTCTGATGAAAATCAAAATTGTATATTTTGATATGACATACTCTCATCAAGTCCAACCAGTGAAGATCTTCAAATATCAGCACTTGAAGCAATCAAATACGCAAGAACTAAGTGATACGACTTACAAGTAGCTTTTTTGAGTTTTTCAACTAAGTGAAGTTGAAAAAATGAAGAAAGTATATTAGCAGCGAGGCAAGCAGCTCACGATTTCCCAGAAACGCTTCATAAAATGTGAATTACTGATGTTACGGTTATTCCTGTAGAAGTACAGTTTGATACTGCATTTCTTCCTGAAAAAGCAAAGAAAAAATGAATGGATGTTGAAAAACCTTCAACCATTTATATCTTACCAGATAGACATATTTGAGCTATGATATGAGATATAGCGACAAATTTAGGATGATCTACAGCAAATGGACCAAGACTCCAATGATTTCAACGCTCTTATAATGATTTTAGTAGAGGAGCTTCGTGGTCAGATATTGTTAATTGACACAAGACAACGGAAAAAGAACTTGAAAAATCTTAGTATTTTTATTTTTTAATTATTACTTTTATGTCAGAACTTGTCGTATTTTCAAATCTTCCAACCATAATATTCTATTTTGTACTCAGTTTTGTACTCTGAGCATTTGTCGGAATTCAAAAAGATGTGCTTTCTGATAAAAAATCATGATTTCTGACTTCTAAAAAAGAAGTTCTCAATAATTTTTCTTGAATCAGATCTTTCTGACTTATAGCACTTTTTGGTGCTCTCACGCAATATCTCGATCAAATATTCACTACATATCTCATAGTAACGGTATTTTGATTTGTTCTGATGAGTGTATTTATAGTCATTGATTATATTTTTAATGTGTATAAAAGAGAAAATCACTCTCCAGCCAGTGAAATCTCTGCTATACTAGTATATTTCTTATGAGTACTCGTATTTCTGTGAGCGAAAGAAGTAGCTATAATATTAGCAATTGCTCTTTCAATCATTATTTCTTCAAGAGACATAATTCACTGATATGTACTTAAAATATCGAGAGAAGAAATAAATACGACCCTGAAGTTTGCAGCCATTGCATTTGTGATATTACCACTGCTTCCTGATGTTAAATATTCATTTCTCACATTTTTTGAATCACTATGATTTGCGTGAGCCAATGCTATAACGCATCCTATATGGACCACAGCATTTTTTAATCCATATTCTCTCTGGCTCTTTGTCGTAGTGATGTCTGGTATTTCATATATCTGATATTTTCTTACTAAAATATTTTGAAGTACTTCGGGGATACTCCTCTCAAGCCTCATGTGAGGTCTCGTATCATCTACAGCTGTCACAGCATCAATGAGTGAGGAAAGTAAGAAATATCCAAAAAATAGTTCACTCTATACCACTGGGACACTGCTTGCTTCTGCTGTAATGTTTCTTCGAGTTATAGCTATCGTAGCATTTGTCTATGCAAGTTTACTCTCATTTATATTTATACCTGCACTCGTGATGTTTGTGATATTTATGCTTTGTACTGGATATTTTTACTATACCTCTAAAAAAGAATCATCAGATAAACTGAGCATTGAGGAAAAAGTACAAAGTCCATTTAGTATCACTCCGGCTCTCAAATTTGCATGATTTATTTTGCTCATTAAGTTTATAGCAGCTATTGGGATAATTTATAAAGATATATGGGGAGAAGGACTCTTTTATTATACACTTGGAATTGTGTCAGGTCTTGCTGACGTTGATGCTATAACCCAAACTATGGCATCTGACGCGAGTAGTGGCTGACTTGGAATAGTGGTTGCAGGGACGACGATTCTGATTGCTGTGATGTCTAATAACTTAGTAAAATGAACACTTGCCTATAGATTTTGAGAATCACAATTTTGAAAAAAAGTACTTTTTACTTTCGTTGCTTCCGCACTGTGAGGGATAGTTACACTTTTTATAATATAGGCTATGATTACTCGTTGTACTTGGGTAAATCTGGAGAATCCACTGTATATTACATATCATGACAATGAGTGGGGAAGACCTGTATACGATGACAAAATATTGTTTGAATTTTTAGTCTTAGAAGGAGCTCAGGCTGGACTCAGTTGGGAGACAGTCTTAAATAAAAGGGAAAATTACAGATCAGCTTTTGATGAATTTGATGTTCAAAAAATTTCTGAATACTGAGAGGAAAAAATACAAGAACTCTTAAATAATAAGTGAATTATAAGAAATAAACTCAAAATAAACTCTGCTATTAGAAATGCTAAAGTATTCTTAGAAATACAAAAAGAGTTTTGAAGCTTTAGTCAGTATCTTTGGAAGTATGTTTGAAAGAAACAAATAGTAAATAATCCTCAAAATCTCTGAGAAGTTCCAGCTCAAACAACACTATCTCAAAAAATCTCAAAAAATCTCAAAAAAAGAGGTATGAATTTCATATGACCAACTATCATATATGCTTATATGCAAGCAGTCTGAATTGTCAGTGACCACACTAGCGATTGTTATTTAAAAATAAAATGAGATAAATGAGATTAATACAATTCTCATACAAAGATAAACTAATCTGTTTGGAATTTATTATTAATTATTTCTCTATGAAATTTGTTTCTATTCTGTTTTTATTGTGAATCACTTGAGTATTAGCGTCTTGTTCACAAGAAGTTACTCCCACTCCAGATATTTCTGTCGCTCCAGATACAAATACTTGAGAAATAGTTGAGACTGAAAGCTTAGATTCTAATACTGATAATATGTCTTCAAATTATACTGAGTCTAACAATGTCTATACATTTACAACTGAAAATGGAGAAAGTGTGGAAGTGAATCCAATTAGTCATGCAACGATGATCTTAAACTGGTCTGATACTACTATGTATATTGATCCAGCTGAAGCAATAGAATCCTATGCAGGATATAATTCTCCTGATATAGTTCTTGTGACTCATGAGCATGGAGATCACTTTAATCTTGAGGTATTAGAACAAATTGTATGAGAAGATACAGAGTTATATGTAAACGACGCAGTTTTTCAAAAACTCTCTGAAGATTTACAAGCTAAAGCAATCGTAATGGCAAATGGTGACTTAGAAAATATTGCTTGATTTGAAATTATGGCTGTTCCAGCATATAATATTCGAGAAGAAGCACTCAATTATCATCCTCAATGAAGAGATAATGGCTATGTAATAGATTCAGACGGATTTAGAGTGTATATTTCTGGTGATACTGAAGATACACCAGAAATGAGAGCATTAACAGATATTGATGTGGCATTTGTATCAATGAATCTTCCTTATACTATGCCTATTGATAGTGCAATTTCTTGAGTTATTGCATTTGCTCCTAAAACGATTTTTCCATATCATTTCCGTGGTGAAGAGTGAATGAGTGATGTAGAAAAATTTAAAACAGAAGTTACATCTTCATCCAAAGTTATAGATGTTGTACTGGCTAGATGGTATTAATAAAAAAATCTAGTTATAAAAAGTCCAAAATAATTGGACTTTTTAAGTTCTAAAGAGTATAACTGGTGCAGAAAATATTACATAATGATGATTAAATTGGAAAACGTACTAGAAATTAAAAACCTCAAAAAATCATACTGAAATCTTGAGGTATTAAAATGAGTAGATCTAGAAGTGAAGCAAGGTGATTTTTTTGCCCTCCTTGGTCATAATGGAGCTGGGAAATCTACTACTATTGGAATCATGACAAGTCTTGTAAACAAAGACAGTGGAATGGTGAAAATTGCTGGGATAGATATTGATAAAGACTTTCCAGAGGCAAGAAAACAAATAGGGGTTGTCCCTCAAGAGTTTAACTTTGATGTCTTTGCAAAAGTATATGATATATGTATGTTTCAGGCTTGATATTATGGAATTGAACCTAAACTTGCAGCACAGCGAGTCGAATACTACCTTAAAAAATTAGAGCTTTGGGATAAAAAGGATTCAAAAGCAAAAGAACTCTCAGGAGGAATGAAACGAAGACTTATGATAGCAAGAGCACTCGTTCATAATCCAAAAATATTAGTGCTCGATGAGCCAACTGCAGGAGTTGATGTTGAGCTTCGAAAAACAATGTGGGATTTTATAGGTGAGCTCAATGATGCTGGAACTACTATTATTTTAACGACTCATTATCTAGAAGAGGTAGAACAACTGTGTAATAATGTGGCTATATTATCAGGAGGTCTTATAGTAAAAAACTCTTCAGTGAAAGCACTGCTTAAAACACTGAATCAAGAAATATTTGTTTTAGATCTCAAAGATTCACTCAAAGAAATTCCTCAAAGATTTGAACAATACAGTCCAAAACTTGTAGATGACCATACACTTGAAGTAACTGTTCTTGCAGACGAGAGTCTCAATCATATATTTGCAGTGTTAACTGAAAAAAATGTTGAAGTCCTCTCTATGAGAAATAAATCAAACAGAATGGAGCAACTATTTCTAAGCCTTGCACCGAAAACATAATATTAATTTAAACTACCATCATGACAGATCTTATTACTCTTACAAAAAAAGAGGTAGCCCGTTTCCTTCGAGTTTGGAAACAAACTCTGGTTCCACCAGTTATCACAATAGTTTTATACCTCTGAATATTTTGAAAATTTATTGGAGATAGAATTTCAGTAGTAGAAGGAGTTAGTTATATAGATTTTATATTTCCAGGGCTTCTCATGATGTCAGTCATTATGGCTGCCTATCAAAATACCTCAAGTAGTTTTTTTGGAGCCAAGTTTCAAAAATCTATAGAAGAATTATTTGTTTCTCCAATGGCCTATTGGAAAATACTACTTTGATTCTGTGCTTGAGCAATGCTTCGAGCCGTTATGGTTGCAGGACTTGTTTTTATTGCTGCAGCATTCATGACAGATATTTCAATTGCTCATATATGACTCGCAATTGTATTTATTTTACTCTCTGCTCTTTTATTTGCTCTGCTTGGACTCTTTAATGGACTGTACGCTAAGAGTTTTGACGATATAGCGCTTATTCCTACATTTCTTATTACTCCACTTATTTATCTTTGAGGTGTGTTCTATCCAATCTCAATACTCCCACCATTTTGGCAGTTTGTGAGTCAATTTAATCCTATTCTCTATATGATTTGAGGACTCAGATACGCTTTTATTGGAGAATCTGAGATAAATATATTTCTCTCATTTGGAATCCTCTTTTCTCTTATAACTGTACTCATTATAATTATTCTCTATCTCCTTAAAAGAGGGTATGGAATAAGAACTTAAAATTTCTCGAAAAATTATAAAAAATGCATACACTTAAGGTATGTATTTTTTTATGTAAAATAATGAAACAACAATTTATTTTCATCAATGGATGAGAGCCGAAAGAGAATTTTGAAAACTATACAGATATGCTGCGCAAACTTGAGTATAACCCGTATGAAGAAAAATTTTTGAGTTGGAATAAGACTCTGTGAAAAAAACTTTGAGAAGACTGGGAATATTTTAGAGCTCCACTGCATGATAGAGATTTCGCTGATTATGAGTCTTGGAAAATAATGTTTGAAAAGATGATTCCATTTTTAAATCCTGAGATTTATCTTTGAGCGAGTTCTTTGGGGTGAACATTTATCTTGAAATATATCTGAGAAAATGACGGGATATTTGATCCTAAAAGTGGAAAAAAAATCATCATAAAAAAAATATTTTTTATTGCAGCTGCTATTGAAGACTCAAAAAACGAAGTATTATGAAGTTTTGAAATAGATTTGGAAAAAATATATAACAAAATCTCAAGATGGTGCCAGCAAATATATATCTACCATAGTCATGACGATACAGTTGTCCCTTTTGAACAATCCCTTAAACTCAATTCTTATTTTCCTGAGGCTATTTTTCGAGAGTTTTATGATAAATGACATTTTTATAAAGAAACAGAACTGCAAGAAATTATTGATGATATCAAATCATAATTTTGATTATTAATAAAATACATTTATAATATTTTATATTTATTAATAAATGTTTATGTGAGAATCAATGAAACAAAAATGAATTGATAGAAGAACTGTATTAGCTTCTTGAATTGCAACGGCTCTTGTGACATCATGAACTACAGGAGCTGCAAGTGATATTTTGTCTCATAGTGATTTAAATCGTCGAATCATAGCTCTCAGTCAATGTACTTGGCAAGGTTTTCAAAACGATATGATTCATATAAATGCATCTCACATAAAGATTGGAAGTGTTGTTTTAGAGTTTTATGATACTAAGTCGTTAGTTACTTGAAAGGATTATGTTTGAAAGCTAACTCAAGTTGATGTTCAAGAAATATTAGAATTAATTGCATGAAATAGTGCTCAACAAGTATTTTTCTTGAGAGAAATAGTATGAATGAATTGAGATGAATATTGGTTATCAGATTCGAGTTCAAGTTTTGATTATGATGATCAAGCAGGTATGAGTGATAAGCAATCTTGTTTGAAAATAACTGATGCATGAATTATATTATGAAAAATGGGAGATGGATATTGAGATCCTAATACTACAGAATTAAGTGCTAGAAATAAAGTTTAAGAATATATTTATCATTTTTCTATATATAAAAAGAGCTTGAACAAAGCTCTTTTTTCTGTATGATTTTATTATAGTTTACTTGAATCTAAAATATTTTAGAAAAATGAAAAAAATAACAAAGTGTGTCATACCAGCTGCGGGAATGGGAACAAGATTTCTTCCTGCTACAAAAGCTCTTCCAAAGGAAATGTTTCCGATTGTTGATAAACCTGTAATGCAATATCTTGTAGAAGAAGCTATAGCTGCGGGATGTGAGGATATTATTATTATTACAGGACGAAGCAAGCGAGCTATTGAGGATCATTTTGATTCAAACCCAGAACTTGAGCAACGACTCGATAAATCTGGAAAGTTTGAATATTTAAAAAAAGTAAAATCAGTTTCTGGTGAAGCTAATATTATTTATATCAGACAACCATACCCTAGAGGAGATGGTGACGCGATACTTCGAGCAAAGAGTATTATTTGAGATGAACCTTTTTTAGTATTATTTGGTGATGATATTATAGATAATCCTATTACTGCAGCGCAGCAACTCGTTTCCAGGTTTCAGGAAGTTGGGAAATCAGTGATTGCGAGCATAGAAGTAACTGAAAAAGAAGTTTCAAGTTATGGAATTATGGAAACAACAGATTCTAAAATAACAAAATTTATAGAAAAACCAAATGCCTCAGAAACACAGTCTCGTCACGCAGCGATTGGAAAATATATTCTGACTCCAGATATTTTTGAATACCTGGAAAATGCAGAGTCGAGTGTGTGAGATGGAGAGATTCGTCTCGCAGACGCGTTTATAGATATGAATAAAAAGACTGATATATATTCACTTACGATTGAGTGAACACGTTATGATACATGAAATACTGTTTGATACCTCAAGGCTTGTGTCGCCTACGCAATGAAAAATCCTGAGATTGCCAGCGAGATGAAAGATTTCTTAAAATCATTCTAAATATAAAGATTCTCGCATTTCACTGAAAAATACATACAATTTTTGTATGTATTTTTTAATGCTCAGATTATGATACAAATCGTTACTGCTCCAGTTTTGACTCATGATACATCTCCAGAAGATATAGTTTGAAATATTTTAAACAAGAGAGAAGATTTATGATTTATTGATGTAGATTCTACAGTGAACACGCAAGAAATACTAAAATATATTGACTCTGTCACTCTAGAGTTTGATACAATGGTTGTTCTTGGTATTTGAGGTTCAGCACTTGGAACCAGAGCTATATTTGAAGCACTCAGATGAAAAAATCATAATGAAATACCTGGAGTTCAAAAACTTTATATCCTCGATACTATTGAAACAGACACAATATCTGATTTACTAGAGATACTAGATTTAAAAAAAACTATGTTTTGCGTGATTTCAAAATCATGATCAACTATAGAAACACAGTCACAGTATGTATTTTTTAGAAAACAAGTACAAAGTATACAATCAGACTGGAAGAAACATTTTTGTTTTGTAGTTGGTGAAAATTTTTTATATACATCTGAGTTAGAAAATGATTTTCAAATCTTTGAACTTGCTGATAATATTTGAGGAAGATTTTCAGTGTTTACAGCAGTTTGACTCTTGCCACTTGCATTTGTTTGAATTGATATTGATTGACTGATTTCTGGGCTCAGTGGAATAAAAACAAACTGTTTATCCAAAGATATATCTCAAAATATAGCACTACATCTCGCTATCATGCAGTACTATTATTACAAAACTGAGACAAAGAATATTTGTGTATTTTTTCCTTACTCAAGCAGATTAGGGCAAATAGGAGAGTGGTATAAACAACTTCTCGCTGAGAGTATTGGGAAAGACTGAGTTTGAGTGACTCCTTGTAGTGCAATTTGAGTAACAGATCAACACTCTCAGTTACAACTCTATCAGGATGGGCCACAAGATAAACTCTTTATAACTCTAGAAATACTAAATTCTCAAAGTGAATTATTTATTGATAAAAATAAATCACTTACTTTTGATTCACTTCTTAAAATAGAAAAATATGGAACAGAATCTTCTCTAAGAAATGAGTGAATTCCAGTTATTTCTCTTGCTATGGAAAAACTCGATGAAAGAAATATAGCTCAGCTCCTTTATATATTTGAATTTCAAATAGCCTATTTATGAGAACTATTTGATATCAATGCCTTTGATCAACCCTGAGTAGAAAAATCAAAAATTATTACAAAACAAAAGTTACTCAGTGATTTTCCAGATTTAGATTTAATGCTAGAAGCATTTAAGATTTAAAATATCGCACTTTTCTTAAAAATATATACAATATAATTATATATTTTTTATTGTATACATGAAAAAAATCGTAACCATTGGGGGATGAAATGGTCAATCTAACTTACTCGACGCTCTGTATAAGTATTTTCCGAAAGATGTAAAAATATCCTCTATTGTTTCCATGAGTGATGATGGACGAACAACTGGAGAGCTTATGCGTAAGTTCCAAGAAGAACTTGGAATGCACCTACCACCACCTGGTGATTTGAGAAGATGTCTCTTTATGATGTCTGATTCTAAAAAAAGAAATGAGTTTCAACAATATATGGAAACGGTGATTGAAAGAGATGTAAAAATCTCTGACATGACAGTGTGGGACTATTTTAAATATGTGTGAGCTGATAGTGATTTTAAAAAGCATCTCAAAAAAATAAGTGAAAACGGATCAAAAAGTGACTATGATATACTCTGATTTACTCTTCCGCTTTCAAGCTCTATTAAGTGACATAAAGTCTGAAATGTACTTATGGCAAATCTCTACTTCAATCTTAATAGAGATTATCACGCAATGCTTGAAGTAATGCATGAAATATTAGAAGTGCGAGCTGATATAATTCCTGTAACTACTTCAAGAGCGTATATACAAGCTGTGTTATGAAATGGTGAGGTTATAGAGTCACAGGATAGAATATCTAACGTTGCTGCGTATTCATCCTGAATTGCTGACCTGAAGCTTATGGAGGATTCTAAGCACGCATACCAACACAAAGATGTTTTTAAATCAATAAAAAAAGCAGATTTTATCGTGATTTCTCCCGGAGATTTATTTACTTCAATTATTTCTAATTTTGTTATCGGTGGAGTCAAAGATGTAATAGGATCATCAGAAGCAAAAATAATTTATATATGAAATACCACAAATAAATGAGGAGAAACACAGTGACTCACACATCTAGATTTTATAAATAAGATTGAGAGATTTTTGTGAAGAAAAATCGATATTTTTGTTTCAAACAATAAACATCTTGAATTATCAAAAGACGAAAGAATAATTTTTCAGGCAAATGTTTCAGTGAAATGAGGAGATTTTTTATATCTGAGTGATGGAGAGAAATCTGAACTTGAAAGAAGACATATTAAATACTTCGAAACAGATTTACTGGATAGAAAAAGTTTTTATAAACATGATAAGAAGTCACTTGCTGATATACTAGTACAACTTATAGCTTAGATTTTAGTGAGTCAGTCGTATTTTACTTTTCAAGTAAGTATTTTGTATAAATGATATGGACTCAGGATCACTCACTTTCAAACTCAATAGGTCAGTAAGATAAGTGCTTCAGAGCTATCTACCACTCCTATTGAAAGTCCAATTCATTGATCAAATAAGTTTTTTGGGTTTTGAGCTCTATTTCGCATATTGTTTCAAAATAAAAACTGACTTGTTTTATATTGGTAATTATGTGGTTTAAATTCAGTTGTTAAAAGTGTATTTTTGAGTTCTTGTCTAGATTGTATTGAAAGATTTGAAATTGATTGCTTCGCATTATTTATAGCTTCCTCTAAAGCGAAGACGTTAATATTTAAATGAGACTCTAAATTATTTTTAAATGATTCAAGACTTTTTCATGTATTTTCTAAAATGAGTTCTTGGGCCTGTAATATATCAATTCAAAAGTCTCGAGCAATCTCAGCAGTAAGTTTTTCTAACAATGCGTTACTTTCACGCATAATTCTTTTTTCAACTAAAAAATCATTATGACGTTCGGATTCTTTTTTTAGTCTCTTTTTTTCAGAGTCAGCATTTTTTTCGGATTGTTCAAAGCTCATATTATTTTTCTAAGGCTGTAAGTTCTGCTTTGGCTTGCGATGCGAAGTCACTTTTTGGAGCAATACTTATTACTTTTGCAAAATATATCTTAGCACCTGGAATATTTCAAAGTTCCTGTACCGTATAGGCTATATTTATAAAAATAAATGGATTCTTTTCATCTATGATTCCTCCTGCTTGAAGTGATGACAGGGCCTCTTTAAGTTTTCATTCTTCTCGAAGTATCCATCATTCATAAGCAAAAAAATCTCAATCTTCAGGGAATAATTCTTGTCATTTTTTACTCCATAAAAATGCTTTATCATACGATTCAAAAATAATATGATAATAAATTGCGAGAGCCAGATCTTCTTTTTGTAGATTTTTTTCTTCTTCAACCATTTTTTTAAATGCTTGTAAAAGACTTTTGTCGTTTTGTAAGAGGTAAAAGTTATGAATTATATGTCTTCTCGCATCTATACTTGGATTATATCCAAGATCGAGAGATTTTTGAAAATATATATTAGCCAAAACATAGTCTTTGAGTTTTTCATTTACGATTCATAAAATGTAGTTTATAGCTGAATCTTTTTCATCTATAGCATAATACTTTCAAAGTTCTTTTCGAGCCTGCTCATAATTTCAAAGTTCAAACTCACTCTGAGCTACGATTTTTAATATAGGTTTATAATTTATTTTTTCTAGAAGTAATTTATTTCCTAAATCAATTGCTAAGCTATATAAACCATTACTATACCATGAACTTATCATGTAGGCATCTTTGAGATATACTTCATCTACCTGAAAATTTACATAGTTTTCAAGAGATTTTTTCAAATCTATGAGTGGTTCATAGCTTATTTCTCGAGCAATTCCATTTGCATCAAGAGTATCAAAATATTCTCAAAAACCGAGTTTACACTGATGAAAATCTCAAATACATGAAAGCGACTGCGTATAATAAAAGAGCTCCTGTTCATTAAAGTTTTTAGCTTCCATGAGAGTCTTAAATTCATTTTGAATAGTACTCTGAGTTATATCATTACTTGCAATATAACTCAGTGCTAGTTTCTTTTTAGTGTCAGTATTTAATTGACCAAGTAATTTATAGTAATTGAGAGCACTTCCATATTTTTTTAGTTCAAAATATGTATCTCAGAGTTTTTGTATCACGAGATCATCGTTTGAATTTTGTTTATAAAATTCTAAATATTTTTTGAGTGCGAGTGGAAGTTGTTGATTTCTATAGTATCCATCTCATTCTATAATGAGTCCTTTTAGAGCAAGACGTTTTTTAATACTGTTAATTTTTTGTTGAACAATAGCTTCTTTATCGATTTCATCATTATCTATTAACGCTATATCATCAGGTACTATTTCCTCTATTTTTTCAGTTGGAGTATTTATAATCAGAGGAGTATCCTGTGAATACTGATATGCGAGTACTCATCACATTCAAAGTACTCCTAAAATTCACACAATGAGGATAATTATTTTTTTCATATATTCAGTTTTTATTTTCTTTTTTTTAATCAGACTGTCAGTATAATAAAACCCACAGCCAGAATTGCAATACTATATTTCTATTAGTGACTCGACATTGTACAAAAAAATAGCATCAAATACTATAGCACAAATTATTTCAAAAGCTTTAACAGCAATAATTTCCATATTTCTCATCGGTATTTTAACAAAATATCTTCCTATAGAGCTGTATTGAAGCTATAATAAGATATATAGTTATCTTGGTATTTTCGCATTTTTAGCAGATCTTTGACTGTATACTATAACCATCCGTGAAATTTCGAGAGCTCAGACAGCTCCCGAGAAGATTATTGGAAATGTATTGTCACTTCGAACATGACTTTGAGTTATTATTATATTTATAGCTCTCGCTATTGCGTATTTTTTGCCTTGATATAATGATTTTTATACACTTCTTGCAATCGCTATCGTGTGAGTTTTTACACTTGTAAGTCTCATAAATTCGGCAATTTTGGCACTCATGCAATCTCAACTCAAGATGGAATTTTCACTTATATCCGTTGTAAGTGGGAAGCTTATAACTCTTGTTCTCATTGCATACTTCTTGATTTTTATGTTTGATGCGAGTCAAAATAATATAGCGTTTATTTCTGTTTTTATTGCAGGTTTTTTGTGAGTACTAGTCAATACATTGTTAAACTATAACTACGCAAAAAAATTTATAGATATTCGTTACAGATTTGATTTGGATTATATATCATATATATTTAAAACATCTCTCCCATACTGACTCGCTTTATTTCTGTCAGTAGTTTATTTTAAAATAGACGTCATATTATTATCACTGTTAGAATCTCCAGAACAGGCAGATATTTCAATAGCACTTTATTGACTTCCTATGAAAATAATTGAGGTACTCATGGTACTCGGGTGATTTTATTTAAATTCATTGCTTCCATCACTCACGCAAAAATATAAATCTAAAAATTATATTTCCCTTTGAAATATGCTTTGAATTTCACTGAAGATATTATTTAGTTTTGGGTTACTCATTTTTGCCCTTTGAAATCTATTTTGAACAGAAGTTATTCGTATTATTGCAACTCCAGAATATTTAGATCCTATAAGCAGTCTATATTCTTCACTCGACGCTTTTAGAATTGTTTTGGCTGTACTTATGTTTTATTTTGTCTCGCTGAGTTTTATATATATGCTCATAGCTTCTGAAAAACAGGGAATACTACTCTGGATTAATTCGTGAGTAACAGCTCTTAATATAATAGGAAATATAATTCTTATACCCTATTATTCATTTTATTGAGCCGCAATAGTTACACTTGTGAGTCAGATATTACTCACTATTTGTACTGCGATAATAGTTTTAAAAACTATTTCGTTTCCTATGAAATATGTACATAGTATGGTTTTATGAGCTGTAGGTATGCTCATAATATATATGATATTTGATACCTTAAAATGACTCACAAATTTTAATGACATCATTAATATTTGCTTCTATACACCTTTGTTTTTACTTCTATATGCTTGATGGGAATTTATATTTTCTAAAAATTTACGTACAAATATATAGTTAGTTTGATTCTATTACTCAACTAATACTTGAGACTTTAATTTGTGTTTCTCGTAGTCAACTACTCAATGTAAGTCATAAGTACTTATCTCTCTGAGGGTTACAGCTACTTGAAACAAGCTTGATGGTATTTCACACAATAATGAGAGAGGCAACATTTGATATAGTAGTTCGAGTTCAGGTTAAATCTTCACAATACAGTTCAGACATAAATATACTATTTTCACTTTTCCAACTTTCTGAGTATGCAATCCATGTTGCCTGGTTATCTAGTGTATATGAGCTCGTAATAGTTCAAGAGGCACTTTGGGATATATCTACCTTCCAAGCATCTGGAGTGATAGTTTGAGTCCCCACTCATCTTCCAATGAGGGCATTATTTTTTATTTCTTGCAGAACATTATTAATTTGTAATACCTGAATGTTGAGTCGTTCATTTTGACTAAGTCTAGAAAAATTAAACTTACTCGCAGCTACTCCAATAAATCATATTATTGCAATTACAACTAATAACTCTATAAGTGTAAAGGCTTTAGGTCTATGTATTTTCATATAAAAGAGTTGTCAAAAATACTTTTTTTTCTACTATAAGAACATACTATTATAAAATAGAGTGAATACAAGAAAATTTAATTCTTTAGCAATACCTATGAAAAAAATTTGAGTTCTATTGTTTGCGATTCTTTTAAGTTTTTTACAATGAGTTTATGCACTCGTTGCCCCATCAAGTTTAGAGGTAACACAAGTTACTGGATCAAGTGTAACACTCGATTGGGATGTTGACGCAAATGCAGAGTGATATTACGTATACTACGGTACAAAATCAGCTTCTGGGAGTACGTATGAATCTGAGTGAGTAGATCTCATTGATGGAAGTGAGACGAGTGTTGATAACTTAAAACCAGAAACAAAATATTTTTTCGCCGTTACTTCCGTAGATAGTGATGGAAATGAATCAGATTTTTCAAAAGAAGTTTCATACACAACACTCAAAACGTGAGAGAGTAAAAATGTATCAAAATTTAAAATACTTTCAGTGAGTGTTATAGATACAGAGACTTTAGAATTTCAGTTTTCTTCACAACTTGACTCGTCTGGAAGTGCTGTAAACGAGTTTGCAATACAAAATAAATCAAATTTAAAACAACTTCCTGTAGATATTAGTTCTGTAAATGAAGCTGATCCATCAAAGGTTCTTGTTGTTCTTGGTGAGAGTCTCACTCCTGAAACTTCATACAAAGTAACAGTTTTAGATATGAGAGACTCTGCATGAAACAGTATTGAAGCTGGGATTAATGCATTTATTAACTTTGAAACTCCTACTTTTAAATCAAAAGCACCTGTTAAAATTGAAAATACAGAAGTCATTGAAGAAGACAACACAGCTGTGACTCCACCGAGCCAAAATACACAAAACGAAGCTAGTTCTCCTAATGAAGAAAATACAACAGAAGTAGATTCTAATCCCTCAGCTACAATAAATAAATGAAATGCTGGTCAAACTATTTCTCAAGCTGACATTGATTCTAATACTCTCTCAACAGCTGCAGAAAGTGAAGCCCTTCCTCAGACTTGACCGGGTCAATGGATTCTCCTGATAATTGCATTTTTATTTGTTGGAGCCATCTATTTTATTAATACGAGACGTAGAAGTGTATAAATTACTCGCTATAAATAATAAAAAAACAGTTCTATAGAACTGTTTTTTTTGAATAGGGGATAATCATTCAAATAATAGAAAGATTTTTATATCTTATGAGAGAGTTGTATATCTCTATTATTTTTTTATATTTTTTAAATTCTTTTTCTATAACCGTACTTTGTTGAATAATACAATCTCTCAAATAAAGAAAATGAGTATCTCTATTTATTTTAGGATGTTTATTACATACTTGAAAAATAAAATTTATTTCATGATGAATTTTTTCCTGAAGTTGAATAAAGTTTTGTAGGTCTTGCGTTATTCCAACAAGCGCAAATTCATTTTTTCGAAGTTCTAATACTTCTGAAAATATTTCTTTATGCCGCATGATATATTTTTTTGATATTTCAGAAAGTCATGGAATCATATCAGTTCTTCTTTGGAAATGAGCTATGAGTCAATGTTCAAAGAGTTCTATTTTTTGAGATATCACATGGAGCGCAACAAAAACTCATCATATAATGAGTGTAATAAGCACGAAAATAGCAATTCAAATAAGCATAATCCAAGAGAGTGATAAGCATGTGTTTTTATTGTAACACAAAGCATCTCCAAGGTCAAAAAATCTTTGACTTATTGGAAAAACAGATATACTCATGTTGACAGGTGTTACAAGCTTATTTTGTAATACTTTTTATTTTTAAGAATTATCTTTATGATACAGTTTTTCAAAGACTCTGTTCGAGAGCTCAGACACGTTGTATGGCCAACACCAAAAGAAACTCGAGACTTCTTCTTTCTCGTGTTACTTATTTTAACACTCTTTACTATATATTTATTTATATTTAGTAATATATTCTCACAATTCATTTTGTGGCTCAATAACGTAATTTAAATTTTTATTTAACAAATACAAAAATATGGCAGAAATCAAACCAGACTGGTACGTAATACAGGTAATATCAGGAACAGAAGAAAACGTAAAACAATCACTTTTTCAAAGAAGAGAAAGTTTTTGACTCGAAGAATATATACTCGATGTATTTGTTCCAACTCATGATGTTGTTACAGTGAGAGCGGGAGGTACAAAGGTTAAAAAGAAAAAAAATATCCTTCCTTGATATATCCTCGTTCAAATGAGAGTTTCAAATGAAAGTTGGTATATCGTAAGAAATACTCCGAACGTTACTGGTTTTCTTGGAGCAGGAAATATCCCAGTTCCAGTTTCATGAGAAGAGCTTGCTCAACTAAGATGAAAAGTTGAAAATAAAGAAGATACCTACTCAACAAAATTCAAGACTTGAGATATGGCTGTAATTACAAAATGACCTTTTGAAGGGAACGAAGGACTCATTACTGAAATAAATGAAAGTAAGGGACTCGTAAAGATAAATATAAACCTTCTTGGACGAGACACTCCAATAGAGTTAGATTTTTCACAAGTTGTTGTTCGATAATCCTAAATACATGAGAAATACAATAATATTTTTAGTCTGACTCATGTTCTTGCTCTTTGTTAATATTTTTGCATATATTATCAGTGAGGACTATAGATTTTTCTTGAAAAAAATAAAATACCAAGAAGAAGTAGTCTATGATTCAGGATTAATTGTAGATGATACCAATCGTGTGAAAATAATTGATTCAAGTGCAAGTCAGGTTCTAAACAATAGTGAGATACAAAGTACTTGAACATGATTTAATTTTCTCAGTGAGCTTGCTGGTAATAATACAGTCAAAAAAGATCTCATACCACTGAGTGCTGAAGATATAAAATTTTTAGAGAGATTTAAATCATTTGATCTCATAGAGTTAACTACGAGTTCTGCCCTCTATGATATTACCACTGAGTATCCAGATCCATATTACACCTATTATTCACCGGAACTTACTGTATATATATTTCCAAGTAAAAATTATACTGAAGTTAAAAAAATACTTGATGTGCAAACTTTTGAACTTCCTTTCACTATTAATGAAACAAATAGTTTTGGAATTTCGTCATTATTTATAAATCTCAAAGATACGGTTGATGATGGTGAAGTGAGAATACTATGAGAAACACAAAGCGTAACTTTTTGATTGAAAATAAAAAAAGATAGTTATAATACACTCAAAGATATTTTTTAGAGAGCAATACTAATTTATAAATAATAAAATAATAAAAATGGCTGATTCGTTTATATATTTAACGCAGGAGGGACTTACAAAACTCCAAGAAGAATTACGATACTTAAAAGAAGATAAAAGAGTTGAAATAGCTGAGAAACTGAAAGAAGCAATTAGTTACTGAGATCTATCTGAAAACTCTGAGTATGAAGATGCTCGTAATGAGCAATCTCAGGTTGAACTTAGAATAACTGAGCTTGAGGATCAACTTAAAAATGCTAAACTCATTGAAGAAGATAAAAAATCTAAATCAGGAGAGAAAAAGGTTAATATGGGTATGACAGTTACTGTACAAGAAGCTGGAAGTAAAGAGAAAGAAACTTACAAAATAGTTGGTACAACTGAAGCCGATATTCTCGCTGAAACTCCGAGAGTTTCAAACGAATCTCAGTTTGGAAAACAACTCCTTTGAAAAAAAATAGGGGATTCAGTTTCTCTAAAAAATGGAGCTGGAGAATCAATTTCTTACAAAATTTTAGAAGTAGCATAACCTAATAATTTATCACATGCCTACAGAATACAACGTATTTTATAACACTCTCATATTGGTTCCCGCAGTAACATTTATGTTATCGGTAATTATAAAGGGGCTTGTTGTTAAGTACGCAACTGGCATATGGGATATTGAGCGAGCTGTAGGAAGTTGAGGTATGCCTTCGGTTCATTCCTCTGTTGTAGTCTCTCTCGCAACGGCATTTGCACTAAAGTATGGAATTCATTCTGATTTCTTTGCAATTGTGATGTGATTTACTGTTATAATTATTTATGATGCTATAAATGTACGATTTGAAGCTGGGCTTCATGCTAAATTCATAAACGAGAGTCTTGGAGAAAAACTTATTCCAGAAAAAAAACTCAAAGAGTCTCTTTGACATCTTCCCAGTGAAGCATTCGCAGGTTCTATGCTCTGAGTGATAGTCGCAATAATCTTGTTCTACATATAAATAAAAAACTGAGAAATTTCTCAGTTTTTTTTTATTAAAATTCTCCTAAGTCTAGCTCTATTTCTTCTTGTTCTCATGATTTTTTAAGTACGACTAAACGAAGAGTCTCTCAAGGAATAGAGTTTTGAATTATATTTTGAAGAGTATTATTGCTGTTAATTTCTTTTTCATTAATTTCTAATATTATATCTCAAGGCCTGAGTCAAGCACGTTCAGCGCTACTTCATACTACAATACTATCGACTTCATCTATAATATAGGCTCAAATATCTGTTTCGAGTCAGAGCTCACTTGCGACTCACTGTGAATTTTGTATATAATTAATTCCTATAAATGGTCTTTTTATTTTCCCACTTTCTGTAATAGATTTAAGTATATAATCTATTTTTTCTTGAGACAGTGCTATAGAAAATCAAATTCAGTTACTGTTTGAGGCGATAGCTGTGTTTATACCTATTACTCGACCAGATAAGTCAATAAGAGGTCATCCACTATTACCAGGATTAATAGCCGCGTCAGTTTGAATGAGTCCTGTGAGACTTTGTCATGAAGCTTCAATACTTCTTTCTTTTCCACTGATGATTCAAAGAGAAACTGAGTTTTGAAATTCAGCAAGTGCGTTTCAAACAGCAATTGCAAATTCTCAGATATTTATTTCTTCTGCTGATGAAATAAATGGAAGGGGATTAAAGTTGTTATTTTGAGAATTAATAATTTGAATTACCGCTAGGTCGTTTATAGGGTCAGTTGCTAATACTTCTGCGTCATATTCAATTCAATCATTCGTTATAACAGTATACGCGGCAGTGTTGTCAGCAACGACATGTTTGTTAGTAAGAATAGTACCATTTTTTGTAATAAAAAATCCACTTCCTCAGCCAACTTGCCTGCTTATAGTTCCAGCAGGTTGTTGAAAAAAGCCCCAAGGATCACTCCGGTATACAACGAGATCTTTTTTTATAACAATACTCACTACTGATGGGGAAACATCACGAGCGAGAGTTGTAATATTACTCTGTAAATCAGTTAGGTCCGTGGTAAGAGTTGTAATATTTTTATTTGATATTGTCTGAGAATCAGATAAAAACTCAAAAATATCATAGTTTTTTAAAATATAACTATATCAGGCAGCTCATATAACTCATCAAATAATTGAGAAAAATATAAGTAGGATACTCAGGAAAGAAGATTTCATATTTTTATATATTATTGAAACATTTTAGATAATTCTCAAATATTTTTTATTTGAACACACTTTATTTTTGCATTTTTTGGTAAGAGTGAACTAAGAGAGCTTGAAATCTCAGGAATATAGAGTGTTTCAAATCACATTTTTTCAGCTTCTTTTATACGTCTTTCGAGAAACATTACATTTTTAATTTTTCAAGTAAGTGATATTTCTCAAATATAGAGTGCTTTTTTAGAAAGAGCTTTCCCAGTTTTACTCGAGATGATACTTGCAGCAATAGCGAGGTCAAGGCCTGGTTCTCAGATAGAGAGTCCTCTGGATATATTACAGTACACGTCGTGACTATCTAGTTTGATTGAGCTATATTTTCCAAGAACTGCGATAATAAGATCAAGCTTTGAACCAACAATTCACCGAGCAGAGCGTTTTGGGTATCCAAACTTCGTATACATCGTGAGTGCTTCTGTTTCTATAACGAGTGGACGAGTTCATTCCATGGTCACACTGAGTGCAGAGCCAAGAGCGTCTTCAGAATCACTTATAAATTCTAAACCTGGATTTTCTATATCAATGAGTCACTTTTCCTCCATCTTGTAGAGCCCAATTTCAGAACTAGATCCGAACCTATTCTTGAGACACCTCAGGATTCTGAGGTTATCAAATTTATCTCATTCGAAATACAGTACCGTATCAACCATATGTTCAAGTGTCTTTGGTCCAGCGAGAGAACCATCTTTTGTGACATGTCCTATGATAATGAATGTAGTATTTGTCGTTTTTCCATATTCAACGACCATTTCTGTAATCGCTCTCACTTGAGAGATACTTCCTGCTGTTCCAGAGATTTCACTTGAGTACATCACTGATATAGAATCAAGGATAACCAGCTTTGTCTCATTTTTTTTGAGAGTAGAAATAACATTTTCTATATTATTTTCTGCGAGTATTTTTATATTTTTTCCTTCTATATCAAGTCTTTCTGCTCGACTTGAGATTTGACCTTGTGTTTCTTCTCCTGAAATATAGATTATATCTTCATGTATCCAGTTTCCAAGTTGAAGTGAGAGTGTAGATTTCCCAATTCCTGGCTCTCCAGACAAGAGGATAATACTTCATTGTACTATTCATCCTCCAAGCACAGCATTGAGCTCACTAGAGCTGGTAACGATTCTTTCTTCAGTATTTTCTCACTTACTTTTTATATTCTGTAGTTCTCAGACTTCTCAATCCTTTTTTAATTTGCTACTCACTTTAGATTCTTTGAGTGTATTCCACTCTTTACAAAACTCACATTGCCCCTTCCACTTGAGGGATTCATTCCCACAATCTGTACAGATATACATACTTATTTTATTTGGATATACTTTGTATGTATTTTAAGAATTAAATTTGGTTTGTAAAAAATTTATTCTTCATTATAGTGGTTTGACGAAATTAAATATATAAGTATAGAATATAAAAAATATGGAAAAATATGTATCTGCAGAAAGTGGTTCAATCTTTCGGGATGAAATACTCCAAGACACAAGCTCTCAGAATCACAATCATAAACCTTTGGATGAAAATACTGATCCATTTTTTGAAGACACGAGAAAGTTATCTATTCAACAACTTCATCAACAACGTAAAATTGCTATAATATCATGACAATGACCATCTCGTACACGTCATCAACTTCCTGACTCACTTTCTCCAGTAGTGCAGAATGCTATTTCTGATTCAAAAGATGTCTCTTTAGAAAGGGAGCGAGTAGCAGCATCAATAGCTTCTCAATTGCAACTTTCAAAAAATTCCACATTTGAACATAAGGCAAGAGAATCACTTATACAAGAAAGTGGAATTAAAATTTTGCGTAGATGAAACAACTGAGAAATAGAGTGAATCCTCCCAAAAGAAATTTCTATGTTTCTCGTTCATGGATATACAGATTGTTATATTAGATTGAGAGGAAACGAAGCTGAAATTATATCTTTACAGCATCTTAATGGATATGTCCCTGGAGAAAAAATCCTTGATACATCAATTCCTGTCTTAGCTCAATTGATGACATGAGTTACCAATCACAAGAAAATAGTGAATGAATTAAAAATCCCACTTCCAGATATTTATGCAAATTTATGGATATATTGTAAAAATAGAGAAAAAATAAAAAACTGACGAAAATAAAGACTCATCTTGAAATAAATAGTTTTTCAATATAATACCTGAGCGTATAAGCCTGGGTGGTGGAATGGTAGACACGAGGGATTCAAAATCCCTTATCTTCGGGTGTGAGGGTTCGAGTCCCTTCCTAGGTACCAAAATAATTTTAAAAACTCATATTCTTTATCTGTAGCTTCTTTCCTTTTTTATAAAAGGAGAGAATTCAAGAGAGGAATATGAGTTTTTTATACAATAAAACTATGAAAATACATCCAATTATTACACATAACTCACTCCAAAATATTTTTTATATTTTAGAGTTTTGAAATAAACAAGCTCTCGTAATAGATCCTTGTGATGCTGAACTTTGTAATAATTTTCTTGATGAAAATAATCTGACTTTAGAGAAGATTCTTATCACTCATGAACATGCTGATCATTATAGTGCTGTTTCTGAGCTTGATTGTCATGAGATATATGCAAGTAGCATAGCATCAGCATCTCTACCATTTCACGTGAGTTATGAATTTAAAGATGATGAAGAAATATTTTTTGAAGCATGAGACGTGAGTCTGCGAGTAGTAGATGTACCAGGTCATACACCCTGACATGTTATGTTTGAGTATATCGTACACGAGAGAGTGGAAGCACTCTTTGTAGGAGATACTCTTTTTGCTGCGTGAGTAGGAAATGTCTATTCTTGAAATGTGAATGATTTATTTGAAAGTATTCAAAAATTTAAAAAATATAGAGATCAGGTCGTGATATATCCTGGACATGATTATCTCGAAAATAATATACAGTTTACTTTAAAATATTTTCCAGAACTTAAACTCAAGGCTCAAGAGATACTACAGCAAAAAGGAGATAGTGTATATTTTACAAATCTCTTACAAGAACGCAGTATAAATGTATTTATACATGCAAGTGAAGAAGAATTCATAGAATGGAGAAGATTGAGAAATACTTGGTAGTAATAAAAAAATAATGAAATTTTTACACACAATGGTCAGAGTGCATGATTTAGAAGAATCACTCAATTTTTACTGTGATATACTTGGACTGAAAGAAATACGAAGAAAAGAAAATGAAGCAGGTAAATTTACCCTTGTATTTTTAGCGACTCACGATGGAGCTCCAGAAGTAGAACTGACCTATAATTGGGGAAGCGAGGAAAACTATAAAACTGGTCGTAGTTGGGGACACCTTGCTTACGAAGTTGAAAACATATATGAATATTGTGAAATGCTTCAAAATAAGTGAGTCACCATTCTTAGACCACCACGAGATGGATTTATGGCATTTATCAAATCTCCAGATGACGTATCTATTGAAATACTTCAAAAAGGCAATGCTCTCGAACCACAATCTCCATGGAATGAGATGGAAAATGTTTGAAGCTGGTAAAATAATCAATATAATAACTCTATGATAGAATCACTTATACATTCTCTGATTGGACAATCTAATAGGTTTTCAGTTATTAAAAAAGTAGTATCTAAGCATCCTACTATAAAATATGCTTATAAATGAGTAGAGTTATATTTAGCTTTTAAAACTACACAAGTTATGTTCCAAACTGTAAAAGAAAAAATTAGGCTCGCGAAAATATATGCAGCTATTGCTGGTATCATTATAGCACTTCTCATTGTAAATGCTGTTATCCAAACAGTAAAAATTTATCAACTTGAAAATCTGATAGAACAAATGCAACAGGTATAATTCTATTACTTCAAATAAGGATTTTTCTTGATGAAAGGGTCTTTAATTTATATGGCTTGAATGAAAATGAAAAAGAAATAGTAAGAAATAATTAATCACCCATGAACTACCAAATTCCAAAACCAATACCTATCTCAACATTTGATATTAATGATGAGAACTTAGAAGATATTATTCGTCATAAACTTGATTGATACGACACTTTGATCGTTGAAAAAATAGTTGAAGCAGTGAGTAGGAACACTATAGCCCTGTTACCTGAGTGATTTTACGGAGCAAGAGAAATATGAAACAACGATGCATTTGTACTCTATTCTGCAAAATAATAAAAAAACCCCTTCTAGGAGTTTTTTTTAATGAATTCTTGGAATTATATTTTTCATAGTTTCATATTCTATCATATCTCAAATTCTATCATTAAATATTCAAAGAGCTTTCTCTAATTCGTTATCAGAGAGGAGAACTCATATATGCATGCCTACTCAAACTTTATTGTGATTAATTTTTACCCAATCACTAAACATTTTTGGAACGGAATTTTCTTTGTATGAAATATCTAGATGTGATTTCATTATTTATTTTTTAAGAATCTTTTTTTACTGCATTTTTTCTTTTCAGCATCTCATCATACGTGTCAATCAGTATTTGGATATCAGTGTGCTTCCCTCAAAGGAGTAATTCTCGTAAAGGTCTATCAATGAGTGAAACAACAGTTTTTCGTTGACTATCCCAGTAACTAGTACTGTTAAGAAAATGATTTTTTTCAGATTCAGTGAGTGTAGAGAGTTTCATAATAAGTGTTCACAAAATAGTTATGTACTTATTTTTATCTATTTCACTTTTTCATGAATGACTCAGTATACTGAGCGCTTGATTATTACTCAAGTTCAACTCTTGCTGCAGAGAATCTGTGAGCATATCAATTCGTCAGTCTGCTGTATTAGGAAAATCATTTGGTCCTAAATTTGTTTGCATTGTTATATTTATAACATATAAATTAAAAGTATAATTTTAACTATATTTAATTATTGTCAATTATCATTTATTTTTGTCTGTATTTTTTTATTACAACATATCTATTACTTTTATTCTTTTGTTTTCAAATTGATACAGCTTTGCTGGTCTATTGGTACTTGTGTCTTTTTTTCAAGTTTCACAAATAATCTTTAGTGAAAATATCTTTTTTTGGAAGTTACGTTTATCAAGTTTTCTGCCAAGTATTATTTCATACATTTCTTGCATTTGTGATATACGAAATTGTTCTGCTAGGAGTACTTTGACTATATCTGTATATCCAAGTTTTCCTTTTAGTCTTTCTAGAGCATAGATTAAAATTTTATCATGTTCGTAGAAAAGTCTGAGTTTCAAAGCGTCTACTATTGGTACAATATCCACCTGAGTATAATCTACCTGATTTAAAAAATCCTCAGATTTTACGAGAGCATAATAGGCAAGTGATATAACATGACCTCGAGGATCTCGAGCTACATTATCTCCAAAAGTGCAAAGTTGCTCTTTATATACTCCAGTAATTCCAGTTTTTCGTTTCAGTGTTTCATCAAAAACCTCATTAAGTGTGTATCATTTTGAAACGATGCTTCCTGGAAGTGAGAATCAATTTGTGCAATTATTCTGACTTTTAGTTAGTAAGACACACAATTGATCTTTATAAATTGTAAAAATTACTACATCGAGAGCTAGCACTGGAATAGAGAGTTCATGAGACCAAATATCGCTTTGTTTTGCGTGATGAATTAACATAGGAAATATTATATTTTAATAAAACATACAGGGATAGAAATAAGTATTTTTTTTTATTTTTAGAGTTTTTGCTAGATTAGCTAAAGTCTCAGTGATATATATGCAATAATACGTTACAACTTTCTTTTATAGCTTCCATATCTCAAGAGAGAATAATATCACGTCGATTTGTATATTTTTGAACTTCCGTATTTGGCAATCATTCTTGTGTATTATTTCATCACACATTGAGTCATCTAAGTTCTTTAAAAAGAATCTGATGTGGAGATCATAAGCTTGGAGAACTCTCTATGACTTGAATAAGTTCAAATAAATACATAATCTTACTTCTAACTTCATCTGACATTAACTCTGAATTATCATATCCTAAAACTACATCAACTTTATCTCGAGTCGTATCAAGAATTTCTGTCAAATGCTCAGAAAATGTTGAAATTCTATTCTCTATGCTTTCTCATTTAATGAGTTTAGAAACGAGGGGACTATCAGTCATATTTCAAAAATTATCAATTAAACTTATATAGTAAATATCATAGTAAGTGTATTATTTACACTCATATAATATCTAATCAAATAAGAGTGTCAAAAGATTTTGTACAAAATGCATTTTTAAAGTAAAATAAAAAAAATAATAAATAATTACAAAATTATGGGTTGAGAAAAAAAAGTTAAGCCTATTTCTAAAAGTAGGGAAATACTCTGATTAGATGTATGGTGAGAAAAATGAGTTCAAATGGTTATAAATAAGCTTATAAAACACAGGTATGATCACGAAGTTATAGTCCAAACTCTTTCAGATCTCATTAAAGTAAAAAAATGGGACGATACGAATTTCATTTCTTTTGAATCTTTTGTTCTAAAAAAAGTAAGAAATTTGAAATCTAATGATACAAAATTGAGTTATTCATTACTCTGGAGGAGATATGAGGAAAAAAAATCTGAACATAAAATATGAAAACAAGTATCAATGTTTAGTGATGACATTAGAGCTGCTTTAGAAGCTGTGCCATCTTTTGCAAGTGGATGAAATCACGGTTGAATAGGCCAATTAACCATCAAATAAGAAAACTCTCGCAATATTTGCTTTTTAAGATATAATCTTAGTAATTATTTACACAGATTATATATGTCAGAACAAAAGAAAAAACCATACATTAAAAAGAAAAAAGAACGAGTATTCTATTCTTCGACTTCAAAGAAGCAACTCAAGCAAAAAAGAAACCCAGAGAATGAGCTTACGTGAGTCTATAAACAGGGGAATGGCCCATTTTGATTTGTCGATACCGTAAATGAAGAGTCGGGCGAAAAAAAATGATATTATGTCCATGAATCTAAGAAACTTGACGCGTTTGAATGAGATGAAGTTGCGTTTGAAACCAAAAGCTTTCGAGGGAAAGACGAAGCTATCATTACCAAAGTTATAAAACGATCTGAAAATCTTGTTATCTGAAAGCTTAAAATCATGAATAACTTTGCTTTTGTGGTTACAAGCGACCCACTCATCACGCAAGATATATTCATACCATGAAAGTTTATTGGTTGATATACTGATGGAGCAAGAGTATGAGTACAAATTATCAAATGGGACAAAAAAAATCCTGAATGACGAATTATTGAATCCCTTGAATCGCTGCCAGCTGGAAGAGAGGATATTTATAAAATAGCCTTTGAAATGGGGGCAAGACGTAGTTTTCCTGATGCCGTAAAAGAACAAATTAAACAGTTTCCAAAAGAAATCCCAAACAGCGAAATTCTCAAAAGAAAAAACCTACAATCACTTCTCACTTATACAATTGATGGAGCTGAGAGTAAAGATTTAGATGATGCTATTAGTATTCAAGAAACAAACACTTGATATATTTTATCTGTGCATATTGCAGATGTAGCTCACTATGTTACTGAAAATAGTCATCTAGATAGAGAGGCTCGAAAAAGAGGGACCAGTATCTATCTGGTGGATCAAGTGATTCCAATGCTTCCAGCTGAGATTTCTAATGGACTATGTAGTTTACACCCTTGAGAAGACAAACTCACGCTCACGTGTGAAATGGAAGTTTCAAATGCCTGAGTCGTCATCAGTTCAAGCGTGTATGAGAGTGTTATCGAGTCAGATTATAGACTTACATATAGAGAAATAGATGAGATAACATCAGGAGAAATGAAGCTCGAGGATGAGCTTCAATTTTGAAAAAAACTTAATCCTGAACTCAAGGATAATATCATGTTGCTTAAAAAATTTACAGATAGACTGTGAAAAAATACAAATCAACGAGGGTCTCTCGATTTTGATTTTCCGGAAACAAAAATCGTGCTTGATGATACAGGAAAACCAATAGAGTACAAAAAATACGAACGATATGATTCCTATAAAGTTATTGAAGAATGTATGGTTTTGGCGAATGAATCAGTCTCAAAACTCTATATGAAATATCCATTTCTCTATAGAATTCATGAAAAACCAGATCCAGAAGATGTGGATAAGTTTGTGAAACTCTTAGATGGAAAAATATCTGAGTGAGAAAAATCAACTGACTTTTCTACTTTGTTAGTGCTTCTCAAAGAAAACCCAAGACTCTTTCATATGCAAAAACTTTTACTGAGAAGTTTACAAAAAGCTCGCTATAGTGAAAAAAATATGTGACATTTTGGACTAGCACTCAAGTTTTATAGCCACTTTACATCACCAATTCGTCGATATCCAGATTTACAAATTCATAGAATTATTAAGGAAATAGTCTCCAAGGATTATACTCCGACACGACGTGAGCACTATACAGAAGTCCTCCCAAAAGTAGCGAGACGAAGTAGTGATACCGCAGATAGGGCTGAAAAGATGGAATACAGAGTTCGAGATATGCTCGCGTGCAAATATATGTCAGATAAAATTGGAGAAGCATTTACCTGAAATATTTCTGGTATGATAGAAAAATGATTTTTTATCGAACTTCCCAATACAATCGAATGATTTGTTCCGTTTGGGATGACTGGGTTAGAATTTAACTTAGAGAAGATGTGTGTCATGCAAATAGCTACTGGAAAAGAGTTCCACTTTTGAGATGAAATCCAAGTTCGATTATCTCAAGTAGACATGAGTAAGATGAGACTTGAGTTTGAGCTTATATAAAATATAAGTAATAAGAGAAAAATTTTGAGTATATTTAAAAAAATAAAAAATATGAAATACGATTTTGATGTCGCAGTTATCTGAGCTTGAAGTGGAGGGCTCACGGTAGCTTTTTGACTTGCAGCTGCATGAAAAACAGTAGCCCTTATTGAAAAATGAAAAATGTGATGAGACTGTACTAACTATGGTTGCATCCCTAGTAAAGCGCTTATTGATATCGCAAAATCTTGAAAATACAAGAGTCTAAAAGATGCTTTGGTGGAAGTACGAGCCCGTAGAAAAATAATTCAAGATGAAGAAACAGTTGATAAGATTGAGTGACACGGAGTAACGGTATTTGAATCTAGAGCATTTTTTCATCATGAGCATTGTATTATTCTTGAAGACTGTAAATCAAAAGAAATATCAGCAGAGTATATAGTTATCGCAACATGAAGTTCTGCTATGAAGCTTAATATTGATGGAGTAGATAAAAAAGACATACTCACAAATAAAACTATATTTGAACAACAAGATGAAATAAAAAAACTTGTCATTATCGGGGGATGATATATAGGTTGTGAACTCGCTGAGAGTATTTCAGCTGTGTGAACAGAGGTTTCAATCATTCAAAGAAATACGGACCTCATTCCAGCTGAAGAAGCTGAATCTTCACAACTCATTAAAAAAATATTTAAAAAGAAAGGCATAGCTGTTTATACTGATTTTACCTGAAAAAAATCAAAAAATAAAAGCTTGCATATTGTTTCTTGAGATGAAAAAACAAGCCATGATATCCAGTATGATAAGATACTTTTTGCTCTGGGGCGAAAACCAAATGTCATCTGAATCTGACTCAATCAAATCGGTATCAAGCATGATAAAAAGGGAATTTTTGTTGACGCGTATAATAGAACCAATATAAAGCATATTTTTGCTATTGGAGATTGCGTTAACGGCAATCCACAATTTACTCATTGGGTAAATAATGAAGGGAGAGGAGTAGTAAGAAATATACTTTTTCCTTACTATAAATCAGGAGTGAGAAATAAAACTCTTCCAAGCGTGCTATACACGCATCAAGAAATAGCAAGAGTTTGAAAAACTAAAAATGAACTTCTTGAATATAATTCTCCAGAGGATATAGTGACAAAAATGCAAGCCTTTGAAAATAATGACAGAAGTAAAGTTACAAATTCTACGCAGTGATTTATAATGATCCACTTCAAGAGGCTTACTGGTCGTATTCTGTGAGCTACTATATATTGAGAAAATGCTGGAGAAATGATAGGTCAAATAACGCTTGCTATGGATAATAAAATATCTGCTTACAAGTTCTCAAATGTCATTCAAGCATATCCGACGAAATCAGACTTACTCAAACGAGTCAACACAGACTTTGTGATTTCCACTCTAACCAATGGGAAAGAAGAAATGAAATATTTCTTCAAAAATAATATTCTTCAAATACTCACATGAATTATTTGGATTGCTATTATTACATGATTCTTTTGGTATAAAATATCAACAGATCAAAGTTTTGAAGAAATAGCCCTGAGTTTTTATAATTTTGTTGCTGGAAATCCTATTTGAATCCTCATTTTTATTATAGCATATACTCTCAGACCAATTATTCTCTTTCCAGCAAGTCTTATGACTCTTATGGCTTGAGCCCTATTTGGTTTTGGAATTGGTCTAGCGGTCACATTAGCGTGAGCTGGACTGAGTGCTACAACAGCCTATGTTATTTGATTAATATTTTGAAAAAAAATTCTGAGTCCGGATGACTCTGGAATCTTATGAAAACTTCAGACTGAAACTTCTAAAAATCCATTTACATCAGTACTTATGACTCGAATATTATTTCTACCATATGACCTTACAAACTATATTTGTGGATTTTTGAAAGTTCCATATGTAAAATATATTCTCGCAACACTTGTTTGAATTATACCAGGTTCGAGTGTTTTTGTTCTTGCAGGTTCAGCATTTTATAACAAAGAACTAACTTCATTTTCTCAGGCATTTGAAAATGTGAACTCAATGTATATCTATATCGCTGCAGGAGTTTTTCTACTTACCCTTATTGTTGCAAAAGTAATACGAAAATACCAAAAATAAAGTACAATTATTATATATTATTAGTTTGTTTCAAGTTATAGATGAAATATCATAGGACCACAACCACTCTTTCACTTTGTATTTGGATTCTCACGCTCAGTATATGATTTGGTTTATTCTTTTTGTACGACCTGAGTTTTGAGAAAGCAATTTTTGGGTCAAAGCAATTTGTGGAAGATAATCTAATATACTGAACACTTTTATTCAGTCTGGCTTATATTGTTCGTCCTTTATTTTTTATACCAGCTAGTCCTTTTGATCTCTTTTCTGGTATGGTATTTGGACCTTGGTATTGATTTTTAGTTTCAAGTATTTCTACATTTTTTACTTCGATGTTTGGATATGTAGTTTGAAAAATGACAGGTTGAATATTTATCCAAGAAAATAAAGAAAAGAAATTTAAAAAACTCAAAATACAACTTCATGAGCATACATTTTTTACAACTATGATGATGCGTTTTTTACAGTTACCTTATGATTTAACTAATTATATTTGCTGAGTACTCAGGGTGCCATTTTTAAAATTTGTAGCATGATCCACTCTGTGAGTATTACCTGCTACATTTGTATACGTATCTGCTTGAGCTGCATTTTATGGAAGTGAAATTACGAGCTATGAAACACTCCTTAAAAATATTAATTACTCTCTATTACTTTTTGCATCAGTGTTTTTCATATTTATATTACTAGTAGCACACATATTAAAGAAAAAATATAAAGATATTCGTTTCTAAAATCCATGTATGTATGACGATTGTATTAAATCTCAGTGTCATATTTATATAGATTTGTAACTTTCCTATAATTCTACTATACTAAATATATTACTTCTAATTTCAAAAATAATGTCTGAACACAAACAAGATGCATTTGAAAATGCAAAAGCACAAATCAAAAAAGCTTATGATATTATGGACACCTCAAAAATTCAAGATGGATTTTTGGAGGTTATAAGTGCGCCAAAAAGAATCATAGAACTCCAAGTCCCACTCACACTTGATGATGGAAGTGTGAAACTCTACCAAGCATTTCGATGTCAGCACAATGATGCAAGATGACCATTTAAAGGGTGAATCAGGTTTCATCCTGAAGTTTCAAGAAACGAAGTCAAGGCACTTTCTACATGGATGACTATGAAGTGCGCGGTGATAGATATTCCTCTTGGAGGAGGTAAATGAGGTATAGTTGTGAATCCAAAAGAGTTATCCCAAACAGAGTTGGAGAGACTTTCTCGAGGATATGTGCAGGGACTCTATAAATATCTTGGTCCAAAAACGGATACTCCTGCTCCAGATGTAAATACGACACCACAAATTATGGCTTGGATGATGGACGAATATTCTAAGCTTATTGGAGTGTATACACCAGGGAGTTTTACTGGTAAGCCACTGACGAGTTGAGGTTCAGCTGGTCGAGGTCAAGCAACGGCTCAAGGATGAGTATATGTTCTTGATAAATTTTTAGAACTCAGAGATGATTCTATAGATTGAAAAACTCTTTGTCTCCAAGGAGCTTGAAATGCAGGTCTTACTATGGCAAAGCTAATGGTAGAAAAATGAATTAAAGTCATTGGAATATCAGATTCAGGAGGATGAATTTACAATGAAGATGGTCTGGATATAGATGCTATCTCAGAACTGAAAGCTGATAAAAAATCAGTTACAGACTATAAGTGAAAAGCAGAAAAGTTAGATTTAAAGGAAGTATTATACAAAAAATGTGATATCCTCATTCCTGCTGCACTCGAAAATCAAATTACTTGAGAAAATGCTTTAAAAGTACAAGCAAAACTTATTATGGAACTTGCCAATGGACCGATTACTCCAGAAGCGGATGAAATCTTAGAAAAAGCAGGAATCGATATTATTCCAGATATTTTAGCGAATGCTGGTTGAGTTATGGTAAGTTATTTTGAATGAGTTCAAAATGATCAAAACTATTATTGGACTGCAGACGAAGTACAAGAAAAATTAAAAAAACGAATCGTACATTCAGCAGAAAATGTTTTTAACACAGCAAAAACGAACAAATCTACCTACAGAGTCTGAGCATTTATTGTGGCACTTGAAAGAGTATTTGCAGCTATGAAAGATAGATGAGTTTTATAGTCTGAACTGAGTTATAAAAAGCATACACTATTATAGTGTGTGCTTTTTTATTGGTTAACTTTATTATTTCTCTTTGACAAATCAATTTTTTAGTTTAATATCTTTTTGACCAACAAGGTCAAAACCAAAAACCCCATATAGGGGAGAAAGAGTAACCATGCGTAATACTGTTGGATTTGCAGTCTTGGCTGCCGCTCTTGCTTTCGCCGCACCTGTTGGTGCAGCGACAGTGACCACACTCCAAAACGGAGGTTCGTATACTCCGGGTGATGGGGATCAGTTCAATATCTCCTACATTTCGGCTGGTGGAGCAGGTAACTTCAGTGCCGACTTCACACCGAATCCTGCGTCCGATGCTATCGGGGTCATCGGGATCAACAGAATCGATCTCGGGAACTTCTTCTCCGTCGTTGTCGGATGGAAAGACGCGATCGGCGACATCATTTCGTCCCAATCGGTGAACTCTACCTTCACATTGGCGCAGACTGCGTTCAATGCTGGCGAGAAGCAGACCTTTTTCTTCAACTTTCTGGATTCCAAACCAGGTGGCAAGATCGACGCGAACGTGATGTTTGAATCTGCGCCGGCAACTGTCTCGCCTGTGCCGATTCCCGCAGCTGGCCTGCTTTTGCTTGCCGCACTCGGGAGCGTCGCAGCGTTCGGCCGCAAGAAAGCGAAAGTCCCAGTCGGGAACGCCAACTTCGCGATGGCCTAAACATTGCTCACAGGGGCCGGCTTCATCTCCGGCCCCTCGCACAAAAACTAAAACTCAATAATCCAGACTAAGAATACTTTTCAATTATGATGAAGTATAGACTGATGAAAAAAATCTGCTCTCCAATATGGAGGCTTTTTTTTGTAAATGTATCTCAAATAAATAATTAGTATTGTATTCATTGAATTTTCATACACTCTTTAGGTAATATAAAGGAAGATGTAGAAATAATATTAAAAAAATGCATGAAAACCTACTTGAGTATACTCGTTCCTACATTTTTTATATTTATAGCTGGTATATTTCTCGGTAACGCTTCTTTGTTACATACTACTCTAGCTTCTAAAAAAACACCTATGAAAGATGAAACAATATACAGTGAATCAGTTCTTAGAGAAAAACTCACTCCGATTCAATACAAAGTAACCCAAGAAAACGGAACAGAACGAGCCTTTCAAAATGAATATCATGATAATGAAGAGGACTGAATTTATGTAGATGTTATTGATGGTACTCCACTCTTTAGCTCGCAGGATAAATTTGATTCTGGAACTGGTTGGCCAAGTTTTACGAAACCAATTTCAGATGAAAATATAGCAGAATATGAAGATAACTGACTCTTTTCAAGAAGAACTGAAGTGAGAAGTGAATCTAGCGACTCACATCTGGGGCACGTCTTCCCAGATGGACCAAGAGACAAAGGAGGACTCAGATACTGTATGAACTCTGCAGCTCTCAGATTCGTTCCAGCTTCAGAACTCAAAGAAGAATGATATCCAGAACTCGAAAAAAACTTTAAATAAAAAATAATCCAGTAATTCTGGATTATTTTTTATCAGGAAATAGTTCAATTACTTGAGCACTAAATCAATGCACTGAATCTAAAACTTCTTTGGAAACTCAAGAATTTAAATAATCCTTTTTTAAAGTCATTATTAATGTTGATGAATCCTGAAACGTTACATCTAACATTCGTTTACGTTCTCAATTAATTTCTTCTACTCGTTTTAAGTAATCTTCTTCTAATTTTTTCCTTAGAATTCATATTTCAATGTCAGTTATATAATCTGAACTTGAATAATCTAATAATATTTTTTCATTACTTTCTTTGAGTCATATTAATATAGTATCAAATGAAGTTTTTATGCTTTTAACTGAATCATTATATGATTGTATAACTGAATCAACTATTGATTGAAGAAGAGCCAAATCCTGTAAATCTTTTGAGTTCATATATAATAAAAAAACGAAATAATTTATGCATTTTATATATCACTCTTATAATACTACAAATTGATAATCAAAACAACTCTATGAAAGCATCTGACCTCTTTGTAAAAATCCTTGAAAATAAGTGAGTTGAGACGATATACTGAGTCCCATGAGAAGAAAATCTCGATTTACTCGAAAGTCTCTCTCACTCAAGTATTGATTTTATCACTGTTCATAACGAACAAACAGCTGTATTTATGGCTGCTACATATGGTCGATTCACTGGGAAACCCTGAGTAGCTCTTGCGACTCTTTGACCTGGCTCAACAAATATGATGACGGGTGTTGCTTACGCGCAGCTTGGTGGTATGCCTGTAATTGTCATAACCTGACAAAAACCTCAAAATAAATCTAAACAAGGAGCTTTCCAAATTATAGATGTTGTTGGGATGATGACTCCCATTACAAAATATGCTACAAGTATTGTTTCATGAAATAGGATTCCATATATTTTAGAAAATGCGTTTCGTATCGCAGAAGAAGAAAAACCCGGAGCCGTACATATCGAACTTCCAGAAGATATCGCAGCAGAGGAAGTAGAAACAGAATACTCAATTACTGATTTAGCTACTCGAAAAATCAGACGACCTGTCATAGATAGTAAATCTCTCCAAACACTTATTAGTGAACTGGAGTCTGCACGTTCTCCTATTATCCTCATTTGAGCCTGAGCGAATAGAAAACGAATCACAAAGTATCTCACTCGATTTATTGAGAAATACAATATTCCTCATTTTACTTCTCAAATGGGAAAGTGAGTGGTTGATGGAAGTCTCGAAAGTTATCTGGGGACTGCAGCGCTCACAAGTTGAGATTATATCCATGATGCTATTTCTCAGTCTGATCTTATAATCTCAGTTGGATATGATAATGCGGAAAAACCTACAGATATCCTCTGAATCCACGGAATCAAAGTCATAAACGTTAACTTCGTTACATCCAATTTTGATTATGTCTATAGTCCATACCTAGATATTATTTGAGATATCGGAAATGTATTTTGGCAATTATGTGAATCTGAAATAGACTCCTCAGCTTGGGATTTTGCAAAGATTCTTGAAATAAATAAACTCAATCATCAAAAAATACAGGACAATCTTGCTCTTGAGGACGATATTTCTTTTATGCAACCACGAAGACTCGCTAAAGAGCTCAGAGAGGTATTAGCTGATGATGATATCCTCGCACTGGATAATGGACTCTATAAAGTATGGTTGGCTCGTAACTATATGGCTCGTAAACCAAATACTATCTTGCTTGATAATGCTCTTGCATCTATGGGAGCTTGATATGCAACAGCCATGGAGGCAAAGAGATTGAATCCTCAGCACAAGGTAGTGTGTGTTACAGGAGACGGAGGAGTACTGATGAACCTATGAGATATTTCTACAGCCGTCAGACTCAATCTTGATATAGTTATCATAATCCTCAACAACGATAGCTATGGGATGATTAAATGGAAACAAAAAAATGAAAACTTCACTGACTACGGACTCGATTTTTCAAATCCAAATTTTAAAATGATGGCTGAGAGTTTCTGAGCAACATGATACACTATTGAAAAAAAAGAAGATTTCAAACCCACACTCGAAACTGCTATAGCTGGAAAATGAGTCCATATAATAGATCTGACCTTTGATTATCCGTCAGATGGAAAAATAATTTAATACGTAAAATAGACATGAAAAAAATAGCATTAATTACCACAAAGTGGAATACAGACTTTGTGACTCCCTGTCTTGAAGGATGTGTCAGTAGACTGAAAGAAAAAAATATTTCAGATGATGAGATAGAGATTATAACAGTTCCGTGAGCTGTAGAAATACCTCTTATAGCAAAAATGCTGGCAAAAACAGGGAACTACAAGGCAATTATTGGGATAGCGTTTGTGTATGGTGGATGAATCTATCGACATGAGTTTGTTGCAGCCTCAGTTGTTGATCAGATAATTAAACTCAGTTCAGAAATAGAACTCCCAATTCTCTCATCTGTTCTTACTCCTGTTAGTATAGATATGAATAAAAGCAGTGATGTAGATTTTTACAGTTCACATATGCGAGGGAAATGAGAAGAGGTCGCAGATGCTTGTATGGAAACACTCGCAGTACTCGCAAATATAAAATAAGTAAAAAATACTAAAAAACTCTCAAGTAACTTGAGAGTTTTTTAGTATTTTAAGAACTATGTTTTTCGAGGTATTCTTCTATTGCTTTATTAAAAGCTGGGATGTCATCAGGATTACGACTCGTAATCAAAAACTCATCTTGTACGACTTCAGAGTCTTCCCAGAGTGCTCCTGCATTTTCTAAATCTTTTCTGAGTGATTGCCAAGAAGTCATTTTCTTTCCTTTTACTCCATCTATTTCTATGAGTAACCATGGAGCGTGACAGATAGCAGCGATAAGTTTCCCATGTTTATGGAAATCAAATACGAAGTTAGTAGCGTCTTTGTTTATTCTCAGTGTATCAGGATTTACTTGCCCCCCTGGAAGTACTAAAGCGTCATAATCATGTGGATTCGTGTCTGAGAGTTTCTTATCTACTGTTACGCTTCCATCGTTATGAGCTGCTTCTATTTCTCCTAGTTCAGGAGAGATGAGATGCACCTCATGTCCCAAATCTTTTAAATATTGTTGTGGTTTTGTGAGTTCTGTATACTCAAAACCATTGGTTGCGAGGATTGCAATTTTCATAGTAGTATTCGTTATTCATCTAAAAGAGAATTGTACTAGAGAGAGGTAAGAAAAGTGTAAATATGACCTTATAAGGAAATAAAAATTATATAGATTCTTTCAGTAAAATATTATTTATTTTCAGAGTTATAATTTTTTACTCTTGAAGTAAAGTTTCTATATTTTATATAATTCTTTTTTCAAAAATGCAAAGCGACATAGTCACTCAATGTTGTTACAAGAAATCTAAAAAATAAGGGATCTCTCGCAGTGTGCCTAAAGTATTTTACATAAAATTGAAGACTTGAGAGTCTCCATTTTTTTAATTTTTCTATGTAATCACTATGTGAACTCTCAAGAGGTGAGAGATAATAACTATGTAGAGCATCAATTTTTCACATTTGAATATCTTCGAGATAGAGTCTCATCCATAAATCAATATCTTCTCCATAGTTTATATCTGCGTATCCTCCAAAAGCTTGTATAATTTCAGTTTTTATAAACATGGTCTGGTGATTGAGTTGCTTCTGAAAGAGAGATTTGGACTCTGGAGTTGGGGTACTTTTTGAATCAGGAATAATAGATCCTTGCTCATCAGTAAAAACGGTTCATGAAAATACGACTCCAACTTCAGGATTTTCTTCCATATAGTCGTATTGTTCTCCAAGTCTCTCTGGAGCATCAATATCGTCAGCATCATGGATAGCGACATATTTCCCCTGAGCACTCCATATTCCAAGATTTCTTGCATTTCCTCTTCCGAGATTATTCTCAGGAGTGAGGAGTACTATCTTATCACAGCGACTTTGGTATTCTCAAATAATATCTTTGAGCTCATTATTATCTGGATTATCGAGAATAATAATAATTTCTATATCCTCGAGAGTCTGCCTAATCACACTCTCTAAAGACCTGCGGAATACATTCTCAGGTTCATTGTAACAGGGGATGATAACGGATACTTTTGGATTCATGTTTTTGATTCATATTGTTTCACATCAGATAGTGATGTGAATTTTGGAAAAATATTATAATTTAAATATATCATAAGTACAATACTTTAAATTTTTATTATTATTTTTTATTTATAGTAGATTTTAAAACGAATAAAGGGCCCGTAGGCCCTTATTTTATTCATTGGTTAAATTAAAAGAGCATTCATGCCTTCCAATTTCACCGATATGTTTTGCTGGAATGAGGAAAAATATTATTGGATTATATTCTCCTTCCAGTGTTACAGATGCAACCTGTGGGTCGCCAGTATAGCTATTATTGAGCTCTGTAGAAAACAACTCCAGAAGTTCAACTTCAGTCATATCCACATCTGGCATTTGAAATGAGCATACTGCCCATTTTCCATTAGACATGTAGCCATTGGCTCGACGCATCAGCAGTAAACTTCCTGCGATTTGTTTCTTAGAATATTCTTCCATACCTCAATTTCTCCATTTTTGTTTTTGTTTGTAAGAGTATATTATTCACTATATATAGTTAAGTCAAGTATAATAATGAATTTTCTAAACTAAGTCTTTGTAACAACTTTTTAACATACTTTCCGAGTAAATGTGGATATTGTTTAAAAACTCTGTATATTTATTATAAGTTTACAAGCAGATATTTTTGTATATATTTTGAGTATATACTTATTAACAAAAATTATGTATTATCCTCTTCCATACTATACGAGATTTGCCCAAGTTTTTGGATACAACTCTTTTGTTGTGAAGTCTTGGTGGGAGCATAAACGCTTTTCTAGTATTCAAGAAGCTAAGATTTTTTTTGAAGAAAACCAAGAAATCATAAAAGCGAAACCATTCATTAAATGGGTAGGAGGGAAGAGACAACTTATAGCTCAGTTTCAAGATCTTTTTCCAACTGACTTTAATAACTATCACGAGCCATTCCTCTGAGGATGAGCTGTATTTTTTAATCTCCAGAAAAAACAAAGTTATCTCTCTGATCTTAATTGAGATCTCATAAATCTCTATCAAGTTATACAAAAACACCCTAAGAAACTCATTGCTTTTTTAGAATCAGAGGAAATTTCAAAAGATAGATTTTTAGAGATGAGACTCTGGGATAGAGAGGATAACTATGAAAAAAAATATTCAAATATAGAGAGAGCAGGACGATTTATGTACCTCAACAGACTTGGATTCAATGGTCTCTATAGAGTAAATAGTAAGTGACAATTCAATGTTCCTTATGGAGCTCACAATAATCCAGATATTGTTCAGCGAGATAATATTCTTGCAGCATCAAAGCTCCTGAATGAAACATGAGCTATTATTAAGCATCAGAGTTTTGAAAAAGTGGTTGAACAATCTGAGAAAGATGATTTCGTCTATCTCGATCCTCCTTATGATGTCCTTTCAGAGACTTCCAATTTTACGAGTTATATCAAAGAGGATTGTGGTACAGATCTTCAGTATAATCTAGCGCAAGTCTGTAAAGATTTAGATAAAAAATGAGTGAACTTCATGATGTCCAATCACGATACTCCACTTATCCGAGAGCTCTACAAGGATTTTACGATTCATATTGTGAAAGCTAAAAGGAGTGTGAATTCTAAAGGGACTGGTCGTGGGAAGGTTGATGAGGTTGTAGTTATTAATTATTAATTATAAATTTTATGAAAACTATAGAATTTTTTGCTGAGGCTAGAAGGTTTGAATGAATTATAAAGAATCATAAATTTTCTATTCCTGATTACCAAAGAGATTATTCTTGGCAAAAAAAACATGTTGAATCATTAATTACTGATTTAGAGTCTTCAAGAAAAAATAATATGAGTCATTTTATTTGATCTATTGTATTAGCAGGATGAAAAGATGATAAGGAAATTTTTGTCATTGATGGTCAACAAAGACTTATAACAATATCGTTATTAGTTGCATCATTTTATAAAATATGTAACGAACTGCCATTAAAGAATCCTGATTTAGAAGAAAGAAAAAATGAATTAAGGTCCTCATTTCATTATTATTTAACTAGTGAAGAAAAAGCAAAAAAGATAAATATTATTAACATTAGCAGAAATTCAAATGAGCTTTATTCAAAATTAATAAATGGAGTCAAATATTCTAATGATAATTTAAGAGAAGAAGAAAAACTCTTTATTAAAAATTTTAAAATTATTTATGATTCATTTAAAAAGAATCTTGATAAATATAAAGATGAAGAGTTAAAATTAGATTTTATTGCTGAGATGCTAGAAGTTATTGAAAATATTTCTATTATTCCGATATATGTAAATAATGAGTATGACGCATACACAATATTTGAAGTTTTAAATGATAGAGGTCTAGATTTAAATATTTGAGATTTACTAAAAAATTTATTATTTAAAAAAACTTCTAGTGAAAATAAAGAGAAAATCAAAAAGCTATGGGATGAAATGATTATTGTATTAGAAGAGTGAAAAATTACGATTACTCAGTTTATACGTCACTACTGGATTTCAAAAGTAAAGTTTGTTCGTGAGAAAGAATTATATGATGAACTTAAAGATAAAATTAAAAATTTAAGTGATAAAGATATATTGGATTTTGTTACTGAATTAGTTAATTCTGCAAAAAATTATAAAAAGATATATGTTCCTCAATTAGATAATTTTTCTTGAATCTATAAAGGAAAGAATATTTTTACAGTATTGGAATATATTGATAAATTTAAAGTTAAACAATGTTACCCAATTATTTTAGTTTTATATAACAAATTTTTATCTTGAGATATTTCAGCAGATAATTTTGAGAGATATTTATTTGAAATTGAGAAATTTAGTTTCATATATATAAAAACTGATCTTTCCCCATCAAAAATTGAATGATATTACTCAGAATATGCAATCAAAATTTCAAATGCAAATAAATGAGAAATTGATGAAATTTTTACTAACTTAATTCAAGAATTAAGTTCAGAATTAATATCTATTGATATAAGAAAACTATTTGATTCATTAATATATGTAAAAGATGGAAATAATAAGTTATTAAACTACGTACTACAAAGATTAGAATTATGAAAAAATAAAGAGTTTAGTGTAAATGGAAATACAATTGAACATATATTTCCAAAATCTGATATAGAAAATTTTGAAAAACTTTTTTGAACAGATTTTGAAACAAGTCACTTTTTACTTAATTCAATGTGAAATCTAACTTTATTAACTTCAGATGATAATGAAAGCTTATGAAGTGAAAAAGATTTTATTAAGAAAAAAGAAATATATAAAGAGTCAAGAATTCAATTAACTAGTTGATTGAATGAATTAAATTTCTTTTGATTAAAAGAATTAAAAGAAAGACATTTAAAATTATTTAATAGTTTTGAAAAAATATGGAAGATTTAAATCTTATTACTTTTTAATCCCTCACATCTTCTTTCACCCCAACAATCTCTATTTTCATTTTATAAAGATTAGCTAAAAATCTTATGGATAAAACACTACAAATCACATTTTATAAAAGTGAAACGAACTGAATTAAAATTCTGGAATTTTCTAGATGAGAAATTATTGGTTTTTTTATTCCTAAACTTCTATTTAGTAATGAACTTTTGAAAAGCAATTATTTTGAAAATATTATTACAAATTCATGAGTTTATTTCTTATTGTGAGAAGAAATATATATAGGCCAAGCTTTGAATATTTTTGAACGATTGAAAGGTCATATTAGAGAATGAAAAAAAGAATTTAAAGATATAATTTGTTTTACAACTAGTAATAATTCTTTTGATGAATGAGACATAAATTATTTAGAAAAATCTATAATTTCGCAAGCAAAACAAAATAGTGATATGAGTTTGATGAATCTTAATATATGAAATAATACTAATATTAGAAATTTCAGAAAGTCCGATTTAGACCAATATACAGATGAAATTAAATTCATACTTAATATACTTGGATCTAACTTCCTCGAAAAAACTAGAGAAAAGAAAATTTCTAATGATGATTTTTTTTATATTGATTCAAAAGAAACAAAATGAAAATTAATTCTTGATGAAAAATGATATATTGTTGTATCTGGTAGTTTTTGAAAAGATAATCAAAAACCTTCAATGACTAAGAGTTATATAACACTTAAAAACGAATTAATAGAAAAGGGGATAATTCAAAAATTTGATTGAAAACTTATGTTTACAAAAGATTATATATTTACATCTGCATCTGCACCTGCTCAAATTTTGTTATGATACTCTGTTAGTGGTCCACAAAAATGGAAGTCAAAGGATTGAGTTACACTATGAGATTATGAAAGAAGTAAATTTATTGATTAAAAAACAATTATGCCAAATCAACTTTTTCTGTTAAAAAATAAGGATTTTATTCGTTGGTGTTATGAAGCAGCTACTGAAAAAAGTCTTATAAATGCTTCTAGCTGAAAAGTCCTAAAAGAGTTTGCAGATATAGAAAAATGACTGTGAAATATTTGGATATGAGCAGAGTGAGAACATAAACAATGGACAACTCGCTTATGTCAGGAGGCAGTCAGAGAAGTCTTGATCTCTTTATGATATAAGAATGTTAAAAATTCTCGAAAACTTAAATCAACTGTTCGAAATAAATGATATGATCCAGATTTAGAAAGTGATGAAGCTGTTTGGGAAGTAAAAGGAAGATGATGGACTACTCCATGAACAGCTTGAGAAAAAATCTTAGGTACACCTATGAAATATTCTGAACTTCCTGAATTATATTGAAAACCTTTAAAAATTGTTTTAGTTTGATACCAAGAATATGAAGCAAAACATCATTTTGCTTGTTGAGATTTAGTTGATGAATTAGGTGGTAGAACGAGACAACTTTGAGAGATAATAGATTTTTATAAAAACAAAGGAATAGAGTATGTTGCTTTCACAGATCTATTAACAAGAGCATGATATCCATATGGTTGTTGGGAAAATAATTAATTTATAGATTTGTCCCTGAAAATGGACTCCTAGTGTTATTAGCAGGTATTTTAATATTTTCCTTAATTGGATTAATTAGTTTAACTAATAGAAATATGAAAAATCCTAAAACATATATTAAAAAGACACTTCTCTGCACAAAATTTCTTTGAGAATGATTGATAGTAAATGGTATATCTGCTAATTGGGGTTAAGTTTATAAAATAATTTGTTATAAATTAATAATTGTATATATTATGTATATAAAATATATACTTAAATAGATCTTATATGCCTAAAAAGAAACAACTCAAACTCCCACCAGAAGAATTCGATTGGGAATGCTCTACAGTCTGGAGTTTTCCAAGACGTGGAAACTGGATGACACATAATAGTAAATATCGTGGGAATTGGTCACCTGAAGTGGTGAGAAATCTGATACTGAGATATACAAATGAGTGAGAGAATATCCTTGATCCGATGATAGGTGGATGAACGACTGCAATTGAAGCAAAACTCCTAGGTAGAAACCTCATATGTTATGATATTAATCCAGAAGCGATAGCTCTGACAGAAAGTTTTCTTGATTTCGAAGATGTCTGACTTGATATGATAAATGCTTCTCTAGAAGAACACCATCTCAAGAAAAAAAAGTGGGGTAAGATAAAAGTAGTTCACAGAGATGCTACTGAAAAAAATGAAGAGCTCAAAGATGAGAGTCTAGATTTTATAATGATGCATCCTCCATACGCAGATATAATAAAATACAGCGATGGAATTGAATGAGATTTGTCCCATATTCATGATATTGATAAATTTTGTGATGAGATTGAAAAGGTAGCTCATGAAAGTTTTCGATTACTCAAACCTTGAAAATATTGTGCAGTTCTCATGGGAGATACAAGAAGAGAAAAGATGTATCAACCTATGGCTTTTAAAGTAATGGAGAGATTTTTAAAATCAGGTTTTGCTTTGAAAGAAGATATTATAAAAGTACAGCATAACTGCAAAGCAACAGGATTTTGGAAAAAGAGAAGTGAAGAATTTAATTTTCTACTTATCATGCACGAGCATCTATTTATATTTAAAAAACTAAAATAAAACTCCATCAGGAGCTTTTATTTTTTGAATCGATTTATTATTTCCTCATGCTTATAAAATACTACATTTCTGAGAGTTTTATAAAAATCTAGTTCAGATGATGCTTGTACTTGCATATTCTCTAGATATCTATCAATTTGTCTGAGGAGAAATTTGCATTCAAAGATATTACAACTCTGTAATTGAAACTCTATTCTGAGCATAAAATCTGAATTGGTTCAAAAGTGATTATTTTCTATGATATTTTGATAAATTCCCTCAATGAGTTGAGAAATATATTGGTATCAAAGTTCATTGAGTCATAACAAACAGTAATCTATGGCATGTACAAAAGAATTCTTTGTTTGTATAAGTTTAGTATCCTTAGAATCTACTTGTTCTGATAATCTATCCTGTATTTTATGAAACTGAATAATTTTTCAAGACATATTTATACTATATTTTAATATTTTGTCTTAGTATACTATTTATTTTTGCTTCTGAGTCAAAAACTTTGGCATAATAAAACCCCTCTGATGAGGGGTTTTATATTTTATATACCTATTATTATATGAATTATTCAGCAGGCATAAGTACAGTGTCTATTACAAATGTTACTCCGTTAGAAGACATAACATCTTTTGTTTCAACCATAGCTTCACCGTTTACAGTGATCATTCCGTTAGCATCAACGTTAAACATAAGTTTTTCACCATTTACTGTAGTGAGCTCAAGCCCATCAGTGATATCAGCAGAAGTATAAGAACCAGCAACTACGTGATATGTAAGAATATCAGCAAGTTGAGCTTTATTTTCAGCCATAAGAAGTGTAGTAACCGTTCCGTCTGGAAGTTTTTCAAATGCAGCGTTTGTTGGAGCAAATACTGTAAATGGTCCTTCACCTTCAAGAGTCTCAACGAGTCCAGCAGCTTCAACAGCAGCAACGAGAGTTGTTACGTTGCTTGCATTCATAGCATTTTGAACTATGTTTTTACTTTCAACCATCATAGCACCACCAACCATTACACCATCTTCGTTATCCATCATTTCATCGTCATCCATCATTTTGTCATCATCCATCATTGCTGAAAGATTGAACTCAGTGTATGATCGAGCTGCTGTTTCAAAAATCCATGATCTTTTTGCGTTAGCTCCAAGATCGATTTGAGAATCTATAAGACCTTCTGATTGAGCTTTAGAGCTATATCCAAGTCTCCAATCAGCGTTAGCGTCTCTTTCAATTCCTTTTACTTGCATGATCATTTTTAATGATTCAGCTTCAGTAATGTTATCATCTGGTCTGAACATATCATTGTTTGCGATAAATCCAGCTTTTAAAGCTGCTTCAGCATATTTACATCCAAAGTCAGAACTGTCTAAATCTGAGAATTCACCAGTACAAGAATCTGTAACAGTTTGTCCAGAAATATTCATAGCTACTTTAATCATTTCTCTTCGTGTAATTTCAGAACCTAACTTATACATTTCTGTATTAGAAGATTGATCTACAATTACATTTTGATTCGCGAGAAAATTAGCACTTACTACAGCTGCACTAGATGCAGATACGTTAGTAGTAGCAGATACATTAATAACACTGTCATTCAAAATTTCTTCTGCAGCATACGTAGATGCCATTGTTCCTGCAAATGGTACAAGTGCCATGAGAGCAACTGCTTTTTTATAATTCATATAATAGTTTTAGTAAATAAAAGCACACGAATTGTACAATACTTATGTAAGAGAGATGTAAGCTTTTGAGAGTTTAAGAGCAGCCTACTCTTGAACTTATTTATATTAACCTTATTATAGAGCGTGTAATAATTTCTAATAAAAAATATGACAACACTCAAATCAATAAATCCACACAACGGAGAAATACTTAAAACATTTGAAACATTTTCAGATGAAATAATAGAACAAAAAATACAACAAGCTCACACAACATTTCTCACTTGGAAGGATGTGAGTTTTGATGAAAAGAAAAAGCTGTATCATAATCTTGCAGGTGAAATAGAAAAAAATATAGAAGAACTCGCAACACTTCAAACCCTTGAAATGTGAATGGTATATAGTCAGTCATTAGCAGGTCTAAAAAATACAGCCCACCTCGCAAGATGGTTTGCAGATAACGCGCAGACTCTTTTACAAGATGAATCTTTTGAAAGAGACGGAGAAGCAGGCAAATTTGTATATGATCCACTTGGAATCATATTTGGGATTGCTCCGTGGAATTTTCCATTTAATCAGGTACTCAGAGCAGCTATTCCAAATACCATTGCTTGAAATACTACGGTGTATAAACATGCCTCAAATGTTCCTCAAGCCGGTGCAAGAATAGAGCAACTTTTCACTGATGCGTGATTTCCAGAAGGGGTTTATACGAATATGTTTATAGATTCGAGTAAAAGTGAACAAGTTATATCACATAAATATGTTCGAGGGGTTAATCTCACCTGAAGTGAAGGAGCAGGGAAATCTGTTTGAGCTCTTGCTTGAAAATATTTGAAGCCATCAGTTTTAGAACTTGGGTGAAATGACGCATTTATCGTCGCACATAACGACAGAATCAAAGAAATAGCAGAACAATGAATGAAAGCGAGAATTGCGAACAATTGAGAGAAATGTAACTCATCAAAGAGATTTATTGTGCTCGAAGAATATTATGATGATTTTGTGAAATACGCAAAAGAAGCAATGAATAACTTCAAGGTTTGAGATCCAATGCTTGAGGCTACAGACCTAGGGCCTCTTGCTCGTCCTGATCTGAGAGATGAAGTACACGAACAAGTTCAAAAGACTATAAAGCAATGAGCGAGACTCGTAATTGGTTGAAATAAAATTGAATGAGAAGGGAACTATTATGAAGCAACAATTTTAGCCGATGTAAGCTCTGAAATGACTTCCTATAATGAAGAAGTATTCGGTCCTGTCGCGACTATTATAAAAGTAGCAGATATAGAAGAAGCTATTAAAGTAGCAAATGATTCTGACTTTTGATTATGCGGGTGTGTGTACTGAGATGATGAGGAAGAATTGAAATATGTAGCAACTCATGTACATACAGGAATGATGTTTATCAACAAACCATCTGGATCAAGAGCAAGTCTCCCATTTTGAGGAGTAAAACACTCTGGATATGGAAAAGAGAATGGTCCAGATGGACTGAGAGCATTTGTGAATAAAAAAGTAGTAATGTATTAAATATAAATCAATGCTTGAAAATCTCTACCTTATCAACCTGTGAGCTTTTGTTGGCTGAATCATAATATTTTGAATTTCAGAATATTTCTTTCGCTATAGAATGCCAACTGATTCAACCGGAAGTAGATGGTGAGAAAATTTTTCCATGACAATTGTAAATACTCTCATCATTAGGTTTTTATTTTTTGTAACTCCTATTTCAGTAGTACTCTATGCTGCTGATAATAATTTAGGTATATTCAATTATTTTGATATTCCAGAGTTTTTTGCTGGTATTTTCATGTTTTTACTGCTTGATATGATAATATTTCTGGAACATATTATGTTTCATAAGATTCCGTTTTTTTGGAAATTTCATAGTGTGCATCATTCAGACCTCGATATGGATTTTACAACGGCACTGAGATTTCATTTTGGAGAAGCTATTTTTTCTTCTCTGACTAAGATACTCTTTATTATCACTTTTTGACCTCCAGTATGGTCCGTGATAGCTTTTGAAGTGGTGCTCAATGTGTCTGCTATGTGGAATCATAGTAATATCAATCTCCCAAAAAAACTTGATAGGCTCGTATCTAAAATAATAGTGACTCCAAAATTTCACGAAGTACATCATTCTCAAGACCTCAGTGAAAGTATGTCAAATTATGGATTTTTTCTCTCTATTTGGGATTATATGTATAAAACATATGTACCGCATCAACGAAAAATAGCGAAGTTAGGAATGAAAAATCAAAATAAAAGATACAATCTCAAAAAACTTTTACTTTTGAAAACAGATAAGTAATATTAGCTTCATAAATATAGCTTTATCACCAGTATATGCCAATTCTAGATGTAAAAAATATAACAAAAACACTCGCTAAAAAACAAGTTCTTCATGATGTGAGTTTCAGTGTCGAAGCTGGAGAAATATATGGATTTCTCGGGCCAAACGGAGCAGGGAAGACGACAACAATGAAATCGATTCTGGGGCTCATAGTACCCGAATCTGGATCTATACATATACTTTGAAGTGAAGGACTTTCCATAGAATCAAAAAAGAGGATTGGTTTTATGCCAGAAAATACCTATCTCTATAAACATCTTACTGGAAGAGAATTTTTACATTTCAATGGTTCTTTTTTTTATAATAAAGGAAAAGATCTTGATGACAAAGTTGAAGCACTATTACAACGAGTTGGTTTAGGTGAAGCTTGAGATGCATACCTAAAGAGTTATTCAAAAGGGATGTTACAAAGAGTTGGGCTCGCTCAATCTATTATAAATAACCCAGAGTTATTATTTCTCGATGAACCGATGAGTGGACTTGATCCTATTGGACGAAAAATGGTAAAAGATCTTTTGGTTGAACTGAGAGACGCTGGAACTACTATATTTTTTAATACTCACATACTTGCCGATGTAGAGAGTATCTGTGATAGAGTGAGTATCATAAATAAATGATATATTATTATTGAAGGTCAAAAAGTGAGTGAACTGAAATGAAAACTCGAAGACTTTTTTATAGAAAAAGTAATCGAACATAACGAAGTTCTCAAAAAATAATTATTCACAAAAAAAAAGAGCATTCTCTGAATGCTCTTTTTTTTTGTATCTATGAACTGATGTATCAGAGATTTTTGATAGCTGTTTTGAGTGAAATACTCAGCGTGTCGTGTTCTCGAGATATGAGATGATTACTTTCTCTGAGAAGCACAAACATATCCAGTGGTATTTTTTTAATATCCTCTATACTAATTGATTTCATGCAATCAAGAACCAAACTCATATCCTCTTGAACAAACTCAATAGTATTAAGCATTCTAATATCGTGTTTTGCGTATGAAAAGTTTTGTAGATACTCTGCGATAAATACATTATTTCATCCACCACCTCACACGAAAAAATACTTCGGACAGATAATATCTCATAACATTTCTTTTAGGGTAATTCAAAAACTCTCTCCCCAAATATTGAGAAAATTAGCCTTTTCTAATTGAAAATATTCATCATTATTAAGTTTTGATATAATTGCGGCTCTAGTTTCATCATGATGTTGAGAAATTTTATTCACGAGATCATTAATCCCAATTCATATCTTGGAAATAGCGACTACTTCATCATCAACTTTAAGTGAAATACTTGTTTGCGTGGCTCAAATATTTATAATTACGATATTTTTTTCTTGAAATATTTTAGTAATACAGTACTCAGTCGGGAGTATTTTATATATTTTTTTTCAAACAACATTTCCAATTTGAGCGAGGAGATTATGTTTTGAACGTGGAATAAATGCGTTAAGAAGTGAAAACCGTAGATGTTCTCAGGTTTTTCATATTACTTTTTTTTGCTTCATTCCATCTATCGTGACACTATTTACTCGACTCAGTATAATCTGAATATCCTGTGGAGATAATCCGTAGAGTCTATCTACTTCACTGGCTAAATGTTTAAGACAGAGTTTTTCTACAGATTGCATAATAGTCTCAAGCTCTTCTTTTTGGAGGGTATTATGCGGAAGTTTTCGTTTATAATTTATTTTTTTACTTGAGAGAAAGAGCTCTCCAAATGGATAGTTAATAACTATTTGATCCAGTTTTATGTCACATGATTCTTCGAGTTTAGCTATACTTTCTGCAATATTTTCACATAAGGCTGGTAAGTTGCGACATTCTCCATTGGAAAAGAAGCTGATATCCTGTCTTTTTTCAGTATATCAGAGAATCTTAATTTCTTTATTTTTAAAAGAAGCAGCACAAACACGGAGTTTGTAGCTGCCTATATCTATGATACATAGTATTTTTGAGGGGATATTTTTTTTTGTAAAAGCCACGGATAATTTTGGATATTAAATATGAGTTGTTGGTGATTTACCTATTTTTTTCAAAAGCTTATTTCAAGCTGCGACATCTCAACTCCCTATAAGTGCCATAGCGAGATCTTCAGTAATGAGCTCGTCCTCTGGTGAGATATTGAGCGCTCTTCTGAGAATAATAACTCCACGTTCGTGTTGTTTTGTCATAGTATAGGCCCAACCAAGGTTTCTGAGAACCTCAGCATTATTTCAAAAGAGTTTATTAGATTTTTCTAAGTAACTAATAGATTCTGTGAGTTTATCTTCTGATAATAGGATAAATCCTTTCAGATAGTTTCACGTTGCTGATTCACTATTAAGCGTGAGAGCAAAATCAAGAGCAGCGAGTGCTTTTTCACTTTCAGAACTAAAAAGATATATATCAGCAAGTTCTTCATAAAGTCTGTAATCACTTGAATATTTTGATATAGTTTTTTGTAGCAGTTCAATTGCTTCGGAGAATTTTTTATCAGCTTTGAGTGCTTCAACTAGAAGTATAATTTTTCGAACCTCGTCCATATATTTTTTTGCGAGAATAAACACAATGTAACCTGTATATAGTAAATATTTATTGTAAGAAATCAAACAGTTTTTCTCATATTTTTTCACAAATTATACTTGTATATTTGACTGACTGCTTATACTATGCACAGATATATATTACACAATACTACAAGTGATGAAAACTAAAATTAAGATTTGAATCGATGAAGCGGGTCGTGGTCCATGGGCTGGGCCTGTTGTTGCCTGCGCTCTCGCTTGGAACTCAAATACACCTCCAGATAAAGAGTTTATTAACTTAGTCAATGATTCTAAAAAGTTAAGCAAAAAAAAGAGAGACGAACTTTACCTAAAACTCATAGAATATTCAGGGGAAAATAAATTATTTTTTTGAGTCGGAGTCGTTGATAATTTTGTCATAGATACTATCAATATCAGACAAGCTAATAAAGAAGCTATGAGAAGAGCACTTGTAGAGATTTTGAGAAAAATACCAAAAGATTTTACTGATGTATCAGTCGTTATCGATGGAAGAGATAATTATGTGTTTGAAGAATTAGATCAAAAACCACTGTATATAGTAGGATGAGATGCTAAGGTTTCTGAGATAGGAGCTGCGAGTATTATAGCAAAAGTATTCAGGGATAAACTCATGGATCAGTACGCAACACTCTATCCACATTTGGGTTTAGAAACGCACTCTGGTTATGGTACAAAAAAACATTCAGATGCACTTCAAACTATAGGAGATGTATCAGGAATACACAGAACATCCTATAAACCAATCAAAAAAGTACTGGAGTACAAAGAATCAGTACTTGTACATATTTGTTGTGGCCCAGATGCAACGGTCCCTCTTATGGATTTAAAAGACGAATTTGAAGTGATAGCATATTGGTATGATCCAAATATTCAACCTGTTGCAGAGTATGAAAAACGCTATGATGCCTTTGTGAAAGTTTGTGAGATTGAGTGAGTGAAATACATCAGATGAGAATATGATGTAAAAAACTTCTTTAAAAAAATAAAATGACTCGAATCTACTCCAGAAAGAGGAGAGAAATGTACTGAGTGTTATGATATGCGACTTGAGCGAACAGCGAAACTCGCTCGTGAAATGTGAATCTCTAAATGGACGAGCTCGCTTAATAATTCTCCTCATAAAGACATGGAAAAGATGTTTGATTTAGGTGAAAAATGGGATTCTAAATCTACACTTTCTCAACAATTAAGCGAGGATGAACGTAAGCAAGCTTCAGAAATACTATGAGTAAGTATCGACGAATTAATTCAAACTGGAGAAAAAAAAGACAAAGAAATTGCTGCCTGAGGCATCAAAAAAAATCTAGAATTTCTCAAACTTGCGTTTCGAAAAAACTGAGGTTTTCAACGAAGTGTAGACTATACCAACGAGCACGATATTTTTAGACAAAACTACTGTGGTTGTGTGTATTCTGATACTTTTCCTGGAAGCCCTAGAAACAAAACTGCGAAGTGAGGATTTAGTGGATAAATATAAAAAAACTCTGAAATTTTCAGAGTTTTTTTATATTTCTTCGAGTTTTCCTGTATCAGACAAATCATGATACTGAAGTTTTCAGCCAGAGCTTTGAGCTAATGTTCTGTTGGGATTTTTAGCAGAAAAATAATGGTATCATTTTTTTTCTGGAAATCTTGTATGATAATAATTGAGATATTTATTATATAGCTCTACAATTTCATTTGATTCTTCTAAAGTATATCATCGATAATTAAAGAGAGGTTCAAATAATTCAATCACTTCTCTACAAAATAATTCTTCCTCAACTATTTGATTAGTTTCGGTTTCTTTTAACTCATCTCATAATTTAAAAGAAAGAATTTTTGAAATTAAAGACGTGATTTTTCTTCATGATTTTGAAATATCAGAACTCTCATGGTTCAGCATGATAATATGAAAATGCAATATATCGATGATATCAGAGACATTAGCTTTTGTATTGATTTCTCATGGTACTAGTGTTTTATTCATATAATTTGGTTAGATTATTCCTTTTACTGCAGATATATTGAAACTATAGTTCATTTTAAGTCCTCAGATAATTCAAATATATCCTGTGATATTATCTATTTCTATTGGTTTTAAGATAATGGTATAATCTTTGAGGTAGGGAAGTATATTTTCCTCTCCTATATAAATATTTACTCCAGGATGTGTAGAAAAACTCTCGATAAAATTTGAAAAATTGGGCTTATCCTCAAGCATTCTAAGGAGATGAAAAATATCATCTCAGAGTCTTTTATGATTTCGTTCTAAAAATTGAGCGACTCCAGAATATTCGATTACTTTTTTTTCTGGCAAGACAAAAAATGCTATTTCCTTCGTGTTTTTTGCAAGATTGTACACGACTCAGTGAATAAACTCAGAAAATTCTCTCAAATTCGTGAGAGGTATATGATTATTTTTGGCTTCGAGAAAGTACTCTGGAGTATCCTGCATGAGATAACTTACAAAAGCCCGAAGTCATTTTGCAGTTGGGAGTCTCCCAGCTGAATTATAGGGTTGATAAATTAGTTCAAGTGTTTCAAGACGTGACATATCTCATCTGACGGTAGCGCTACTTACTCATAAATCATATTTTTTGAGGAGAAGTTTACTTCAGAGGACTTCTCAGGTTTTTATGTATTCTTCTATGATTATTTTGAGGATATCAATGTTTCTCTGCGTCAGACTTGCCATAGCATATATCTAGTGAATAATTTGATGTATTATATGCATTTTACCGTAATTGACTAGTTTTTCATCTCTACAAGTCTCATAAGTTCTTTTGCAGATTGAGCAGAGTTAAAAATATCATGTAAATGACTATAATCTGGAGTTTGTCATTTAGAAAGACCTCAAATTATAATATCAGTCATTCCATAGAGTGATAATGGATCGAGATAATAAATACTCTTTCACATTACTTCTTTAATACTATTTATATCATTTGCAAAAATAGGTACATTATAATGAAGTGCCTTAGAAAATGAAAATGGAAAAGATTCATAAATACTTGAAAATATGACTCAAGCTGCTTGTTTATAATACGAGGCTTCAAGTTCTTGAGGAGCTGCTCAGAGAAAGATAATATTTTGACTGATACCATATTCTAATGCTTTACTTCTAATATCTAGATCCTGAATGGTGTCATCACAAAGTATAATAATAGAGAGAATGACTCATGAGTCTGATATTTTTTTTATAGCTCTCAGTATTCTCTCAAAGTTATGATGGAGTTCATTTCCAGAATCATAAATGAGGTATTCTCATTTCAAATTATGCTTGAGTTTAATATCAGTTTCAAGTGAAGAATGTGTTGAAATATTGAGTTTGGGGAAAAATCAATGAATCTTTTCAATTTTATTTTCAGAAACATTGAGTTGTTCATTGAGCTCTAAAGCAGTTTGTGTGTCCATTACAATAGCTTTTTGAGAGTGAGCTATTGATTTTTGAAGCGTATGCTTATAGAGTTTACGCGAAATAAATTTCTTTTTTGGGAAAAATACTTCTTTTAAACTTTCTATAATTATAAATGCATCTCAAGAGTATCAAACAGGAGTTGGGACATCAAAACAAATAAGAAGTCAGAGTTTTTCTGCTTCAAAAAGTTTTTTTATTTGAACATCTTTCACATACGGTAGAATATTTTTAGGGAAATCACTTTCTCTATATACCACTATTGTATGCTCAGTATTAATCTTAGCAAATGCTTCAATGAGCTCATCTACATAAGCTCTATAATATATGCCATCATCATATATACGAGCATCAATTCAAATTTTCATAATTTGTTTGTTTAAGTTGTCATTATTTTATAAAAAATAGATGCAGAAGCAAGTATGAGCGATTATAAAAATATTAAAAATTTAATTGACAATTATTAATTATTAATTATATTAATTATAATATTTTTTTATAATAAATTTTATGCAAAATGAAGTTCCAAACCTCCCGAGAGAATGAGAGCTAATTTCTCCTTGAATACAAGATGTTGTGCTTATAGGTGAAATAGTAAAACAGCAAATTAATATTATGTGAGGAAATGACTCAGAAACAAATCATATAGATTCAATTGTTATCAAAGCGAGAAAATGAACTATGAATCTTACAGATGCTATACTAAAATTACAAGAAATACCAAACTTAAAACATTGAAATGGTGGACATTGATTAGAATGATAAAAAAAATTATGAATGAACCATTAAAATACCCTAATTCAAGCCTCATTGATAAGTATGTTCCAATAGTAGAGCGAATTCTTTGAACACCAGATTCTGAAGTATCCTTAAGTCTTTGATTTATCAAATCAATTAAATTGAGAATCAGGCAAGCTCAAAAAAATGAAGAGCACATACTTAGAGCATTTAGAGCCCTAATTGCTATGAATTATGTCATCAACAATATAGAAAAAGTTAGCCAAGAGGCTAAAATCTGAATCTGAATTGAGCAATGAATTCAAAGTTGAATTTGAGTTTATAATATATTTCAAGCTGATACTTGATTATCTCATCCAGATATTGAAGAGCTCACTTTGCAGATAGAAAAGCTGAAAACTAATGAGCCAATGATTCAATTACGACAAAACAGTGCTTCTAAAGTCTGAAACTTGTTGTGATAAAATGACATAATTAAAAAATAAAATCCCACTTGGGATTTTTTTATTTTTTTGTAATATAGATTTCAAATTGCAAATTCGTATACTCTAACAACCTAAACCCATGGTAGGTAATACACTGAGGCTTATGCTCACTCGAGGACTTTCTATTATTAGATGGAATAATTTTCCAAGAGTTGTAGATATTAAACAAATGGATAATGTTGGAGCAACACTTCATACCGCATTATTTTTAGCGTATGATGAAGAAAAAATATCATGAGAGAGTATAGATACCCTGTATTTGATGAAAAAAATAATTTTCACCTCACTGGCTGATCTTATTTTATCAGATATTAATTCTGGTACGAAGTGATATATCAAGAAACTGAGTCCAGATATTTTTGATGAACTCTACGAAAAAGCCTATGATTATTTCTTGCAAAGTGAAGCCCCAGAAATACTGAAACGAGATTTTAAAACTACTCTTACGAGAACGGATAGAGAACTTGAAGATACCATTTATTTTGCTGCAAAAAAATACGTGTGATATTATGAGGGATCAACGAACTCGAGAGTATTTCCAGATATGTATGAGGTACCTATGGGAGAGATGAAAACAGAGCTCAAAAAGCTGGCAGATAAACTCCCAAGTTTAAAAAACCTCATGAACTCAAATGATTCAGAAAAATACCTCTCTCATATATACAGGCTCAGTTTTTCTATGAGATGGAATCAATACGGAAGAAATACTCCTATTTCAGTGATGAGTCATAAAGTAGTGGTTGCATATATATCATACATCATAGGTATGATTGGAAATCAAGAGTGAGAAGAAAATGATATCAAAGATATGCTCTACAGAGCAATTTATCACGATGTTCCAGAAGTTATTACTTGAGATATTATTACTCCAACTAAAAAAGCGGTTCCTTGATTTGTAGAATTACTGGAAGAAGTAGAAAAAACGATGATGGACGATTATCTCTTTGGATATATAAGCCCTGAATATAAAAACTTTGTATACTCATATATTTTAGAGCCATTTGATGGAGAGTCAGGGAAACTGGTGAAATACGCTGATATATTTTCAGCACTGATTGAAGCAAAAGTAGAGGATAGAATAGGGAATCAATTTTTCCATGAAAAATATCAAAATATTCTTGCTCATATCTCACATATCAATCATCCAGGAGTAGAATTTCTCCTAAAAGAGATACTATTTTACTTTGATTCAAACTCGGATGATAGTATTAGACCAAGTTATGATTCTTAGATTCTTCTTACATATGATTCATACTATATTGTATTGAATTTAAAATATAAAAAATTAAATAATGCTCTATATAGCTCTCACATTTTTATCTTGAATTGTATCAGGACTTATGTCAGTATGGTTTCGTAATAGAGAACTCAAAAACAAAGTCATTTTGATGCATCGACAATTTTTTTCACAAATAATATTCTTTTTAATTTTTATGTACGTATTTAGTTTATATTTCACTTCTGTGACGATAGACTTGTGATTTGTGGAACTAAGTTGGGCATTTATATATGTTTTATTTTCTACTTTTGGATACTATCTTATTCAAGTTATGTATGAACTTATAACTTGAAATAGTATTTTTGCAGGCCAAGATGAAATAGAAGCCTATATACATAAACTCGAAGAAGATAATAGATAATAAAAAAGCTCTCAAATATTGAGAGCTTTTTTTAAGGCTTTAACGTGAATGATAACAAGACGAATACTTGCTGAAATTTTATAAATATTTATTCTTTCAGAATTCCCGTAGAAGCGAGTAAATCATTGCGTTACGTAAAATATATGAATAAAATGTAAGTAAAAAGAAAGAAAAATATAATATATAATATCTGATGTACAAATTTCTAACAATAAAAAAACTCTCAATGATTTGGAGAGTTTTTAATTTGTTTTAGTATAAATGAAAATGAGTACAAGACAGATATTTGTCGAAATTGTAGAATTATATTCTCTCGATATGTCCCATAGAAGCGAGTAACTCATTTCATGTACAGGTATAATAGTGATTGATTGTAAAAAATAAGTAAGAAAAATATCAATTATGTGAGTCTCGTTTATTTGCCTTCAACGCAACTTTGTTTACAATAAAGAAAATGATTTTTAAGATAATATTGTGTTGAAAAATAAGAATAAGAAAATACTCGTTGGACTCTCTGGGTGAGTAGATAGTTCGGTAACAGCCTATCTCCTCAAAGAGCAGTGATATGATATCACGGCTGGTTTTATGATAAACTATATGGCTCCAGAAGGAGAATATTGTCCGACGAAAGAAGATATCGAAGTAGCAAAAGAAGTGGCTGCCTATTTAGAGATTCCATTCTTTACCTTTGATTATAGAGACGAATACGAAGATAAAGTACTTAACTATATGTACGCGTGATACCAAAAGGGGATTACTCCAAATCCTGATATTATGTGTAACTCAGAGATCAAGTTTCGAGTATTTCTGGATGAAGCACTTGAGCTCGGGTTTGATGGTGTTGCGACCGGGCATTATGCAAGGATAGAAGAAAATAATTGAAGCTATACACTCCTTAAATGAGTTGATTCAAATAAGGATCAATCATATTTTCTCGCTGGACTCTCTCAAGACCAATTAAGTAAGTCATATTTTCCGATTGGATGAATAGAAAAATCTTCAGTGAGAGATATAGCACGAAAAGCAGGGCTCCCAAATGCTGAGCGTAAAGAATCCCAAGGAATTTGTTTTGTGTGAAAAGTAGATATTAAAGAATTTTTACAAAAAAAAATACCAAACTCTATTTGAGAGGTTTATGATACCTCTGGGAAACTCCTTGGAACGCATAAATGAGTATTTTATTATACGATTGGTCAAAGAAAAGGTCTTGATATCTGAGGTATGCCAGAGCCAATTTTTGTGGTGAATAAAGACATAAAAACTAATCGACTCATTGTTTGATATGGAGCTGATGATGAACTGTATAGTGATACGCTCTATTTAGATGAGCTCCATTTTTTATGAGAAGAAAAATTACTTCCTAAAAAATCTCAAGCAAAAATCCGCTACAGACAAGCGGATCAAAATTGCGTCATATCTCATGAGGGAGAGAGATATAAAATAGTCTTTGAAACTCCACAGCGAGCAATTGCGAGTGGTCAATTATTAGCTCTCTATTATGGTGATGAGTTATGGGGAAGTGGAGTGATTATCTAAATTCTCATGTAGAAGCGAGCATATTTAAAGAATATAAACTATCACGAATATCTTGCTGTAAAATACTTCTTTCTTTATCACTTATATCTATATCTGTTACGTAGCTGCTTTCATAAAAATTTTGATAGACTTGAAATATAATCTGAGCACTAAATTTTTTATCTTTGAGTAGCAGGTCCAAAAATTTTTGAGCTTGATCAAGATTTAATACATCATATTCACTCGCTAATTCAATTAATTCTTCTACATCATAATCAATGAGTTCACCTCCAGAAATTCATAGGTTTTCTAAAATTCTTACACCTTTAAATAAATGTGAGATTAAAACATCATACTCAAATTCATAATCTACTTCTCCATCGTCAAACCCTAATACTCAATCCACTTTATTTTTAGTTTCATTTTGTTTTCTTGAAATAAGTGCGTGACTAAAATCTTTAAAATGATTAATAACTCACTTACTTATGATTTTTCCAGATGTAATAAGTTTTTCAGAAATGATATGTTCTACTGATTCTTCAATGTTATTACTTGAAATTGCAGATACGAACTCATTTTGAGTTAAAACTCGCTTTCTGAATAAATAATTTAAAAAATCATCTATTTGTGTAGAAGACTCAGTTTTAGTAAGGTGAGTTCAATGAATGAAAATATCAATAATTTCTTCAGTAAAATTTTCGAGTTCATAATCTATAGTTTTATTTTCTATTTGAAGCATTTCAGCTTTTAAAAATGGATGAGAACGTATTGTTTTTCATAAATCTTTGGCAAGACGAACGTAACTATTACAGGCATATACATAATTTCATGATACACTCGCATTATATACAATAATAGGTTCTAATTCTGTAAAATACAATCCGAATATAAGTTTTTCAAGGAGAAAAAAAACACATTCATCAAAATCAAGGCTTCCATCATACATTGAGTTTAATTCTGTTTCATTGAGAACTCAAATTGAATATAGATACTCCGAAACCTCCTTGATATGATTGTCACCAAGTTCTTTGTATTCTCATTTGTCTAATTTTTCTTTACTGATATTATCAGCTAATTTTAAAAATTTATCCAGTGAATATTCAAAAATTTCTGTCCTTTCATCTGATTGTAAGCTTTCATTTCTTCCTCAATTCATTTTTTAAATCTAAATTGTAAAATAGTTATCAATTTTTTGGTCACAGTTGGATGCCTCTCATATAATCTAAAACTAAAGATTCAGTATCACATTGTGAGTTTTCAAAATACATAACACAAAATTGTCCTACTTCTGATTGCATATTTTTATCTTCAATAATTCATTGAAGGAGAATATATGCCAGTGACCTGTAAATAAGGTCTCACAAATTTTCTGAGATGAGTATTTCTTTAGGCATAAGTAGGCCATTACTCTCCAAAAATATGAGAAATCCATCAATATGTGTCTGAAGTACTGTATCTTCTTCTCAATTATCAATTGCATCGAGGATATTGTAAATGTAACCTTCTACTTCTCAAGAAAATTCATCCACTTCATCTTTAAAGGTATATTTTGCAATTATATCCTCATATCTTTCTGAACTTCTTGGAGATAAATTTAAGAGTATTTGTCGCATATCAGACTTCAATGCGTAGTCATCTAATATTCAGAAAGAGAGTAAATGAGTTCATAAGAGATATGCTTTCATGAAAATATCTTCATCATATGTAATATTGAGAGTCATTTCATCTAATTCTCAAGAAATTTGATTATAGAAAGCTTGTTTTCATAAAATATGTTTTTGCTCTAATTCTTTTTGTTGTAAACCGTTTACTTGGGAAATGAGTTCATCCATATTTGAAATATATATTCAATATTTAGGATTAGGTATAAGTTCTCATTCAAATTCTATATATAAATCAGGTTTGTTTTTTGAAATTACTTTCAAGAATTGATAAAAATTATCAATTCTTTCTAATAAAGATTCTGAGTCATCTTGAAGTTCTTTAATTTTAGCTTGTGTTTTTTTTGAACGAATGAATTCTCAAAGTACATTTTCTTGAATGGGATCATGTTCTTTAAAATATTGAAAACAGAGTTTTAACATTATATCTTTCAAAGCTTTTTCTTTGATGAGATTTTTTCTCAAGAGTTCAGAAAATAGCGTGTATACTTTTTTAGTTTCATCTTTTGTATCTCATAATTCTTGAGAAACTTTAAATCATTCAACTTGTAAAGACTCTAAAATTATACTTAAAGTATCTGATAGTGTCCCATATTCTTCTCACTCAAGTTCGTTTACTAATTCCCAAATATTCATAGACAGGTTCTCTTGAAACCAATCTAAATTTTCTGGTTCATCAAGTTGAGTAACATAATCTTTTACTTGATTGGTATACACAGTACCAAATTTTGCAGCAAGAATTCATAGTGATGAAAAAACTTCGTTTTCATCGTTTATTCAATCAAATTCTCAATTTTTCATAACATGGATTCAAAATTCGAGTATTTGCTCACCAAGTGATAAAGTAGATAATTTTCAATAAAAATTATTAATTCAATCTAGAGTTTTATTTTGGGTTCATCTTGATACTATTTTATGATTTTCTCTGAGCTTCTCTAGTTCCCATTTTCTATATTGCTCTACCAATTTTTGAAATGTTAAATATCTTCTCTGAAAGAGTGGATGAATATTTTTAGTTTTTCCATCATAGATATAACTTAGATCTGGAGCAATAACTTTTAATATATTTATAAAAACAATAAAACCTTCGAGCGATTCATTATATTTATTTTTTACATCGATTTGAATTTTTTCTGATTTTGTAGGATCTAATAGTGTTGTATTTTCTTGTACAATAAATCATTTTTCCAGACTTTCTTGTAGCTCTAGACTAAAGTCTTTTTTCGAAAATACTGTAAGTTTTTTACATAATACATGTACTTGTCAGTACATATATGGGCTATCATCAAAAAATCAATTTTGTAAAAGATTGAAAAGGATTTTGATATTTGAATCAAGATTTATAGTTTCATTTGTAGAAGTGAATATATTTGGAAGATATTCTTGAATAATGGCAGTATATCATGCTCATTTAGTTCATTCTTGTTTAAAATCCATTCCTGCTTCTAATTCTTCAGCAAGATTTTTGCAATATCGTACAAATTTATAAATACTTGTTTGTAATTCTAAACTTCAATCTATAAAACTCTGAGCATCAATGGTATCTTTCATATAAACGAATATAAATCAGAAGTATTATTATTACTATAATAAAATATTAAGTCAAGTAAAGAATATATTATTTATTATTGTTTAAACACCTACTTGATGGGTCGTCTCATCAAAAAGTTTTCCAAAATAATCTCCAAATTCATAGGCTCCATCTCTTGAAAAGTTATGATAGGGAAGAAAGGCATGTCATCAATCAATTGTGTATTCTGGAAGAGCTGATAGAATATAAGCTGAATGGTCACTAGAGTTTTTATCTCACGTTACTGGGTGAATAAATTCAAACTGAGTTTCAAACAGTTCATATATTTCTTCTCTTTGTTTATAGGTCACAAAATCCTCTCTGTGAATTCTTATAAGTACTCCGTTGAGTATATCATCACAATCTCATGGAATGATATTGAGGACGCAGTTATTAGATTTTTGTAATTTGATGACATCCTCATATGACTCGAGTCAGTATTTTACCCAATACTTTTTTCGGAAGTTTTCAAGTATATCAGGATCCATATCTCATGGTACCATTTTGAGATTATAAATTCGCTTAAAACCAGAAACTAATACTGTTTTTGATGTTGAGGTTTGTCATTCATGAGAGGATGTATTGAGAATACTGCCATATCATATCAAATCTATATATTGTTTATCACTTGCTATTATTTCATCCCACGAAGATTTCATGCATTATCCATTATAAATTATTTAATGAAGTATAAAATAATATCTGAGAATTTAAAATTTTTATTAAAGCATGTTTTTATATTTTGACAAACTTCTTAAAAACCTTATTTTTATTTATATATTTTAAAGAATAATAAATGAATGTACACACACTAGATCAAAATAAGTATTTAGAAGTATGAAATATTTTGAAGAGTAAGTTTTTTTTAAGATTTTTTCTAAAATACCAAAAATCAACGAAATGCAATGAAAGAAAAAGATATAAAAATTTTCCAAAAGTTGGGAGAAGTAGTTTTTCTGACGAATTTTATTCTGATATAGAAGATATATTTTGAGATACTTCAAAATTAAAACATTTTTTACAAACATTCAGAGAAGAAATGATATCTCATCCTGAAATATGGGATCAGATTAATACTTGATTATCAGATGAAGAATTCGTGAATACGATAATGAATTTTATGTGAATTTATTTAGAATTATGAATTGCTGAATTCACAATTAAAGAGATTTGCAAAGAGAAAGTTGATCAATTAATCTCAGCCGGGAAAGAAACAAGAAATGATATAAATGGATTATCTATTCCAGAATCTTTACAATTATGAAGAGAGCATTGATTATTTCCAATAGATTCAGAGTGAGAAATAATATTTTTCCTTTCTAAAGAGTGATGAGAATATAACGTAACTCAGCAATTCTCAAATGAAATTGCAACTGTAAAAAAGGATTGAGAAGTATTAAAAATTCACAATCCAGAGTTTATTTTATTTTCTGATGATGATAGTAGAGAAGTTTCTTTAGAAAAAATGAATTCACTTGAATTATTTCTTAATATATATAGAGCTCTGCATTGAAAATTAGATTATGAATACTGTGTAACTGGTGATTGAATGGAAAATTATGGTGATTTTATTGATAATTGGATTCAATCTTTAAGCGATAAATCTTATGATTCAAAAGAAGATATTTTTATTCAACAATGATGAAAATGGGGGAATATGTTTGAAAAATTTTTGATTGAAAATATTGAAATACTTCGTAAAAAAACACAAAGAGCTTCACTTAAGATTATAAAATAAAAAAAGAGCTTCCAATTTGGAAGCTCTTTTTATTGTTTATTTATCCTCGAAGAATATCTTCGTGAATGCTATCTGCAGCGAGACATCACTCGGCTGCTGACATAATTGTTTGTTTAAATTTGTTTGAGTTTGTCGTCACATCTCAGGCAGCGTAGAGTCATTTAATAGTGGTTTCTTGTCTTTTATCTACCACGAGACAATTCTCATCATCAACTTCAGGATTCATATGAGAAACAAGATTGATAGATGGATCTGAACCAATAGCAACAAAGAATCCATCTGCTTTTACAATATTTCAGCTCTTGAGTGTTACGTGCTCGAGGAACATGCTACCATCAATATGGTCTACTTCTTCATTCATCATGAGTTCGATATTGTCTTTTTCTTTTACGTGGTCAACCCATATATCCTCAGCTCTAAATGTATCTTTTCTATGAATAATAGTAACTCTGTTACATATTTCTGCGAGATAGAGCGCTTCAGTAAGTGCTGTATTTCCCCCTCCTACAATCACCACATCTCGACCTTTAAAAAACATACCATCACACGTTGCACAATAACTTACTCCTTTTCCAAGAAATTCTTTTTCTCCAGGAACTCATAGTTTTCTATAGGTATTTCATGTTGCGAGTATAACGAATTTTGTTGTAAACTCTTTATTAGTAGTTTTAATACAAAATCATCCCTCTATTTGAGTGATAGAGTCAACAGTATCTTGAAGTATATCACTTCCTGATAACTCAGCATGTTCTTTGAAACTATCCATTATTTCTTTTCCACTTGCTGAAATAACTCAGGGCCAGTTCTCAACTTTATGACTGGTAGCAAGAGCACCACCTGGTTGTGCTCCTATGACAACATTGTGTATTTTATATCTACTGGCATACATTCCAGCTGGGAGTCCAGCACTTCAAGCTCCCACAACTATTAATTCGTAATCCATTTATTTATTTTGTTTAATGAGTATTGTAGGCTAGTATAATAAAAATACACTGTAAATAAAGAGTAATTTTTATCGAGAAATATAATTAAATATTATTAGTTTGTCTCTCATTAAGCTCATTACTGAGCATATCAAATCTTTCTTGTTTTCTTTCTACTGTTTCTTCGTCCATATATATCCCAGTAAAAAGAGCATCTTGTTGTCATCGGATCAAGCTCATTAATTCCTCTATAGTAGCATTTTTTACACTTTCAGGAGCTCTAAGTATTCATTTTTCATTTAAATTGTTCATCTTCCAAAGTTATATAAATTAAAAAAGTTCCTCCGATTGGAAGAACTTGTGCTTGTTTTTAAAATTGAGTGCTTTAAATACAAAAAGAAATCCTTCCATTTTTCTGGTAGAAAAAGTAAAAGAAATAACTCCAAGAAGTATTTTTAAGTCTTATATTCATTTTTTATTTTATAGGTTTGTGCTAAATGTAGAATATGTAATTTTAAAACATAGTCAAAATATTTCTTCTATTCTTACAATTAATAGGTAAAATAGATTTTTAAAATACAAAAAATAATAAAAAAACTATGTGAATAATAGATTATAGTGAAGTATCTGAGCGAGATTTAGAAGCATTGCAAGCAAAAATTGGGAACTGAGAATGAGAACTCAAAGTGTTTGTGGCAGATATATTACCTCATGATGAAGCTCAAAAAGAGAATTTGGAAGATAGGATGATGGAACTTGAGAGTCTCATTAATACTTTTGGGTGAGTTGTTATTTTAGAGCATATACAAAAACGAGCTCTTCCTGATTACAACACGTATATATGAGGAGGAAAACTCGACGAGATAATTCATGAGATGCACCAACAATGAGCAAATCTACTCGTTATTTGAAACATACTTAAACCTCATCAGATGTATAATTTGAATGAAGAACTTAAAAAAATATGAGCCGTTGCTTGGGATAGAGTTGATCTCATTCTCAAAATATTTGAAAAAAATGCTCGAACGGAAGAAACTAAACTACAAATTGAACTCGCTGCAATCAAACATATGTGACCAAGAATATTCAATATGTGAATGGAACTTGGTCGTCAAGGTTGAAAAGGATCAGGTGAGACAAACACTGAGACCATGAAACGTCATTTAGCTCGTAGAGAATTAGAAATCAGAAAAGATTTAGAAAAATATAAAAAAGTAAGAGAAACTCATAGACAAGGTCGAAAACAAAAAGGTTTTCTTACTGTTTGAATTGTAGGATACACGAATGCTTGAAAATCGAGTCTCCTAAATGCACTTACTAATAAATGAGTGTTGGCTGAGGATAAACTCTTTGCTACGCTCACAACGAGTGTGTGAAAACTTTGGATTGCTCCAAAGGAAACTTCACAATCTGAGTATATGAAGGGAACAGAAGTGCTCCTTTCAGATACGATTGGGTTTATTCGAAACCTACCACCTCAACTTGTCGATGCTTTTGCATCAACCCTTGAGGACTCCATAGAATCTGATCTGATATTTCATGTTATAGACGCAAGTGATCCCAAAGTCGTTGAGAAAATAAAAGTTGTCGATGATATTCTGGATACTATATGAGCGACACAAGATAAAAAATATATTTTTAACAAAACTGATAATCTTTCACAAGATGAATTGTCAGTAATTCAGGAAAAATTTTCATATTTAGATCCAATATATATATCAACGAAAACTCAGTCTGGATTTGACGAAATACTAGAACTTATGTTAGAATATAGCTAATACTGCTTAATTCTCTGCATTGATAGATTTTCTCAATACATTTTACCTCTATATGTGGGATATTCTCGTTTTCTTTATACTTATAATAATATTTGTTTTTTCAAGGTATTTTCTTAGAACTGATATTGAAAAAAAAGAACATACAAAATGAAATACTCCACAACTTAATGCATGAAAACAAGAGTTTTTTATGATTTGAGCTGTTGTTATTGTGACAAGCATTTATTTTGCTTCGCTTATTTTTAAAATTGAAATGTTACAAAATATTGTAACTTTTACTTTTTCAATATTTGCTCTCTATATTATTTCACTCTATTGCCAAAGAAAAATACTTCTTATTTATGGAGAAGAAGTTGAGGTTTCAGGGCAAAAATATTTCAAAAAATGATATAAAGTCAGTCTCTTTGGTCTCTTTGTAAATGTATTTGTTTTTTTTATAGGAATATTTCTTTGTATTCAAATATTTGAGCTCAATACATTTATCCAAATAGGAGGACTTTGGGCTTGAATATTGGCATTTATGTGATTCACAGCACCAGTATGGGCTTTGGATATGATAGCCTGAATTATTCTTTTACAATCAAAGAACTTCGAGACGGGAAATGTTTATTATATTTATGATAGAGATTTACATGTTTGGATAAAAAGTATCTCACTGACAGAAGTGAAGTGTATAGATTTACGATATTCAAATCCAATAATGTTTCGTCCCAGTGAATTTCGTAATCTCATCGTAAAAAATCTATCAAATGGAATTGGATGAAAATCTAATAAAATACTCAGAGAAAAAGAAATATTTGTAGATTATTCAATTTCTCAGGAAGCTGTTGCAAAAGTGTGTCAGGATGCGTATGATGAAATGTTACTCGATTTGACTGGTTCTGAAGTGACAAATTACTTTTGAGATGATAAATACTTATCACTTGAAATAGATGACTTTGCCAACTACGCTGTAAAATATAAACTCTTTTATAGTATAACTAGTCCATTTTATATATTCAAAGCTGAGCGACTGTATAATCAGTATTTATTCAAGCATCAACAAAGTAACTCATTATATTTTTCTACTCCAGATCTTATCCACCTAGAAAAAACTGACACAAAAAAAATAACTACTGTATAAGTAGTTATTTTTTGCTATAAAGAAATTACTCAGCGAGTAAGTCATTTACTATTGTCATAATTTCATCTTCAACCTCAACTGAATCTGTTCTGTCGTCTATAATTTCTTGTAGAGCGATAAGAGCAGCAAGTAATGCAGTATTATCTTGGTTATTTTCAATCATTACTTCTATTCGAGCAGATATTTGTGGTAGTCTTTCTGCAGGAATTTTGTCTAAAGTTTTCTCCAATCTTTTAAGAAATGCTTTTCTATATTTTTCAACAAGACTCTTTTTTACTTCTTTATATTCTTCTCTGAGTTCTTTGCTTTCTTCTCTTAATTTTGCATTCGCTTCTAAAACTCGTTCTCTTTTTTCAATGATATCAATTCCATTTGAGCTAGAACCTATTATTTCTTTTATAGCCTCATAAGAAGCCATAGCTACTTCTTTCATTTTAGCTCGAATAAGAACTTTATCAGCGTCAGTCGTAGCGAGTTCAAGTTGGTTCTCAAGTGCTTCTAACTGAACTTTTGTTTCAGCTTTCAAAGTTTGAAGTTCCAATTTTTGTTCACTCGTAAGTTCACTTCATAAATCTCTCAGTTTATTTTTATATTCGTCTTTGAAGTCTTCTCTGTTTTGTTTTGCTTCTTCTCTATTTGCTTTAACTGAGTCTTTCATTTCATTTTTTTGAGTTTTCATCTCATTTTTTCTCATATCTTTTCTATCTTCGTCTTCATCTTCCATTTCATCCTCATCTTCCATTTCATCTTCATCTTCCATTTCATCTTCATCTTCCATTTCATCTTCATCTTCCATTTCGTCTTCATCAGAATCTTGAGTCTCAATGCTCGTGTCGTCGCTATCGTCTTCATGGTCAGCAAATGTAGTCTGTGCTAAAGGCATTGATAGTAATGCTAGTAACATAAGGAGTGATAAATTCTTTTTCATAATAAAGTTCTAAATAATAAAATCATTGTAGCACATCAAAGTATAGAGATACTTTGTAAGAGAATTATAAAAAAATAATGTTTTTAAGCCAATTTTTTGATATTGACCTATGGCATTGTAACTCATACTTAATCTAGTAGTGGTTTATCTATAGATTCCATACTAGTTCTAGATTCTTGAGCTTCTGGGTTTATTTTCAAAATATCTTTATCTATTATCTCAAGTCTCTTCTTTCAAGTATTAAAATGATTCACTGTAGTAGAGAGAGAGTTTCAAAGTTTAGAATATACTTCTTCATAACTGGATATGTCTTTTTGTAATTTTAAGACATATTTCTGTATCTCTTTTGCTTTTTCTTCTATCTGGAGTGATTTCATTCATTGTAATACTGTTTGTAAATATGCATAAAATCCACTTGGTGAACAGATTATAACTTTTTTAGAAAAACCGTATTCAATGAGTTTTGTAGGTGAGATATCTCAGATTTTGTTTATAAAAATATCATAGTACATTCACTCTGCTGGAATCAGCATAAAGGCAAAATCAGTGGTGTTTTCTTCTGGTAATATGTATTTAGAAACTTCATCGATTCTATTTTTTATATCTCTTTTTAAATCTGTAGAGTATTTTTTTATGGAAAATTCATCCTCTGACTGAGTCAGACGTTCATAGTTTTCATGAGGAAATTTAGCGTCTATAGGAATAGTTTTGCCTCATAAAAAGAGTCCAGCATCTACCACTCAAATAGAGAGTGCGTATTGTAATTTATATTGATCACTTGAAAACACGTTTTCAAGAAGCTCTTTGAGAAAATATTCTCAGAGATTTCCTCGTTGTTTCGGGTTTTTTAGTACATTTTCAAGTCCTCTGAGTTGAGCTCCTATATCTTGAATTTGTTTATTTGTTTCTCACAGTTCCGTGAGTTTCTTAGTTATTTCTTCGATTTGTTTATTTGAGTTTTCAGATATTTTACTACTCGTAGCAAAGGTTCGACTCATATTATCGGTCATAGATTTATTACTTTCTGCGAGTTTATAATCGAGTGTTTTTCGTATATTGAGAAGTTGTTCTTGAATCATACTTGAGCTTTCACTATTTTGGTTTCATCCTTTTGTCTTACTTATTAAAACGAGAATAGCTACTAATACTCAACAGAGTAAAAAAGCTGAGAGCGACAGCAGGATTATAAAAATATCTATATTTTCCATATAAGTTTTTAAGAGTATATAGTATGAGTATATAGTATTTTTTAAAACTGTGAAATTTGAATTGAGCTTAAAACTCAATGTTTTTAATATATGAGATTTTGTACTTGTTGAAAATATATGATAGTATAGATTTATATTATTATTTTATATGTAAAATATGTATTTTTTTGAACAAATAAAAACTCAGTTTATTCTTAATTTAAGAGTAGATTTTGAAGTGCAGGGGGCTCAAAACCCAGAACAAATCGCTAAAACACCTTCTGAAAAATCAGACAAAATAACTACTCCAGAAAATACCCTTGAACATGCTAAAAAGACATCCAGTAAATTAGATGCTCAAATTAATCAAGAAAAAGAAAGATGACTCATAAAAGATTGAGAATTAGCATACTGAAATATTTCTTCTAAAAATATCGAAACAAATTGATTTGATATGAGAACTGATAATCTCTCTGAATCTATGCCAGCTCCTATAGGCCAAACTGAGTGAGATGTTTTTAGTTTATGAGAAAGGTATAGTTCACCACAGGAACAAGTAATGTTAGGGAAACTAGCTGAGGGTACGATTGGATTTGATGATCCAGAAGTATCTGCACTTGCAAAAGACCTATGAATGGAAGAAGTGTTGCGTACTGCGGGAATTGATTGACTTGGTAAAACTGAAGTTCCTGAGTGAATAGAACAATCAACTCCAGAAATGTTGCAATGATCTAAAACTGAAGTTGAGTCAGAAATAGCTAAAATTGATTCTCAAATACAGTCACTTCCGGAAGGCTCTCAAGAAAGACAAGCCTTAGAAAAACAATCTACTTTTTTATGAAACTTTGCTCAAGCTATCATAGATATGATTGAATGAAAACAACCAGGCTCTCAAGCGTGATGATTTGAGTGAATTGATGTGGTCTGAGATAAGGATGTACTCGCAAGAGGAATGACTTACACTGGAATACATGAAAATTCTGGAGAAGCGGATAAATTCTTAATGTGAATGGCAAAATCAGCTCGACAAACTCCATGGTGTGCCTGATATGTGAGTTATGTACTAAAAGAAGCTTGATATAACATTACTCCAACATTGTCTTCTCAAGCATTTATATGAAAAACAGGGAAATGACATGTTGCTTTTTATGCTTGAAATAATCAAATGCTTGGATGAAATCAATCCGATTCAGTATCATTAGCTCCTATTAGAAAACCTATTGCAGGATGGACCATGCCAGAAGATCTTGAAAAATGAAAAGCATCAAATAAAGGATGAACTCCTCCAATTTGAGCGATAATAGTATTTAATAGATGAAATACAGATAGAAATCTTGCATAATTTGCGTCACTATCCAAAAAATGATATCCTTAAGAGGATATTATTTTTTTATACATATGTATGTATTTTCTCAATCAACAAATAAAACAATTTTTGAACTTAGTAGTAAGTTATAATGCAAATCCTACCGATGGGCCAGATGGTGGATGAATTGAATCATGAGAACTTAATGTACCAAAAGATAAAGTAGATTCTACAGAAAATCTAGCCTTTAAAGAATTAAATGAAGAACTTGAGGGCATTGATAATGATTCAAGTCTTATTAGTAAGTATGCAAATATACTTGGTACATTTCTTCAAAAAGTGAAATCTTGAGAATATCCAGGTCTAAGCGAAGAGGATGATGATTTTAATAGATTATTAGAGCTCTATACTTCTCGATTCAAGCAATTAAACACTCTCAGAGATAGAGGTCATCAAATAGAGCATATAATAAGCTTAAATATATCAAAGCTCAATGAATCAGTAGATACGGTCATAGAGTGATGAAGTATTACTACAGAACTTGATGCAGCATTTGAGCAAGAAGCTGAAAATAACAAAATTGAAATTGATCAACTTAGTTCACTTGAAAATGAATATAGAGCTCGAATAGAAGCTATTTGAATAAAATTATCTCCATTTTTTTGAAAAGAGAACAATACTAATTCTATGGAAAAAGTTGTAAATATCTTTAAACAAATTAATACTTCAGTTCTAAAAGACATGACTGATTCAGATAAATTAGATTTTTTTAAACTTGAAGCAATATCTGGAATTCAAGAGATAAATAGATTAGCTGACATAGCCTTGAGAGATGAGACGATGGTATGAGATAATAAAGAGAAACTTGGAGAAGAAAGACTTGATTCAAGTCATGAAAATTATAATGAAATATTAGAAAACGAAGAAATAAAACAAGCATTAACGAATTCTGAGTGAGTAACTCCTACATTTGAAGAACTAGATTCTGACCATATTTTAATACTACAAAAAAAATGAGTTAATTTAGCAAAATTATTTTTAGTACATGAAGATGGTTCAAATATTTCTGAAGATTTAGAACAAGGAAAATCATATATCGTAAATTTTTGAAGAAATACTGAATTAGCTTGAAAATTAAATCTTGCAATTATAGCAAGAAATTCTCAAGAAGTATTACTAGACTGAAAAAACATGCAGTTTGAAGGGAGCCAGTTTAAATCAGATTGAAAATTATATCCGTTAAGGGATGGGTCAAAAATTGAAATTATTAAAAAATTTACAGATGAGGGGTCGCCTGAACAAACTGAGAGATTTAAGCAAATAAATTGACTCTTGGAAAGTAGCTGAGTTGCTACTACGCAGCAAAGATCTATCCGAGAAGCAATGATTTCTCCTAATCCTCAAGAAGCTTTTCAATGAATGACTCTTCCTGGAGGTATTGCAGGGATGCTCATGAAAATGTTTATAGAATTTTTTACAGATAAAAATTTTGAACTCGTTGAATGAGAGAATATTTGGAAAGAAGTAAACGGCGATGTATTAAGTAATGAGGATATTCTCAATGATACGATGTGAAAATATTATGATAACGGTCAAAGAATCGATGTGAGTTCAAGCTTTGAAAATCTACCTAAATGAGTTTGATCATTAATTAATACTATTTATCAAGCAGAATCAAATGGGAATCCAAATATTATCTATTCTTGATGTCCTATTCAACCTCCAATGCCTATTACAGAGATGTCAATTAGGGAAGTAAGAATTTTTCAAGACAGAATGGTAGCTGCAGGAAGCAAATCATCTGCAGTTGGTGCCTGTCAGATAATCAGAGATACTATGGATTGAGCAATAAGTGCTGGAGTATTGAACCCAAACGATAAATTTGATATGGCAGCTCAAAATAAATTTACAATATGGAAAATGAATGAAAGAGGTTTAGATGACTTTATGTCATGAAAAATAACAGATGCAAGCTTCATGAAAAAACTCTCTCAAGAGTGGGCGTCACTTCCAAAAGATATGTCAGGTGCAAGCTACTATGCTTGAGATTGATTAAATCATGCACTCGTAAGTCCACAACAAATTATGCAACATTTGAAACAAATTTGAAATTGATAACAATAAAAAAATCTCCACTCAGGAGATTTTTTTTATTGACAAATATTTTATTTATGTAATATAGATTTATTAATAATTTATATATTTTAGGTATATGGATAAATTTTGACACACAGAGTGGGGAATTGGTGAGAATGCAGATATGTTTGAAAACTTAAATAAAGAAGAAATTTTTTTAGATTCTCAAAAAGATACATTTTTATTGCGCTTGAATGGAGTGGAAAAAATGGGACTTGTAATCATGTTAACTGTATGAGGTGTCACAACAATAATGGCTTCAAAAGTGAGATGACAAGAAATGGAGCAATATTATCTCTACGATGATTTGAACCAACGATATGAAAAACCAGTATTTGATGGAAACATGTGGGACATGTGATTAGATGAGTTAAAATCATACTTATATAATGAATGATTTGATAGTCAGTGAAATCCAGCTTGAAATATCCTTGATTTAATGACAGAGTTTGACACTTTAAAGAGTCTAGATTTTAAAAAAACTTTAGAGACCTGGCTTATTTCATTGTATGAAAATACAGGCTATAAATTCAAATGAAATGAATTGATTTTGTTAGTACAAGTATATTGAGATTTACAAAATCATGATTATAAAGCAGCTGAAAATACTATTTCAATTTTTAAAAGTATTTTTTCTTGGGTGCAAAATTTAGAATATGCTCTGGATAATCTTAAACTTATCCCATTAGAAGCCTAAATCTGGAAGTTTAAGTATGTTTATAATTAAAATAATATTAAACAATGGTACAAGTACCTCTAACTACTACAGAATTTGAAGAAATTATAGATGATGTAAAACAATGAAGGTTTAGAGATTTTTTAAGAAAAATAAAACCTTTAAGAACTGCAGTTTCAACTTCTATGTTTATACTTACAGCTACTCCAGCAGCTTGAGATTCGGTTCAAATATGAAATGACCCTTGAATAGAGAGTATTGAAGCATGAAAATTAATTGCTGAACTTCTTCGTTTAGAAATTGCATGAATTCCAACTTCTGAATTGTCAGAATATACTGATGAAGAAACGAGAAAATATTATCTAGAGGCATTTTCACATCCAGAAATATTACATCAAACAGGACTCATTATACGAAAATTTTCAGAAGAATTAGAGCTATATTTGGGCTGGGAAGATATTCCTTCTATAGCAGATTTAGTGATTGCAAAATATTCTTGAAATTCTAATCTTTGGAAAGATACATTTTCAAATACAGTTTCACTTTATTCAGCATATTCAAAAGACCTTACAGATTTATTGACGAGTCTATGATTTAACCCAGAATGATCAAAAATCTAGTTTTTTCTTACATACTCAAGCTCTAAAGTCTCTCAATCAAAACGAAATACATCAGAAGCAGGAACATCTTCATCTAAAATAGTGTTTCCACCAAGGATTTCTATGCTTCCTTTTTCTATATAATAAGCAAAATCTTCTTCAATTTCTTCAATATTATAATTTTCTCAGCTTTCTGAAGTATTTGCAGAAGTAAGCCAAATTGGTCAAACTCTTTTTATGAGTTTTTCTTCTATTCCGTTACTCGCAACTCGAAAAGCTACTTGAGTATAGACATCTTTATTGATAAAGTGTTCTTCATTGTCATCTGCATATTGTAAAAAGAGCTCTACTGTGTCTGAATTTGTCAAAATAGTAAATGGTTTTTCATAACGCTCTAAAAAATCTACTTGTTCTGGAAGTAAGTCAGTATTTTTTCGTAGCCAATCAAAACCTGAGACCATTATTGCGAGTGGTTTATCAAATTTACGTTTTTTCATTTTATAGATTTTTTCGTAACTCTTTTTATCATCAATAGCACACGCGATACCATAACATGTATCAGTAGGGAATATGTATATCATAGTTTGTTTTATATTATTGGATTTTTAAGTGGTTCTCATACCTTTCGAGGATATTTGAGATGTGTTTTTGCGACTTTTTCTATAAAGATAATACTTCTTTCTTGTCCAGCAAGTTCGTAGTTTTTTACTTTCATAATTTTTCCTCCTAGTCTGGCAAGTGCTTTTTTAGTACTCGTAAGCTCCTCTTTGTCCGTCAGTTTATAAGCTGCAAAAACTCATCATATTTTTATCAGTGGGAGCACATATTCAAGCAAAGTAGGAAAATACGCAGTTGCTCTAGAAACAACGAGATCAAAGCTCTCTCTGTATTCCATATTTCTTCCTATATCCTCAGCTCTACCTACGAGGGTTTCAGCATTATCAAGTTCTAAGGCATCGATAAATCCATCAACTGCTTTCATTTTTTTTGCAACCGAATCTATGAGAGTAAATTCAGCATCGGGTGAAACAATTGCAAGTGGAATACCTGGAAATCATCCACCTGTTCATAGGTCAGCAACTTTTCATTCTATATCATAAAGCGCAGCCAGCATGAGACTATCAACAAAGTGTTTCTCTATGATTCAGGCTTCATCACGTATAGCTGACAGATTAATTTGGCTATTAGTTTCTATGAAAATACTTAAAAATTTTTCGAATTTTTTTATTTCATCTTCCTCTAATTCTATGTGATATTTTTTTAAAAGTTCTTGCATAAGTGGTGACTATAAATTATGTCAGGATAGTATGAGAAAATAGTTAAAATGCAAGCTTGAAATTTGAGGATTCAAGGCTATACTAAAGAAAATAAAAAAATTTTATGCTAACAACACCACTCACAAAATCCTTGCTTCGAACAACCGATAACTATATCAAAGCTCTTGAAAAAGGGGGAATGAAAACAGTTTCGGATATGCTTATGTTTTTCCCAAGAGAGTATGAGGACCGAACAGAAGTACTTGATAGTTTTTCTTTGATAAATCTCAAAGAAAAAAATACAATTCTCGTTACTTTGGTCTCGCTTGAGACTACGAGAACCAGCTGAAATAAACTTTTATCTAAAGCGGTAGTAGAAGATAAAAATGGATTTTTAGCTGAAGCAGTTTGGTTTAATCGTAAATATCTTGCTTCGCAGCTTTGAGTTTTTAAAGGGAAAAAGATTCTCTTATCTTGAAAAGTGAAATACAATTATGGAAAAGTAAGCTTTGTGTCTCCTGAAACAGAAACTGATCTCTCTAAGATTGCGGGTTGAATTGTCCCAATTTATTCAGACGCGCAGTATATTCCGGGAAGGTGGATAGAATCAAAGATGTGAAATCTTGAATCATACATCTCTGATATCAAAGAAAATCTTCCAACAGAAATTATAAAAAAATATAATTTTGTGAGTCGTAAAGAAGCTATTTATAAAATTCATTTTCCAAAAAACTCACACGATATTGAAATAGCAAAACATCGTCTAGCATATGAAGAGCTCTATAAAATTAACTATACAGCTATTTCTTCGAAGTATAAAAAATTTGAAGCTTCAGAAGGGAAATCACTTCCAATTCCTATGGACGCAGAGTATATAAAAGAAATCATGACTCACATACCTTTTGAGCTTACGTGAGGTCAAAAAATAGCTCTTTTTCAGCTTCTCAAAGACATGGAAAAAGCTCACTCTATGCAAAGACTACTTGAGTGAGATGTTGGTACAGGGAAAACTATAGTGGCTCTTATAGCGCTCATACACGCGATTAAGCAAAGTGAGAAACTAAAAAACAAGATACAAGTCGCGTTTATGGCTCCAACAGAAATTCTTGCAAGACAGCATTTTTCGAGTATGGAAAATATGCTCATAGAGTTTTGACTGACCTCTCACTTATTAGTCGGGAGTACGACAGCAAGCAAGAAAAAATCAATCAAAGACGAACTCAAAAAATGAAATGTGGATGTCATCATAGGAACCCATGCACTTGTGCAAGAAGATGTCTTATTTTCAAATCTATGATTTGTCATCATTGATGAGCAGCATAAATTTTGAGTGCATCAAAGAGGAGTGTTAGAGTCTTGACTCTGAAATGGTTCAGGATTGATCCCACATAATCTGAATATGACTGCAACTCCTATACCTCGTACCCTTGCATTGACCTTGTACGGAGATCAAGATTTATCCATTATTTCAGAATATCCAAAAGGGAGAAAACTCATACATACGAAAGTAGCAAAAAATGATGCAGAGCGAAGACAAATTGAACTTTTTGTGAGAAGTGAGCTCGAGAAATGACGACAAGTATTTTGGGTCTCTCCACTCGTGGAAGAATCAGAAAAAATGGATTTAGCCAATGCAGTAAGTACCTATGAATCACTTGTTGATATCATGTCACCATTTCGAGTTGGTCTCATTCACGGGAAAATGAAAGCAAAAGAAAAAGAAGCAATCATGAAGGAGTTTGTAGAAAATAAAATCCAAGTTCTTTCCAGTACTACGGTTATTGAGGTTGGAGTCGATGTCCCAAACGCAACTATTATGTGTATAGAGTGAGCCGAACGATTTGGGCTCTCTTCATTGCATCAAATTCGAGGTAGAGTTGGTCGAGGAAAACATCAATCGTATTGTTATTTATTCCCAACAACATGAAATAACACAGACAGACTCAAAGCAATGGAGCAAACAAATAATGGTTTTGAGCTCTCTGAAATTGATCTAGAAATTAGAGGACCATGAGAAGTCTACTGAGTGCGACAATCAGGACTGCCTGATCTTAAAATTGCTGATATTACAGACTTACAACTCGTATCGCAAATCAGAGAAGATATTGAGGAAATGTTTGAAAAAACATAAATTTAAATTATTGATTTTTATTTACTTTTAATTATCTTTACGTTTATATATAGTTAAATTTAAAAATATTGAGATTGAGTAAGAAAATATTTATATGATTGTTATTTTTAATCTCTTTACTATTGGGGATATTTCATCATAGCATGATTTACGCATCTCATCATGTCGTTCATCATGATGAAAATCTATTATGATTTGATGAAAATAATAATCATACTCACCATGACCACTCTGATATCAATCATGAAGGAGAATTAGATAATGATTTCGGTATTGAAAAATCAAATAATAAAGTTAAGTGAAAAATTTTAGCGTTAGTTGCTATTAAGAAAAATGAAAAATTCAATTACTCATTCAGATATTTTCCTGATACCAAAAATTTATTAAAAAAAGACTATCCTCCATATTTTTTTAGACCTATAAAAAACTACTCCTATACCGATACTATCAAAATAATTAAATCTAATATTTAAAGAAATATATTAAAATCTCTATTTTTTTATTTTTCTTAATTTAATATTTTATGTACTTAAAAAATTTAATATTTTTGAGTCTTTTTATAATTCCATTTTCAGCCTTTGCTCATGGAGTTTCGTCCTGAGATGCTAGTTTCATGGAAACAAACTCATGACCTGCAATATTACAATATATGTACTTATGAGCAAAGCATATGATTACAGGTTATGATCATATTTTGTTTCTGATGTGAGTTATTTTTTTCTTATATCGATTAAAAGATGTTGCCGTATATGTTTCATTATTTACTCTCTGACATAGTACGACATTGTTAATTTGAGTATTAGGATGAATTGTACTGAATCCCTACCTTATAGACGCAATTATCTGATTATCAGTTGTATATAAATGATTTGATAATCTTGGATGATTTAAAAAAGTCTTCTGATTTCAACCAAATACTAAAGCTGCTGTAGGAATCTTTGGTCTTTTCCATGGTTTCTGACTCGCTACGAAACTTCAAGATTATACTTTTTCTAAAGAGGGTCTTCTTACTAATATTATTAGTTTCAATATTTGAGTGGAAATAGGTCAAATTCTAGCTCTCATTGTTGTCCTCGTTTGATTTTCTTATCTGAGAATGGATGAAAATTTCCCTAAAAAATCCTATTTTATTAATGGATTCTTAATGCTAGCATGATTTTTGCTTACAGCCTTTCAACTTACTTGATACTTTGTATCTTAATAATTAAATACTTAAAACATGAATAATTTACAACCTGAATATAGTAAAGAAAAAATTTTAAAAAATGTGAAATATACTGCAACATGAGCTACAATAATTTTTTTAACTCTTATTTTACCGGCAGAGTATGGTATAGATCCATTTGGAACTTGAAAATTGACTTGATTAAATAAATTGGCTCCAAATTATGTAGCTGAATCTATAGATTCTCAAGAATCATCAGAAACATTAGAAACAGGTACTAGTGTAACTCAAGATACAGTGAATAAACAAGTATCCAATACAGAAAATACTTGATCCTCTTATGAATATAAAGAGTTAGAAAAAACCTATACTTTAGAAGCTTGAGAGGATAGGGAAGTTAAATTTGATATGAATAAATGAGATGAAATGCGCTTTAGTTGGCAGTCATCAGAAGTTATATATTTTGATCAACACTGAGAACCCACAACTGAAGAATGAAAAGAGTTTCTTCCTTATAAGACGGTAAAAGAATGAAAGCAGTCTAGCGATGAAGCAACTTTAACGGCTGAATTTACTTGAACACATGGTTGGTATTGGAGAAATTTATCCAATAACAAAGTTACAATAACTTTAGTTTCAAAATGAAATTTTAAATAAATATTATGACATATCTCGTTTTAAAATATATAATAACAGCATTTATAATTGTTTGAGTTTCAGAACTTGCCAAAGTTTCAGATAAATTCTGAGCCTTGGTTATTTCATTACCACTCATGACAATTTTGACATTATTTTGGTTACACTTTGATTGAGTAAGTACTTTAAAAATATCAAATCATATGTACTATACGTTTTGGTATGTACTTCCTACTCTCCCGATGTTTTTAACGTTTCCTTTTTTCTTAGAAAAATTTTGATTTTGGGGAGCATTAGGACTCTCGGTTGTTATGACAATAATTATATTTTTTATATATTCCGTCATACTAAAAAGATTTTGAATTTTTCTCATCTAACTAAAAAACAAGAAGCTTAAGCTTCTTGTTTTTTTATTAAAATTTTCAAAATAATTTTTGAGCTTCTTCTAAACTCGTTCTTACTGCAGGATATAAATCTGCATTGAGTGCTTCTTCGAGGGAATAAAAATTCATTACTCTACATTCCTCCGATGGGGTATAATCAAAATTTTCTACTTCTGTTTCATAACAAACTATTCACATTGGAATTCGTGTACAAGTACTTTCTCAGGTAAAAAAATATTTTGGACTTGGATCGATATGCCTTACTATAAGTCACATTTCTTCAAAAATCTCTCTTTTTATAGTTTCTATTGCTGTTTCTCAGTGGTCAATTCATCCTCAAGGAATATCAAGTCGTGATTGAAGAACTCAGTCAACCAACATTTCTTTTAAACACAGGGCAAATTTTCATTCTGAATTTCTGAGTATTGCCTTTGCTGAAATTCTATAATGACATTGTTTCACTCACTCGTAAATATTTTTCATATTATATATTTAATATTATTAAAATGAGTATAAAAACAATTTCTTTGACTGCAATGCCTTTTTCCCTAAAATTACGAGAAATTATTTTTGTTAAAAATCAAGCGTGACCTTACTCGAAGTATTTTTCATCATTTCTGGGCTCATTATATTTATTTTAGCGCTCGATATTGCCAAAAAAGAAAAATTTAATGCGCTGCATTTTTTTATATTTATATTAATTGGAAGTTGACTCCTAGTGTTTACATTTTTTCCATGAGTTCTTAATAATCTCTGAAGAATATTTGGACTTCAAAGGTGAGCAGATGTACTCGTGTATGGGTCAATTATCTTTTTGCTATATTTCGTTCTATTGTTACTCACAAAAGTAGAAAATAATAAGCACCACATATCTCGCATGGTTCGAGAACTTGCTATAAATGCCAGTGATAAAAAAATCATTTCAGGAAATGAAGTATTTCTCGTACGCAGTTACAATGAAGCAGAAGTCCTAGAAACTACACTCTATTCTATACTTGATTCAGGCTATAAAAATATTCTCGTAGTTGATGATTGATCAACTGACTCAACTCACAAGATTCTTCTCAATCTACAAGATAGATTTTCTGAAATTGTAGTTTTAAAACATTTTAAAAATAGGGGTGGATGAGCAGCACTCGAAACGTGATTTGAATACTTGAGACGATTTGGAGAAACTGAGTTTGTGGTGACTTTTGATGCTGATGGACAACATAGAATCTCTGATTATGAGACATTTATGCGGGCATTCAAAAAACACCCACATCTTGATATTGTTTTCGGTTCACGATTTCTCAAAAAAGATTCCCTTCAAAATATCCCATTTATCCGAAAAATAGTTCTCAAGTGAGGAAGAATATTCACCTATTTACTCAGTTGAATAAAACTATCGGATGCACATAACTGATATAGAGTTTTTAGACTCGCGACACTTCAAAAGATTCGTCTTACAGCTGATTCTATGGCATACGCTTCAGAAATCACGGAACAAGTGGCTCAGAATCATCTTGCATACGGAGAAGTATCTGTAGAAATAATTTACACTGAGTACTCACTTTCAAAGTGACAAAAATCGAGTAATGCACTCTTTATAGCTTGGGATGCAATTTGGGCAAAGTTTTTTAGGTAGAGGAAAATAAAGCTATAAGTCCAGCTATTATTTTATTATATGAGCTGTTTTTTCGTATACTCTCTTTATATACAATTCTATGAGCATATGCTGAAGAAAATATTATTTTGAATTTTTACTTTTTTGTACTTCTGCATATCAGCCAATGCTTCTTTTGAGATAGCAGAAGTTTTTCCTAATACGCTTGATGATAAAAATTTAGAATATGTGACTATAAAGAATAATTATCAAGAATCAAAGTCACTTTCATGATACACATTAGAGGATATTTCTGGTAAACAATATATATTTTGAGCTGAAGATATACTCGAAGCGTGAGAAAGGAAAAGTTTTTTTAGAACGGTCACAAAAATTATTTTAAATAATACTAAAGAAACAATATTTCTCTATGATTGAGAATATAAACTTGTAGATTCAGTGTATTATGAAAATTCTGAAAAGTGAGAGTTTTTGAGTTTTGAAGACTTGAGTACAGATACTACTGAGCAACTGATATCCTGAGAAGCACTTATGTCTGATGAAGTTTATATACAAGATGCTACAGGAGATAAAGTACTACTTACAAAAATAGTTACTCAGTTGCCACAAATAAAGTATGATTTTCAGCGTCCAAGTTATATTTTAAAAACGTCATGAGTTGATATTTATGATTGTGATGATTCTCAAGATGAGTGTAAAATTAATTTTAATTTTGAAGAGAGCTTTATAGGCGATTTTTCAAAGTCAGAGTATGAATGCTTTATAGATTTTGGATTTTGAGAAATAACATGACAAGAAGAGAGGTGCAATCCAAATACCGTAATTTTTCCAGTATGAATACATAGAATATCTGTTAAAATATTTCCAAAAAAGAGTCCTATTACTTTTACAGAAAAAATCATAACTATAAACAATCTACAGTCAGAAAAAGATACTATAGAATCTATTGACTCAACTATTTTGAGTAAAAATATAGATAATAGTATCACTGCTCCAAATATAAAAATAGAATTTCAGCGACCAAGTTATATAATCCCTTCAGATGATAGTTCTCTCTTTACGTGCGACGATTCAATAGATGAATGCAAGGCTAATTTCAATCTTGACTCAAGCTTTTGAGAAGGATTCAAAGAAAATGATTTCTATTGTGAAATAGATTTTGGATTTTGAACAATCACATGAGAAGAAAATAAGTGTAATCCTAATACAGTTATCTTTCCGGTTTGAAACTATGATTTAGAGTTTAAAATTTTTTCTAAAACTCATCCTGAAGTATTTTCTACAAAAAAAGTGACACTCATGAACTCATGATATGTTCCAAAATTTTCAATTTCTACTTCTCAGAGTATTACATGAGAAAATAAGGCATTTTCAGTATTTACGGTAGTGATGAAAAAAATCATAGTTCAATCATGAGTTATCTTAGATGGATTCAATGTGTATAAGTGTAAAAAAGAAAAATGTAGTATGAATCTTGATTATAAAACGCAAGAGAAATACGAAAAATGTTTCTGGGATTTTTGACAATGAGTTGCGTCCAACGATTTAACACATACCAGATGTAATCCTGGACTTATAAAATACGGTATATGAGAATTTAAAGGATCACTTACGGTCTTTGAAAAATGAAATGATACAAATTTTAAAAAAATATATTTCAACGTTTTAAATTTAGAGAGCACCAGAGAGTTGAAAATAAAAAAAGAAAAAGAAATAAAAGTTGTAGCACAAAATTTTGTAATTACAGATCCAGAATTTCAAGATATTTGAGTAGAGATAGAACTACAATGAAAACTATCTAAAAATAAAACACTTCAGGATTCTACTCTTATATGTGAATGAAAAGATACCTGTAATGTAAATCTCAATGGAATTATAACTGGCTCAAAAAAATGACTTGATTATGTATGGTTACTCAATAATGAAATAATTACTACAAAACTCAATCCAGCATGAATCTGGCTTGAACTATGAGAATATACGTTCAAACTTCAAGTATCTAAAGACGGAAAAATATTACAAGAGGCAATATTCCAAGTTTTGGTTCAGAATAATAGTGTCTCAAAATGAAGCAAGAAAAAGTGACTGCTTGATGAAGTATTATTTTCATCAGATAATAAAAAAATTAAGTTTTTACAAAGAGATATGAACTGAGTGATTCTATGAGATATTCTTCCAAATCCGGCTTGAAAAGATACTCTTGAATTTATACAAATACAAAATACAAGTAGTGTATATAAAAATCTAGAAGGATGTTATATATCAGACGGGTCAAAAAAATATATTTTTTGAAGTGAAATACTATGAGCCTGAGAAAAAAAGTATTTCTTTAAATATCAAACAAAAATAACTCTTTGAAATTCTAAAGATACAGTAGAACTTCATTGTGGAGAGAATCTCTTAGATTCAGTGACGTATGAAAGAAAAATAAAAGATAACGAACTCTTAAGTGGTGCAATATTTCAATGATTTACTATCTGAGAGTTGAAGAGTCTCATTTCAAATAGTGAACTAGAAACTGTTATGAGCCAATATCTTAAACTCAAATTTCTCGTTCTCAAAAGATGATGACTGAAAATAACATGAAATACCTTTCCAAATTCAACACTAGAATTATATAAAAATAATACAGTATTTCTCACTGTGCGTTCTGATAAAAATGGAAAAATTCTCCTTAAAACAAAATCTCTCGCAGCTTGAATATATGACTTTGATATGAGAGTAATAAGTTCTAAAAATGAGTACTTACTTCAAAATGCTTGAAACTTTGAAATAACTCAGGCTCAGAGATATTCATGGTTCTATAAAAAACCAGCAAAAACTAAAACTTCAAAACTTCCAAAAGTTTCACAATTTATCGTCTCTCAAGCTGACGCCTATGATGCCACAACGACTGAACCCGTAGTAGTGCTTCCTCTGAGACAAAAAATAGCTCTATTTATTTGAATGCTCTCTATTTTATTACTCCTCGTACTTCATATATTCAGTATTATCGTACCTAAATATATACAAAAAAGTATAACAGATATATTTGTATTAAACTATTCAACCAGAGAAAAAGTATTGCTTGTTTTGCACTCAGCATAATAAAAATAAAAATCTCGATACATATTTACTTTTCTATTTTAATAGCTACACTACTGCCAAATTTTAGCACTAAGAATCACGCACTCTATGAATTTAGATAAGATTAGAAATTTTTGTATTATCGCACATATAGATCACGGTAAATCTACACTCGCTGATAGACTTCTGGAGATCACTGGGACGATTGATAAACGTGATATGAAGCACGGACAAATGCTCGATACAATGGAACTCGAACAAGAACGTGGAATCACAATCAAATTGCAACCTGTTCGAATGATGTGGAAGGGTTTTCAATTTAATATTATTGATACTCCAGGTCACGTCGATTTTCAATATGAAGTTTCAAGGAGTCTTGCTTCGGTAGAATGATGCCTGCTTATTGTTGACGCGACTCAATGAATCGAAGCTCAAACACTTTCAAATGTATATCTGGCTATTGAAAATGAACTCGATATTATACCAGTGATTAATAAAATAGATCTTCCAGCTGCTGATGTTGAGAGAGTAAGTGAAGAAATTATTAATCTACTTGGCTGTGATAAATCAGATATCATACCTATTTCAGCTAAAACATGAGAAAATGTTGAAGCTGTACTCGATGCAGTTTTACAGAGAATTCCCGAACCAGTCGTGTTTGATTCAAATTCTGAAGTGCAAAATCAAGAACTAAAAGCTCTTGTATTTGATAGCCAATATGATCCATACAGAGGAGTTGTTTCGTATGTAAAAGTATTTTCAGGTCAGATAAAAAAATGAGATAGTCTTCATTTCTTAAATACAGGGAAAAAAATCGAAGCTCTTGATGTCGGATATTTTGCACCATGATATATGAGTGCTCCACTGATTGATAATGGTTCAGTTGGGTACGTCGTAACAGGACTAAAGTCTATTCGTGACGCAAAAGTAGGGGATACACTTTGGAAAGCTGAAAATGTTGAATGACCAAAGGATAAACCAGAGAAGAGCTTGGCAATAGAATGATTTAAAAAAGTGACTCCATTCATCTATGCGTGAGTATTTCCTGTCGCAACAGATGAATATCCACAACTCGCCGATGCTATGGAAAAACTGATGCTCAATGATTCCGCACTTCAGAAAGAAACAGAGGCTTCAGCAGCACTTGGTCAATGATTTAGATGTGGTTTCCTTGGGTTATTACATTTAGATATAGTAAAAGAAAGACTGTTTCGAGAGTTTGATATGGATGTTATCATGACAGCGCCTCAGGTGACGTATAAACTCAGAATGTATGGTGATAAAAAATCAGAATATTCAAGACTCTCCCCAGAACTTATAGAGCATGAATCAAAAACTAAGACAATTATATCAGTTTCAAATCCTGAGGATCTTCCTCCTCGCGATGCCTTTGAAACTATCTCAGAACCAATTGCAAAAATAGAACTTATTACTCCGCTAGATTTTGTTTGAGCGATGATGCAACTAGCTCAAGAACGAAGAGGGGTATTTAAAAATCAGCAATTTATTGATCAGTCTCGAGTAATGCTGACCTATGAACTTCCGATGAACGAACTTATTGGAGACTTTTATGATGAGATGAAATCTCTTTCAAGTGGGTACGCTTCACTCAATTATGAATTTCTTAAATATAATGAAGATAAACTCGTTAAGCTCGATATATTTATAGCATGAGAGAGAATCGCAGCACTGTCACTTATGTGTCATGAATCGCAAGCCAAATTTATTGGTGGAAAAATCACGAAAAACCTCAAAGAGGTAGTCCCACGAGCACAGTTCTCCATAGCAATTCAAGCAGGAGTAGGGAACAACGTTGTTGCCCGAGAAACACTCTCAGCTTTCCGAAAAGACGTGACAGCAGGACTCTATGGATGAGACGTATCTCGAAAAAATAAACTTTTGGATAAACAAAAGAAAGGGAAGAAAAAGATGAAACAATTTGGTAAGGTAAGTTTACCAAGTGAAGCATTTGTAAATTTACTCAAGAAATAAGTTATCTATAAGTTTAAAAAACTTCAAAAATAATTTCCTATGCAACACTTCACAGATAAAATACTCTATAAAACACATCAGCATATTATTGTGCCGATTACTAAATTTTTGGCTGTATTTTTGCCTTTATTTATTATTTCAAGCGTTCTATTCTATTTCATTGATATTAATATTGCGATTATAGTTATTTTTGAGGTACTTTTTGCAGTATTGATTTTTGCTTGGTTCTATTTCTTTTGGGTAAAATCGTATTTTATCATTTCAAACGAGAAGATAATTGTTAAAGTGCGAAACTGAATATTTTCAAAGTTTCATATGTCGATTCATTTCAAAAATATCCGAGATATGGCATTTTCGAAGAATAATATTATGCATTATGCTCTTGGTTATGGAACTATTTTTGCTCGAAGTAGTGCTGGAGCAGTTGGGGATTTAGAAGCAAAACAGATTCCCAACATTGAAAAAGTATACAAAATACTTAATGCACTTCATAGTATGGATGATAGCGAGAGAAAAAATATTTCATCACTTGATCAAATACTTCTACCACTTTCATCTCAGAAAGTAAATAATCTAACAGAATTTACTGTAGAAGAAACGCTTGAAGAAGTTATTGAAAAAGAAAAAAATATTCTTTTAAATATTCAATGAATTAGGGAAGTGGTACTACTTGATGGGGTAGATAGAAAACAAATATTTTCACTGGAAGAAGATCGAAATCATTGAGTCTATGAAGCTCTCAGAAAAAAAGTACTTTTTGCAGCGACGCATGACGTCTCTTTGAGAGATCCAGATGAAGCCATAGTATTACAAGCTTGAGAAAAAGTAATTTTTCCAAGTGTAAAATTTCATGAAATTAAAAGAGACTCTGTAATTTCAAGCTCACCGTGACTTGCGGTACATGAATATCTTGTTCCAAAATTTAAAGATTTTGATGCATATGACGCGACTCTTCTTATTTGATTTGATATATAAATATAATGTGGAATTTTATAAAACTTTTATTCTGAATTCACAAGAAAACAATTTCATCATTGAGTTATCAAAAATTTTTAAGCCATACGAAATCTATTGAGAAACTCTCTGCTTCAGAACAAATCGTGCAGTATGATAAGGTGTATCATCATATTCTACAAGAACTCGGATATTCTGGCACGTTTGGTGAGATACTGAAACGTACACCAAAAGAAATTACAAATATTCAGGACATTTGGACTCTGCATAAACTGAGGAATACTCTGGTACATGAACTTGAAAAACACAATCAACTATTACTTAGCCAGCAAGCTGGAAAATACAGAAAAATAATTATAAGTTTTTTAAAACAAGTGAAAAACTAATTTTCGATTATTGATATTTTTTTGATATCAAATTTTTGCTTCAATTTTTTTGATATTTCTCCGAGTGAATTGCTTCTTTGTATTCTTCCAGTGATTTTTATTGAAATTCATTTTTCCTCTTCACTATATTCAAGTGACTCGAGTTTAATACATAGTAAGGTAAGTTCTGATTTTAAATCTGAAATATCCATATCTTCTGATTCTAGTTGAATCTTCATTTGGAAATGCATATATCCAAAAATAAAGTATTTTTCTAGTTTAGAGATTACTATGAGATTTATGAGGATAATTATTACAACGAGTACTGAGATATAATAAAATCCTGCTCAAATAAGGAGTCATAAAGCAGCTACGACCCATATATTTGCTGCAGTAGTGAGTCACTTTGTATTGAGTCCTACTTGCATGATAGCTCAAGCTCATAAAAATCATATTCCCGACATAACTGATCAGGCTATTCTCAGTGCATCTATCCCAGAATCTGGATTGAGATTTATGTAGGAGATTGACAGAACCATAGCTATACAAGCTCCTAGTCAAATGAGTATATGAGTCCTGAGTCATGCGGATTCTCATTTATATTCTCTCTCAAGACCAATAATTCAACTAGCAATTATTACAAATATAATTCTGAGTATCATTTCTGACTGTACAATAAAATTAGGTATGAAATCGACCAAAATAAAAATACTTAGTGAATAATACTAAGTATTTTAAGAATATTAGGAAAAATTAAAAGTTCTTTTAATAGCGCATATTTTCAGATATGGATATCTTCTTTGCTTTTGTTATTCTCTCAATATTAGCTTTGAGAGTGAAGAGGTTTGTATCATAGTCAATTCGAGAGACAATATCAAGTGTTACTCAACTATCCGTCTCTTTGATGTTTTTTGAGATAATTTTAATAGGCTCTAATTTTATTTGTTCATATATATTTTCTAGACTTTTTTGTTTTGTCTCAAATATAATGTGGATACTACAATATTTTTTAGGATGAAGGTATCTTGATTTAACTTTTGTAATAATAACAAGATTAGCAAGAATAATACCAGCTGTAAAAAGTGCTGGAGTATAGAGCCCAGCTCAAACAGCAAGTCAAATAGCAGCAGTGACCCATATATTGGCAGCTGTTGTAAGTCCTTTTGTATCAAATCATTGCTTCATGATTGCTCAGGCACCGAGAAATCACACTCAAGATACGACTTGAGCTGCAATTCTGCCTGGGTCATTAATATTAGAATTGTAAATCTCTGGAACCAGAATGGATATTATCATAATAAGGCATGAACCAACTCAAATAAGGACATGGGTTCGCAGTCCAGCAGGCTGACTTTTGAGCTCACGTTCTATTCAAAGAGCTATACAGATAGCGAGAGTTACCATGAGTCGAATGACTATCTCTGCGTTTGAAAGTATTTCCATTGTTTTTAGTTTGATAATAGTTATTTCTATGATATCATAGCTCCACAGAAATAGCCAAATATTATGTAAAAATCTTTTGACTCTGAGAGCCAATTTTATATACTTCTGAGGCTTTTTCTAGAAAAAAGCAATTTTTTCAATATACGGTGCCCGTAGTTCAGTTGGTTAGAACGCCAGGTTGTGATTCTGGAGGTCGAGGGTTCGAGACCCTTCGGGCACCCCATATATTTTGATAAAAAAGGTACTTCAAAATTATATAGTGGAAATTTACTTCAAATTTTTACTACTTAATTTTTAAGCGAAATTCTCGGACATATTTCTCAGATTTTAAGCCCCTGAAAAGTATTCCTGACGAAAGTCACAGTGATTGCGCTCACTGAGCAAGGATTTCACTACTTTATTTTTTAATATTCTTTGAGCTATGGCAAAAAAAGAAAAAGCACTGAGTGCTGATCAAAAACTCTTTTCAGAGTTATTTGAAAATTCTCCAGAAATACAATATCCAAAAGAAGGAGAAGTAATTACTGGTACGATTGAAAAAATCGAAAAGAAAAACATACTTGTAAATGTTAACAACCAGTTTACTGGTTTGGTTATTTCTAAAGAACTTGGGAATAGTGTTGATATAGATACTCTTGAATCTGGTCAAAATATTGATGTTATGGTTCTTGGTGATTCTGTAGAAAGAGGACTTCTGATTCTTTCTCTTAAGAGAGCAAATCAAATCAAGAGTCTCAACGCTCTGAATTCAAACTTTGAAACAGGTGAAGTTATGACAGTTCGAGCAAGTGAAGCAAACAAAGGTTGACTCCTTGTTGATATTGATGGTCTCAAAGGGTTTATACCAGTTTCTCAATTGACACCACTTCACTATCCACGTGTTGAAGGAGCAGATCCAGAAAAAATACTTGAACATTTGAACTCACTTCTGACAGTTGATTTCCAAGTTCGTGTTATCAATGTAGATGACTGAGGAAAGAAAATCATCTTCTCTGAAAAAGCTGCAATGGAAGAACAACGAACAAAAGCACTCGAAACTCTCAAAGAATGAGATGTGGTTGAATGAGTGGTATCTGGTATTCTTTCTTATGGTTTATTTGTTACCTTTGATGGTCTTGAAGGTCTCGTTCATGTTTCTGAAATTGATTGGGGGCATGTTAACAACCCTGGAAAATTTGCGAAAGTATGAATGAAAGTTAAAGTGAAAGTTATTGGACTTGATTCAGAAAAAATCTCACTTTCTATCAAACAACTCAAAGATAATCCTTGGGATGTACTTGCGAAAAAAGTGAAAACTGGGGATACAATTAAAGCTCCAATTTCAAGAATTTCTCAATTTGGTGCATTTATGGATCTTGATGGTGGTATACAAGGGTTAATTCATTTATCTGAAATCTCTCACCACGTTGTAAAAGATATTAGAGATCATGTGAAAGTTGGAGAAGAAGTTGAAGCAAAAATTATCAACTTTGAACCACAAAAGAAACGAATTGGTCTTTCACTTAAAGCGCTTCAACCAGCTCCAGAAGGAATGAAAGAAGACTCTAAACCAAAAATGAAGGATGGTCCATCTGAAGAAGATAAAATAGACGCAGAAGTAGCTCCTAAAAAAGCAAAAAAATCTGACGAAACAGAAGAGAAAAAACCAAAAGCAACAAAAGCACCTGCGAAATCAAAAAAAGAAGACTCAGCTGCGTAATTAAAATATTTTTGGGAAGCAATACTGCACAAAAATATTTATTTAAAGTCTTATACTCTAAGGCTTGTATATATTAACTCACCATCCTATGGATAAAAAAATGCTCAAAGATATGTTTGATAATCTCTTACATATTTGAAACAAATCTAATTACTGGAATCCACAAATGAAATCATATATTTATGGTTCTACAAACGGAGTTCATATTATAGATTTAACGCAAACTGCTACTCAACTTGAAGAGGTTATCTCTCAACTTCAAGAGCTGAATGCTTCTGGAAAAAAAGTACTATTTGTAGCTACGAAACTTCAAGCAAGAGACGCTTTTGCAAAACTTGCTGAATCTACTGGTCACTTCTACGTTACTGAAAAATGGGTTCCTGGACTTCTTACTAACTTTAAGACAATAAAAGGAAGAATCGCTACATATCTCAAGCTTATTAAAGATGCAGATACTGGTGGATTTGAAATGCTTACTAAAAAAGAAAAAGCTGCTAAAATGCTAGAACTAGAAAAACTAGATAAAGCATTTAAAGGTCTGAAAGAAATGAAAAAAACTCCAGATGCTCTCTTTATAGTTGATGGTATTTACGAAGAACAATCAGTAAAAGAAGCTCAAACTCTTGGAATTCCATGTTTTGCTATTTATAATACAAATGGTGATCCATACCAAGTAAAAGAATCTATTCCTGCAAATACTAATTCTGTAAAATCTCTTGATTATCTTGCTACAGCTCTCAAAGAAGGTTTCAAAGCTCAGCCTAAAAAAGCTGCTCCTGCTAAAACTGCTCAAGCAAATACTGCAGCACCAGCAAAAAAAGATGAAACGAAAAAAACAGAAACTTCAAAATAATTTTATTATTAAAATAATTTTAACTTTTGAGGCTGCTTATATATACTGGAAGTATCATTTATATTCTTACTTCATTTTATGCCGATAGATAATAAAAAAAATGAAACTTTAAATATTTCATTTCTACAAAAACAAAATATAGTGCACGCACTCGCGTATTTTCCATTTTTTGTTGGAGCAATCTCTATGTATGCTTTGGCTAAAACGAACAAGGAAGCTCTGATGCATCATGTAAAATACTCTCTTATACTATCTGTATTTGCAGTCATTTTACTATTGTTACTGAACTGGTATTTCCAAAATATTGCAGTGATACTTTATATCTGACTCTCTGTATATTTTGCTTTTAAAGCATTTAAGGGACAAGCTATTGAGGTAGAATTTCTTGATGTTATCGAAGAAAAAATAGAAGAAACATTTAAAAAATAGAACAATATATATTTATATGTACTAATAAACTAAAATATGGCAATTACTGCTGCTCTCATAAAAGAACTAAGAGAAAGAACATGAATCGGTATGATGGAATGTAAAAAAGCTCTCGAAGCAACTGACGGTGATATCGAACAAGCAATTGAAGAACTGAGAAAAAAAGGACTTGCAAAAGCAGCTAAAAAAGCTGACAGAGAAGCACTTGAATGAGGTCTTAAAATACTTATTGATGGAACAAACGCGTACGTTGTATCAGTTTCTTGTGAAACAGATTTTCTTGCAAACTCTGAAAAATTCAAACTTATGCTTGAAGTTATAGCTCTTCACCTGAAAAATAATGGTGTTGCATCTAAATCAGAAGCTCAAACACTATTAGAATCAAATTATTCTATGGAAATGGGTGAAAATCTTCAAGTAAAAGATTATGAAATTATTGAAGGTGGAACTGTATCTTCATACGTTCACTCAAATGCAAAGCTTGCTGCAGTTGTAGTTGCTGAAGCTGGTGGAGACGAAGAAAAACTGAAACAAGTTGCTATGCACGTTACTGCAGCAAACCCAGAATATCTCTCAGAGTCAGAAATATCTGATGATATTATCGAAAAAGAAAAGGCAATTCAACTTGAAATGATGAAAAATGACCCAAATATGGGAAACAAACCAGACGAAGTACTTCTCAAAATTATTGAAGGAAAAATGGGGAAATTTAAGTCAGAAGTATCACTTCTAGAACAAGCATTTGTGATAGATCCAAGTGTGAAAGTAAAAGACTTTCTAGGTTCTACAGAACTTACAAGTTTTAAAAGATACGCTATATAGTGCACTCAAGTTTTAAAAATAAGATGCAAATTAAGCCTTGTAAAAATCTTATTTTTAAAATGTATAGGCCCATAGTTCATCGGTTAGAATTCAGGATTCCAAATCCTGCGAGCTAGGTTCGATTCCTAGTGGGCCTGCCATTTAAGATTACTACTAAAATCCTCACTTTGGGGATTTTTTTGTTATAATCATATTTACACGTAGTATAGAGTAATACATTTTAAGATAATATATATATGCCAAAAGCAAAAACATTTAAAGATTCCTTTGAAAGACTTAAAGAGATTTCAGACCTCCTTGATAAGGATGAAGTCATTGACGTAGATACACTTATCAAGGTTCAAAAAGAAGCAAAAGAACTGTATAAATTTTGTGGTGAAAAACTAGAAGGAGTGAGTGCTAAATTAGAAGATGAAACGAAATAATGAACGAAGAAGTAAAACTTAAACTCTCTCAGTTTCTTGATATCATCAAATCTCAGTTTGATGATATTATTTGATATCATAGTTATACCATTGAAGCTGAAGTGAAAGCTATTAAACAAAATAGGAATTTTTATTACATCGATTTGGTTGAGATACAGAACTGAAAGATTGTAGACTCAGCACGTTCTCATATTTTTAATCCGAGTATTATGATTTCTTTTTTGAGAGATATTAATATTTTAGATATTCAAGAACTCGTTGGTAAAAAACTCTTACTTACGGTCAGACCAACATTTCATAAAACCTATAATTTTTCGATTAATATTCTAAAAATATATTCTGAGTTTTATATTGGTTGACTTGAAAAACAAAAACAAGAAGATATTGAACATTTAAAAGACTTAGAAATATTCTACCTCAATCATGAGACAGAGTTATGAGAACCAGCATTTCATATTGCTGTTATCTCGTGAGAAAAAAGTGAGTGATTCAAAGACTTTCAAACTATTCTGAGTGAATCATGATTTAATTACAAGCTTACAATATTTCCATCACTCGTTCACGGTGAAAAAGCAAGTTGAGAAGTACTCAAGCAACTTCAAAAAATTATGTCTCAAATAGATAATTGAAAGATATACAATGGTGTAGCAATCATGAGATGAGGATGATGAAGTGAATGAATGAACTGGACTAATGATAGAAAACTATGTGAAATGGTGTGTAAATTTAGAGTACCAGTCATTTCTGCTGTATGACATACAGTCGACAAGAGTATACTTGATATGGTGGCAAGATATGATTGTAAAACACCAAGTGAAGCGGCTCAAACGCTCATAGATATATATGAAGAATACAAAGAAGATATAGAATCAGAGTTTGAGTATATTGTGTTATGAATCCAAGATCTCGTAAAAAGGTATACTCTTGAACTTGAGGGGCTCTCAAAAGATATACCATACCATATTTCAAAAAAAGTTCAGATATATAAAAAAGAGCTTGAAGGATTCATAGTAGATAAAAAAGTGAAATATCATATTCAAATCCTATCTCAATCTTTAGAAAATATATACAAAAATATAAAGTATAATGATCCTAAAAAGATACTCTTAAAATGATATAGTCTCGTCCTTGATGCAGAATGAAAGGTTATTAATGAACTTGAACTCAATAAGAATTATAAACTCTTAACTCATTGATCTATGTATAAAATAACTATCTTGGATAAATCTGATATATAAAAAACTCTCAATATTGAGAGTTTTTATTTTTGTACATAATTTCGTCCACATTTTAATGACGGAAATAAAGTGAGTTGTAAAGTGTATATTTTCAATTTCTCCGATACTATTTATGGAAAAGCTATTCAAGTGAAAGCCAATAGATATCTCAGAGAACAACAATCATTTCAAAATAATCAAGCACTTATAGAACAATATAAACGAGATGAGTGAGATGACAGAGATTTTTACAAACTCTCTGTCATATAAGTATTTACTTCAAGGCATTATTATATATACTCGGCATCATTACTGATGAGTCAGTATAAAGTAGAAATTCTCTGCCTCAAACAGAGAGTTTTTTTATTAAAATATTTTTTTAAACAAGCATCATGTTACTCTCCATCTTACACTTCTTTGGAATCATGGATTTCAAACGTGAACTCTGAGATCCAAAACAACTCAAAACCGATATATTATCTGGTTTAACGGTTGCATTAGCACTAGTACCTGAAGCTATTGCATTTTCATTTGTGGCAGATATTAATCCTATTATAGGATTACACGCTGCATTTATAGTTGGGATTATTACTGCAGTATTTTGAGGGAGACCTGGTATGATATCAGGAGCAACGGGAGCACTTGCCATAGTTATGGTATCACTCGTTCGTGATTTTGGAATAGAATATCTCTTTGCTACACTCGTACTCATGTGAGTACTCCAAATACTATTTTGAATCTTTGGACTTGGGAGACTCGTCCGACTCATCCCACATACTGTTATGCTTGGCTTCGTTAACGGTCTTGCGATTATTATTTTTATGTCACAACTTGAACAGTTTAAAGTAGGAGAGCAATGGATATCTGGATTTCCACTCGTTATCATGCTCGGACTGGTAGCTCTAACTATGGCTATAATTTATTATCTCCCAAAATTTACAAAGGTACTTCCATCAGGTCTTGTTGCCATAGTGGTAGTGACGCTTATAGTTATATTCATTCCATGATTTGAGAATGTATGAAATGTTTCAAGTTACCTAGCTGCTAATGGCTACTCTGAACTCTTAGGAGTTTTCCCAAGTTTCCATATTCCTGTTCTCACGACTGGGATTCTTGATACGCTGGTGATTATATTCCCATATGCTCTGGTACTTGCTATTATAGGACTCACAGAGTCGCTCATGACTCTTACCCTCATTGATGAGATAACAGAGACACGTGGTGATAATAATAAAGAATCAATTGGTCAGGGGATAGCAAATACTATTTGTGGATTTTTTGGAGCAATGGGAGGATGTGCCATGATAGGTCAATCGATGATCAATATCTCAAACGGGGGGAGGGGACGTATGTCTGGTGTATCTGCGGCAGTTTTTTTGATACTCCTGATTGTGTTTGCTACGAGTTTCATAGCGATTATTCCACTTGCAGCACTTGTAGGACTCATGTTCATTGTCGTTATCGGGACATTTGCTTGGCCTACTTTTAAACTCCTTCCAAAAATACCAAGAGCTGACGCGTTTGTGATTGTAGCTGTAACTGCCATAACGGTCATCAGTGGTGACTTGGCTCTCGCAGTGGTAGCATGAGTCATTATTTCTGCACTGAGCTTTGCTTGGAAAAAGGCTGAACAAATACAAGTCACGAGATATATTGATACTGCCTGAACAACACATTATGACCTCAACGGTCCACTCTTTTTTGGTTCTATTACCAAGTTTAAAACGCTCTTTGATATCAGTATTGATACACACGAAGTTATCATAGACTTCCAAAACTCTCAAGTTATGGATCACTCAGCAACCGAAGCCATTAACTCACTTACTGAAAAATATAAAAATGCAGGGAAGAAATTACATCTTAAACATCTCTCTCCAGATTGTCGAAAACTTATCAAAGATGCGCAGGAGGTAGTAGATATAAATGTTATCGAAGATCCAAAGTATTTTGTAGCAAATATAGCAAATTCGAAGAAATCATAGAAATAAAAACTCTCAATATTGAGAGTTTTTATTATAATACCAATATTACAATTCTAAATAATAGCTATGAACTTCGCTTCTAAGTCTCTCACACATATAAAATATGTAAAAAACTCATTTTCTCGACATAATGGGAGTGTTCATGCAAGTGCTTTTGCATTCAATACTTTGCTCTCTTTGCCAGCATTGATACTCTTTCTGATATTTATTGTGAAGATACTCTTTGGGAGCTCTGATTTCTTTCGTAACTATGTAAGTAATCTAGCAGCGACCCTTCCTGGTGATTCTGGAGAGCTGATACAACAATTTCTTGAACAGGATTTTGAGATTCAAGGATCTTTGATTGGAATCATAACAGTTGTTTTATTATTTTGGTCCTGAACAAAACTCATTTCAACATTTATCCTATCTGTAAATAATAGTTTTGGACTGATGATTGATACTAATACTACAAACATAGTCTATACTATAAAAACTCACTTAGTTGGATTATTATTTATACTTCTATTTCTCAGTGTTATAGGAGCTTCACTTGTTGTTGAGAATATAATTTCAATTCTCTTTTCAAATACACTTTTAGTGAGTTTTCTGAATTTTGGGACCACTCTTGCAATCTATACGATACTCTACGCATTTCTACTTCGATTTATGATACTGGCTCAGGTAACAAATGGATGAGCATTTCTTGGATGATTATTTATGTCCGTAATAACGGTACTTTCTATTATAGCTATGAGTCTGATATTTGGACTGGTGGATTTTTGAAGTAAATTCGCTGCCTGAGCGAGTATAATAGTATTTATGCTGTGGATACAGTATCTTGCTCTGCTTTTGTATTTATGATTTGAAATAATCTCATATACTCTGAAACTTCACTGAAAATATATAATTAGAAAAGAGGGAATGAAAAAACACTGAGATTAATCAGTGTTTTTTTTTATTATCTTACTTCAAAAATAATATTATTTTGAATCTTTGAGACGCTATCTATAAAGAATGGTCGTATTTTTATTTCTACGTTTCTAATTTTCGGGTCATTAATCAGTGTTTTTGTAGCTTCTTTTCTTTGAAGTCCCTGCACTTTTGACTTTAGTTGCTCTATATATTTGTTTTGTGTGTGAAGGAAATCATGTAAGAGAAGTGCTTCTATTTCAAAGGTTGCTTTCATTTGAAAGGGATTAGTTTGTGAGGAGATAATCTCAGACATCCGAAGAGAACTAGAATCAACCAAAGATATCTTTTCTACTCATTCTAGGTTACGTTCACTCAAGAGGGTTTTTAATTTTTGGATAACACTTTCTCTATTGTACGTATAAGCCTGAATTTCAATATTTCATTTCAGTACAAAATTATCTCGTACATCACCTGCTTGAACATCTTCAAGCACTGTGATAGTCGCCTCTCAGTATCTAATACTTTTTCATCATGAGAGAATATCTATTTGAGTATTATTTATTTCATTTTCTTCAGCAATAGAATTCTTAAGAGTTCGTAGCACTTCTGATTTTAATTTTGCTCAAAATAATAAAATAGCGTTATCTATGTCTTCTTGAGACACAACAGTTTCAAAATCATCAATTCATCCTGTAAAATCCTCAATAGTTTTAGCATATATGAGTTTTTGTAATTCAGCTTCGAGTCAGGGGATAGTAAGGGATGTATCAGTCGATATATTTCATCTCGTTCCTACGTAAACTCCAGCTTCATCTTTACTTTTAGATGTAACCGATCATTCTGATATTCAGGGTGAATTTTCTCAGAAGTTATCTGTAAGAGCTGCAGGAATTGTCACTTCTGCATCAAGAGTAAACACAACTCAAGATTCTGTTCTGACCCTCGTTCACTTAATAAGGGTAATAGCATCAGTGGTTTCATTGTAAAACTGAATACTTCAAGCAGAAACATCATTTGAATTATTCTTAATTTCACTACTTGTATACGTTTCTTGAATGTCTACACTTTTGACAACATTTTTTATTTTTATGTATTTGTTATTTCAAAGTATTACATTATCATCATTTTCATTGAATATGAAATTATAGGCCTCTTTTTTTACACTCACTTCAGGAGTAATATAAATATATGTTTTACTAACAGCGAAATAATAAATAAATACAAAAAGTAGAAGAGAAATAAGAAATGCTCATAAGAATAATCAAACTCAAGTCTTTTCATTATAAATACGAGAATATTTTCAAAGTGAATTGAGTTTTTTATTACTTTCAAAACTATGTTTGAGTTCAGTAAAATATGACTTGAGTTGAAATTTTAAATACTCTATAAATGTGAAGTTGTGTTGCATGAGCTTATCTCATGTTGATTGTTTTATGAATGCACTGTCTTTTATAACTGAGTACTCGATTCACAGTTGTTTCCCAATTTTTCTCCCTATTCTATCATTTGTTGCAATAATGAGCTTACGGTCTCATACTTTGGATTTTAAGATCTTGAGTGAGATATAGTTATGTAAGATTGGGTGTCAGAGTGGAAAATCAAGTACTATGTCTCAGTTTTGTTGCGCTTGTATTTTTTCAACTATATCAATTATAGTATCCTCCGATTTTACATGTATCATATTTGTGAATATTTATTATCCAGTAGCATAAAAATAAGGCTTTACAAAAAAGATAATCACTATACACTGAAAATCAAATAACAATAGTATTTTCCCTTGCTTCTATGGATTTTCTTGACGAAATAATCGATATTTTAGAACGTTCCATCATGGATGATTCTCAAAATACTATCACGGCTTGAAATATCATCAAATCATGATACGACTCAGAAGTAGATGAATACAGAGCTATACTTCAGGATTGACATATTTGGTTAGATGAATATGCAGCTTCTTTAATCACAGAAACGGGAATTACTGGACTGAGAATCAAGTATACAAAAAACTTATGATATTTTATAGAGTTTTCAAAATCTCAAGTCTCTAAAATAACGGATTCATTTATTCAGAAACAATCACTCTTACAAGCAGTGAGATATACTACACCCGAACTCAGTGATTATGAATCAAGATTGTTTTCAGCTTCTGAAAAAGTGTCTAACAAAGAATATTCTGTTTTTCTAGATATACGTAATACTATATCATTACATTTTGATAATTTATACATACTAAGTAGAAGTATTGCTCATCTAGATTTTTATTCAAATGGTGCTTATATATCTCATGCAGGTCGATATAATACTCCAAATATTATCAAATCATGAACTACTGAAATGTTCTGAGCTCGCCACCCTGTTATTGAAAAAAATGTTTGAGATTTTATATCAAACGATCTAAAATTTACACAAGATACTTTTATACATTTGATCACTTGACCTAATATGTGAGGGAAGTCTACTTACTTAAGACAAAATGCTCTTAATATTATAATATCTCATATTTGATATGATATACCTATACAAAAATGAAATATATTAATTACTGACAAAATATTTTCTAGAGTTTGAAGTGGCGATAATCTCTATTTATGACAATCTACATTTATGGTTGAAATGCAAGAAATTGCTTATATTTTAAGAAATGCTACAAATAAAAGTTTTATCATAATTGATGAAATATGAAGAGGTACGAGTACTTATGACGGTATGAGTCTTGCATGGTCTATTTTACAATATATACACAATCAATTAGGTTCTCAAACATTATTTTCTACTCATTATCATGAAATTATAGATGAAACATATAAATTAAAGCATGTTGCTAATTATAGTGTAGCTGTCTGAGAAAATGAAGAAAATATTGTATTCTTGCGAAAGCTTATCCCATGATGAATAAAAAAAAGTTATGGAATTGAAGTTGCAAAACTTGCTTGAATCCCAGATCAAGTACTGAGAGACGCGAAAGAAACCCTTATTGATTTACAAAAAGCTCATAACTCTCAACTTGTAATGTTTCAAGATTCGTCTGTTGTAGAAAAATTTCCTTCAGATTATCAACATTTACAGGAAGAAAATAAACAGTTTAAATATATAGAACAATTATTGTCTCATATTGATATTAATCAAACGACTCCACTCAAAGCTCTGGAGTATGTAAGTGAATTGAAACAGTTGATGAAAAAAACGAAATAATCAACTGAAAAAATCTAAAAAACTTGTAATAGCTTAAGCTGTAGGTATTGTAAATGTCAATATGTACAACTTAACTTTTACTTTTATGAACTTCTTTACTAGAAATCTTTGATGGATTTTACTTTTTGCATTTTTTATATTTATGTTAGTCATAATTTCATCTAACAGTGATGAAGACGCTATTAGTAACTCTGGTTCTACGGTGACTAATACCAGTACAGGAGAAGCAAATTTAGAGAAACTCTCTCAAAAAATCGAAAATGAAACAGGTGCAATATCAGAGTCTCTTGAAAAAGATGAACTGAGCGCTTCATGAGAAGTAATCAGTTCATCTTGAGAGCTGAGTACAGATACAAAAGATACAGTAGATACTCCAACAAAAGATGCTGATTTAAGTTTCTTTGAAAGATTGTTTGGAAAAAAAGAAACCAAACCCGTTGAAAATAACCAAACTGGAACTGGTACAGATGCTCAAGATTCTGCATCATGATCTGTAGATTCTTCAGACGAAGTTGTAACTAATACTGGTACGTCTCAAGCTTGAAGTACAAGCTCAACTCCAAATCAAGTACAAACTCTCAGATGAGAAGATCTTTCAAAAGCACCTTCGGCTTCAAACTTAACTTCGACTACAAATAAAACTCCTTGGAAAACTACTCAAGACCATACCATAAACTACCCAGGAACTTCTTTGAAAACATTTGTAGGAAAACAGTTTAAGGTATGAGTTCATAGCCTAAGACTTAACAACGTATACTTTAATGAGACTCTAGCATTTATGTTTGAATGAGATAGAGTAGAACAATTAACTCCAGAAAATAGTTATGGATGTTTTAAAATTAAAATAATTTCATCATCTACGACTCAAAACAACTGATCAATGTGATATGTTTGTAAAAAATACCTTAAAGATACTACTGGCTGAAATGTTAATACTCCAGTTCAAAAGGAAATAAAAAAGAATGTACAATCTGAACAAAAAGTACAAGAAGAAGTGAAATACTCTGGAATGCAAACTCAAATAGGGGATATCATAATGGTAAACGTAGACAATGTTTCTTTTGATAATTGAGAAATCAAATTACAAAAATGAGATAGTGTTGATCAAATGACAAAACTTGATTCAGCTGGGTGTTTTATAGGACGAGTATTTACAGCTAAAATTGCAAGCTCATTAGAGCAAGTAGCAAAAATGTGTATGTCAGAACTTCGATAAATCATTGAGTTTTTTACAAAAAAATATAAAATCAACTTATATTTTTTGATTCAAAATAATGAACCCTTCCAAAATTATAATTCTTCACGATACTTTTCTTTATAAATGAGGATGAGAAAGACTCATCCTTATGATGTGAAAAGCATTAAATGCTGATATTGCTTCTTGATTTTTTAGTTCATGAAGCTTTAATCTTAGAAAAGAAGGTTTTACTGGAAAAATGATCTCTATTTCAAGTGAGGTATTTACAAAGTGATTTCGTCATATAAAACTGAAGTACAACTTCATGTTTTGAACCTCATTTTTAAAAGAGTATGAAACGATTATTTTTAGTTGAGATTCCATTAGTGCCGTGAGAAACTGCAATCTTGAATCTAAAAAAATATACTATTGTCATACTCCACCAAGATACCTCTATGATTTACATGACTTGTATCTTAAAAAAGTCCCATTTCTTCTTCGACCAGTTTTTAAACTTGCGTGCATAGTATTTAAACACCTCTATGAAAATGACCTCAAAAAAATAGATGTAATACTCACAAACTCCAAAAACACTCAAGATAGAATCAAAAGGTATCTTGGATATGATTCTCAAGTTCTCTATCCACCAGTTGATACATCGAAGTTTGTATACTTGAAGCAAGATGATTATTTCCTAAGTTTTGCTCGACTTGCAGACGCAAAAAGAGTAGACAGGATAGTAGAAGCATTTATAAAACTTCCCAATCAAAACCTCAAAGTAATTTATGGGAAAAATGATCCACAAAAGGATAAGATATTTTCACTTGCGCAGTGATACCCAAATATTGAGCTGGTAACTCTAGAAGATAATGATCTTCTCTATACATATTTAGGAAATGCGAGAGCAAGTATTTACATTCCAATAGATGAGGATTTTGGTATGAGCCCCGTTGAAAGTATGTCAGCTTGAAAACCAGTTATTTGAGTGAATGAGGGATGATTAAAAGAAACAATTATTCATGAAAAAACGGGTTTTCTTATTCATCCAAAATGTGAAATTCAGGATATTATGGACGCGGTCATGTACCTCAGTCCAGAAAAATGTCTTTCTATGAGAACGGATTGTGAGGACAGAGCAGATACATTTTGACTAGAGAGTTTTGAAACAGAGTTACAACGACTTGTACATTAAAAAAGAGCTCAATTTTGAGCTCTTTTTTTGTGTGTATTTGAATATTATGCGTTCATCGCAGTAATAGCTTCAGCTTCAGTATCTACCGTCGGAATAATAGTGGTAATACCTACTAGTTCAAGGACGTCTTTGACTCCTTCATCACAATTTGAAATATACATTTCTCCTTCACTGTCTTCTAGGTTTGAAAATACATCAGCAATATACCCAATAGACTTAGAATTTAGATATTTGAGTCATTCAAGATTAAATATAATCTTTTTCCCTGTAAATTCTCCAATCATTTCATAGATAGTAGTAAATGTCTTATCAGCATTTGTTTCATCAAGTTCTCAGGCAAAATCAAAAATAACGATATCTCATTCTTGTCTTTTTTTTACTTCTATTAAAGTTTCCATATAATTTCGTTAATTACTGTAAATACAATATACAATTATTATATCTCAAAAAACAGTTCAACGCAAATTTTAACACCTAAATCAAATACAGTGAAAAAAGAACTAAGACTTCAAGAGATACAAAAAATACAGCTCAATCTTCAAAAACCATGCTTAGTATTTTTATATTGAGATTTATGAGCTGGAAAAACAACCCTTTCACAGTCAATAATTAATAATCAATTGAGTGGTAAAGTTTCAGTTACATCACCAACCTATGTATATTATAATAGATATGAAGATATATATCATTTTGATCTCTATAGAATACGAGATTATGATGAGTTTGTATCTATAGGATGAGAAGAAATACTTGATAACAATGATTGAATCATATTAATTGAATGGCCAGAGCTGCTTGAAAAATATTATACTCCAGATATAAAAATCATCTTGAGTAAAACTCAAGATAATTTGAAAAGAGAGATAGAAATAGAATCTATTATTCCTCAGAATCATTGTTTTGGTTAATTTCTCTAAATCGAAGATATTCAGTTACACGCAGTCACGTAAATCGTCCAAGATAAAAATTGAATGGTACAAGGATGAGTAAGAGTTCTGGGTATGAAAAAAGAAACACTCTAAAGGTATCAAAATAGAAAAATGCGTAGCACAAGAGAGCAATAATAATGGTTCCAGTTATGCTTTTTTTATATTCTCTAAATTCCTTAGAAGTAATGAGAGTTATAAGTTTTTCTGATGTTATGAGGAAAATAGCTATATATAAAACACTATCATATTGTATCATTGGCATATCAAAATACTGAAGTGCTTGATAGTATCACATAAATGCAAGGAGATTTATTATCGTAATACAAACGACTTTAGGAGTATATAAGAGCGTATATTTCCCTAAAAAGAGAGAAAGTATAATGTTTACTATAAAAAGTACTCATAATAATACTAACATACTTATAAGCCCCATTTTTAAAAATAAAAGTGCCAGAAAGATAGGGACAACATTTCATATAGTAGAGAATCATATGAGATGTTTTCACGCAGCTACGAAGGTCAGGAACAACGGAAGTAAGAGTATGATATAAATATCACTCACACTGACTCATGTAGAAGAGAGTCTGTTTACAAATTGAGAAGCAAAAAGATACGGAGATATTTTAATATCTGTAGAAATAGGAGTATAATTATAACTGTTTTGAGACACTTCTTGCTCTAAAGCGAGAATACTTTCAGGATTTTTTAATATTTGGAAACTGAGAGATTCATCAATGATAAATGCTTTATTTATGAAGTTTGTTCCAGCTATAATATTTCCAATATAATTTTGTAGAATTGAGCCATTATATGATGAAATAAGTACAAAGTTTCGAGTAAATCATTCAGTGATTCCTCTAGCAAATCCAGAGAGTGCTGAGAATAAAAACTCTTTTTCTCACCAAATTACAAGATAATCAGAATTTTCTGGAAATGAAACGATATACTCATCCCATTTTTCAAGTACTTCACCATCTTCCATATTCTTTTCATCGTATTTTCAAATAACCCGAACGTAGATTCATTGCTCCTCAGCATTGAGTACAAAGTCATTAAATTCTTTTTTGTCTGAAGATATACTGAGTAAAACTGGCACACTCTTTTCGTATATAAAAATAGATATATCAGATTGATATACTCGCACTCTTACTGGTTCAGTGTCTTCTCATTCATCAACACTTGTTTGAGTGTACATATTAAGTTCAATTGTTTTTTTTCAAGGACTATCAAATTTTAAATCCAAAACTGGTCATGTTTGTGTATCTTGACCTAAAATAAGCCATTCGTATTCAAGCTCAGTGTCGGGAAAATTTTCAACCAAAAGAGTCTCAAGTGGGGAAAGATCAATCATTACAGGATTATCGATGAAACTATTTTTTTGGTACGCAAGTCCATACTCTTCGAGGGTACTTTCAAGTTCTTCTACCGTTGCAGCTTGGGCGCTAGAATACATTCATACAAAAAATAATATTGTAATGAGAAGAATTTTTGTGAGTAGAAATTTCATAATTTTATTTACGGTTAAATATAACGGAGAGAGTTTTCAGCATGATCTTGAGATCAAGTATGAAACTCCAATTTTCAATATAAAATATATCGAGTTCTGCTTCTTTTACAAAGTTATTTTCTTCACGACCATTTACTTGAGCCATTCCAGTAATTCATGGTTTTACAGTCAAAAGCCTTTGTTGATACTGTTCATATTTTTGAACTTCTCGAGGTTGATGAGGTCGTGGACCGACTATACTCATCTCTCAGGTAAGTACATTGAGAAATTGAGGCAATTCGTCGAGAGAATATTTTTCTAAAAATGTTCCGATTTTTGTTTTTCTCGGATCTTCATGAATTTTGTAAAGTGGTCAATTACGTTTACTTTGGTTTTTAATAAGATTATTTTCTATTTCTATTGCTGGATCCGTTTCGTTTTCAGTTCCATAACTTTCTTTTATGCAAAACTTCCATTTAAGATACCTAAATTTAAAACAATTAAATATTATTCAATTTTGACCTATTCTTCTGTTTTTATAGATGACAGGACCTTCTGAGTCTTCATATTTTATAAATATTGCTATAATAATCCAGAATGGAAAGGTGATGATGAGTATAAAAAGTGAGGCGAAGATATCAAATACTCTTTTAAGAATTCGTCCCCAATTTTCAAGTGGAGTATTTTGTATTTCTATGACAGGAGTTTGATTGATGAGTGAGAGGGTAGTATTGGTTTTTGTTATATCAAAATTGTTAGTGATATATCTATATCGGACTCCATAAATTCTTGAAAGCTCCCAAAGTCTATACAATTCTTTTTTATTAAAGTCACTATCTATATAGAGAATTTCATCACATTTGTGATGAGAGATAAGTTTCTCTATTTTGGATATGCCGTCGTAAAATTTAAGTGATATATTTTCGTTGGGTGAGCTATTTGCGTATCACACTATATTGTAAATTTTGGAAGCTGAAATATCCTTGAGAATTCAAGACATTTTCGTTTCTGATTTATTTGATACTAGTAATATATTTCGTTTTGCAATAATATTATTTTGCAAGAGTGACGATTGAATAAAATTGAGGATGATTCTAACACTCATGCTTCAAAACATCGCTAAAATAGTTGTAAATACGATGATAAGTCTTGGGATTTCAGCTCCAGAATATACAATTCAGTTTCAAAGATAGACTCCAACTGAGAAAAATAAGAACCAATATATACTATATCTTACAATATCTCCTAACTCAGCAACTTTTGAGTGAGAAATTTGCAAGCTATATAAATGATGACTCGCAAATAATGTAATATAAAGAATCGATCCAAAGATAGCAAAAACACTAAGGTATCAGGTATCTATTGTTTGAACTGGTAGATATAAACCAGGAATCCCATCTGAAATAAGACGGATTTGTTTTGCGAGAAAAAAAGAAAAAAAGATAACAAAAAAATCAAGTGGAATTTTTATTGCAGAGAATGTTAATTCATGATGTTTCATACTCCTTTTCTTGATTCGCTAATATTGATTTCATACTGTCAATGCTACTGTATCCAAAACATTGCAAAGCGTTTATTTTTGTGTAGTATAATGATGTTTTACTACTTCTCAAACTAAAAATAGATTATGTTTTGATTTAAAAAGAAAGAAAAAAATTTTTACTGACAATTTCGTGTAGAATTTAAAGAAATATGGAAGGATATCTTTTTCATTTACAGAAATTTTATCCATTGGACTCTGTCTAAGATTATTATTTCTGCGTGGGGGATAGCTCTTTGAGTATTAGTTATGATTCCATTTTTACTCCTTATGTTTATTTTTGGACTCATTGATCCTATTAATTGGTTAAGTATCTTCTCTAAAGAAGTTAATTCACAAGACGTGCTACTGTGAGCGCTTGCATGAAATCCATTTTGGTTTATTACTATGATATTCTTATTTGTTGTATTGATGCTTGCTTTTGTATTTGCGACGAACTACTATATATTTCTCCTCGCTAAAATGTACTTTTATTCTGTACGTTGAAAACTGCTTAATTACAAAAAAAATCTCTATTTTTCAAAACATTACATAACAAAGTTTTTTGCGATTTTATCATGGATTGTAATGTATTTGCTTGCTCCAGCCATAATAGTAGTTGGTTGAGTATTTTTTCTCTATTATCTCTTAAATATTGGAGTCATAAGTGTTTCACTATTTTCAATATTTTTATTCATTTTTATAGTACTATTTGTAATAACTGAATTTTATTTATTCTACCGAATTATTTTTTCATACATTATTCTCGCATTTGAAAAAAAAGAAAATACTGAAAAAAAATCACTGTCGTATATTAAAGAATCAATTTCTCTTACTTGAGGAAAAAGTATTATAAAATTCGTCTTTATATTGGTAGTTTACGCATTTATACTCCTACCTATACAAACAATTCAAGACTCACTTAATACTGCCTCATACAATATGTCTACAGCAGTAGCATACAAAAGCGAACTCATAGAAAATATTGAGGCTGAAGATGTGAAGTATTTCGAATATATTACAAAAAAATATAAATCCAATACAAGTGAAGAACTTTTAGACAAAATTTCACTCTACACAAAGCTTTCATTTTTTGTGTACTTTCTGAGATATTTCCTATTTGGTGGAATAGGAGTGTTACTTCTTAGTTCTTTTTATTACCACGTATTACTAAGAAAAAAATAGTTTAGTTCCAATTATATATAATTTTGAAAGTCTTAATTTTTTGAGATATTTACGGGCGACTTTGAAGAAAGGCAATTTCTGAAAATATTTGAGCACTCAGAGAGAAATATGAGCCAGATTTCGTCATTGCTAATATTGAAAATGCTACTTCAGGTCGAGGTCCTATCTCAGAACATGCTGAATACATTGAATGATTGTGAGTTGATCTTATGACAGGTTGAGATCACATATTTGATAATGGTCCAAGTATAAGTAACTATTTTACGAGTGAAAAGTGTAAACTTATTCGACCTGCAAATTTTTATGAATCAGATGAATTTTCTCTCGTGTGAAAAGGCTATAAAATTATTGAAAAAAAATGAAAACGACTTTTAGTACTTCAGTTGCTTTGAGAAGTATTTATGTCACACAAAGTCAGTAATCCATTTCATGCAGCGAAAAAAATATTAAGTGAAGTTGATCCAAGTAGTTACGACGCTGTAGTAGTAGATTTTCATAGAGAAACTACAGCTGAAATCTATGGTCTGGCTCATTTTCTCGATGGTGATATTAGTCTAATTTACGGAACACATACCCATATACAAACCAATGATTGCCATATTCTTAAAGCCTGAACTGGAATAATTGGTGATGTTGGAATGAATGGTCCATTTGAGTGAGTTATTGGGGCAAGTTTTGCTTCTGTTAAAAAAAGATTTCTTTCATGAGTTCAGAGAGGAAAAATAGAGCAACAACTCAGTGGAAAATACAAAATAAACGCTGTTTTTGCTGAAATTGATGAAGTAACAAAAAAATGTACTTCAATCGAAGCAATATCTTTTACATCATAGTTATAATTTATGCTTAGAAAAAGAATTATCCTTCTCATATTGCTCGCTATTTCCATTGTAAGTGGTGCGAGTTTTACACTCCTTCTTGTATATTTTGATCCCTATACCTATCCGACATTAGCTATAGCTTTTTTAGTACTGAGTTTCTGATTTTCACTCACTAGTTTTTTAAGTTTAGTTATATATTTCTTCAAAAAAATCTATTTTAGATGAGAAGTTCGAATGATGCACGTTATCACCAGTTTACGTCAATCTTTTTTCTTCACTATATTTTTACTTAGTCTAGTTCTTATTTATGTTTTTCAGATACCATTTTTGCTTCCTGCTGCGCTATCATTTATACTTATAGTACTTATAGAATTATTTATCCAAGGACTCTAACTTCATGAAAAAATCTAGATATATTATACTCCTTCCACTTTTTATCTCACTCACGATACCTGTTGTTTTTGCGCTGACGAGTAAAGGTCAGATGCTTGAAAACTTTAAAAGACAAGAAAAAGAAATGATTTTTGAAAGTCAGACTATATTTTTAGATGAATGAGATAGAAATATTCTTAAAACTTATAATAAACTCAATGTGTATAGTAGTATTTGAGATAAGATTCAGTCAAAAAGAGAATATCTTGAAGTACAAAACGAAAAGATCAATAGTAGAGTGAACTCTCTTGAATCATCAATTATTCAATTTGATAAAGATATTGAAGAGCTTGTTATAGAAGTAAATAAAATAAATGAACAAGTTGTGAGTACAAAAGATGAAATTGATACAAATAAAAAAACCATTGATATCCTTCAGTCTCGTATAGAAGAGAGTACAGTGATACTATTAGAATATATTGTATATCTCTATAAAAAATGAGATTATGTTACGACAGATAATGATATAGATAATATTAAATCAATTCTCCTTTCTGGTGAAAAAATTGATGAATTAGTAAATGATTTATATTTCAAAAGTATTATACAACTTACAGGTCAACAACTTATTGAAAAACATAGAGATTTTGTTTCTCGCTTATATGTTAAAAAACTTGAGCTTCAAGAATCTGAGAATCAACTAAAAACTCTACGAAAACAAGGTATATTAGAAAGAAACATATTAGATGATAAACGGTCTTCAAAACAAAGAATTTTAGAAATAACAAAATGACAAGAGGAATTGTATCAAAAATATATTTCTGAACAGTTAGAACTTGAGCGTGATATTAAAGTGAAAGAGTTAAAAGAGCAGATTAAACTCAACAATACTAAAAAGAAACTTCTAGAAAAATACAATTGTGAATTTGTTGATATCCAAGTACAACAAACAGAGTTTTCAGCTCTCGATGAACAGTGTGCAAATATAAACAAAATTATTTTTGCAGAATCGAGGTTAAGTGGAATTCCATTAGAAAATAATCCATTGGATTGGCCTGTTAATCCATCATTGTGAATCAGCTCGTATTTTAATGATACTGGATATCAACGTCTTTTTTGAACTGATCATGATGCAATAGATATTATGATACCAATGAGAACGGAAATTAGAGCTCCTATGGATTGATATGTTGTATTTATTCAACCAGTTGTTAATACGTGATATGCGTACTTTGCAGTAAAACATAGTGATGGACTCGTAAGCTTGTATGGTCATGTGAATCAAATTGATGTGAAGTTATATGATTTTGTAAAAAAGTGAGATGTAATTGGATTGACGTGATGAGAATATGGTACAAATGGAGCGTGATTACTCTCAACTTGACCTCATCTCCACTTTGTAGTGTATGATGAAGAGGAATACAATGATCCTCTCAATTATCTCAATTTATCATATTTGTCATATAAAAGTCTACCAAGTAAATATCAATTTAAATATAAATCTGACTTTAAGTCTCGAAAATGATTTGAATATGCAGATACCTCTAAAAAACAAAGTACTTCTGGAAGTACGTTTGTCATCGAATGAGAAAACGAATTAGAAAGACAAAAATATCTCCTAGGAACCTACGCTGTAGGGGACTTTAGAAACTGGGATATATGGGTAGAAGAATCAATTGCAGGTTGAATAGACCCAACATTTATGATGTGTGTCTGACTCGCTGAAACATCTCTGGGAAAATATCTCAAGAGTGCTTATAATATTTGAAATGTCTGAAACAACGATAGGGGAGATACCAAAGATTTCCCAAATGCCCGTTCAGCTATTGCAGCAATGACATCCACTTTTAATAATAAATATCTCTGAAAATATAATACGATTAACCAACTCAGTAGATATGGAAATAAAACCTGAGCCATCTACGCATCAAGTGACTTCAACTGGCATAATAATATTACCAAATGTATGAGTCACGTGAAAGGAGAATATATACCAGATGATTATAATTATAGAATCAGTATTAAGTAACTATGTATTAAAAACAATAAAGCTCTCAGCAATGAGAGCTTTATTGTTTTACTATAAATAATAAAACTCATTTATTTTTATAGTAAAAACTATTTGATTTTTATAGTAAAAAGTATAGAATTTTTATAGTTATATTATAGCTATTTAACGAGGATATAAGGTATGAATGATTTTAACAAAATTGTTAAAATATTGTGAAGAAGTTGATGAAAAGTTATTTTTAAAGATGAAATTCACGATATTATAGACCCGGACCATAGACCAGAGTTCAATTCACAGGTTTCCAAATTAGTGTACAGGCTGAAAGCAAATGGAGATATAATATCACTCAAAGCGTGAGTTTATATCGTTCCTGATGAGGAGGACAAGAAACTTAATAGTGTTGATTTGTGAGAGAAGTATTACCTTAAACTTGCCAAAAAATATATAACTCAAACATGTGGAAGTCAGTATTATATATCTTGAACAAAGGCTCTTGAGTTCCATATGAAAAATTACTCTATTCCTGAAAAGATATGTGTTATAAATAGAGACGTAAATAAACGAATCAAATTTTGAGCAAACGAAATAGTTTTTAAAACACTGAAATGAAAAAAAGATGCTAAGACAATTAATCTCTTTGCAAGAACATTTTCCTACCACAACAATATTGATATATGAGGACTACAGTTTAAAATATCATGTTTAGAGCTCTCACTCTTAGAATCAAGTCTTGTAGACTCAATAGAAGAGTGAATTGCTATAAATACAATCACGAAAGCAATCAAAAAATACGGAAATATTTTGGATCACGAGATTTTTGAAAATATTGCTCCCTATAAATATAATATGTCGTTTAATAGATTAAAGGAACTCAGTAGAAATATAAATCAAGATTTATATAATTTATTTTTAGACTGTATAAAGAAAAACTGAGGTAATTTCGTATGAGAATGACTGAGAAATATTCTATAAAAAAAGAACTAATCAATCAGTTCTTTTTTTATAGAATATTTATTTTATGAATATCTCTTTCAAGAATTTTGAGATATGTAGAATACTCATCCAGTTATTAGGAATGCAAGGAGTGCAAGTAGGATATAGAGACCAGGACCAGTCTGTACCTTTGTCATCTCAGATAAGTCTCCTTGTATAGTTTCTCATGATGCTGTCATAGCAACTGCCTTGATTGCGAAGTCATCATATTTCATTTCATCTCCTACAATAGCTATTTCATAACGAGGTTCAAGTACGTTTTCAACGAGTTCAATTTGGGTTGCTGAAACTTTTTTATAAACATTGTAGCTTTTAGCATCATCAACTGCATCCCAAGTGAGAATAGATTTAGTTTTGAGTTCAGTAAGTTCTATTCCAGTTATTTTAAGATCCAGTTCCACTTGAGCATTAGGACTATTTGGTTCAATGGTTTCTACTTTAGCCTCTTCTGGTCAAGCATTGAGAGCTACTCAAGAGACAATAAGAGTTGCTGCGTTGGCTTCTCGTACTTCATGTGCAAATTCATCTTTCATAATGATATCAACTCAGTATTTACCATCTACTTTTGGAGCTCTAGATTTTCCAGTATAAATTCAGTCTTTTCACTCTTCTAGTACAGTGATTGCATCATCTATAATAGCTTGAACTTCTGTAAGTCAGATACTTGATACTACGGTAATAGTAATTGGTGCATCTGCTGCTACATTTCCTTCTGGAGTGATGGTGATTGATTTGAAGCTTGGAAGACTTGCATCCACTTTGACACTAATAGCTTTTGATTCTCCAACGACTTTATCATCAGCATCTAATACAAAAGCTTGAATACTATTTGCTCATTGTTGTAAATCTTCTATTTTCTTTTCAAATACTCATTGATCATTGGTAGTTGTGAATATTCCTTCACTATTATTTACTGAAATTCGAACTTGATAATTTTTTTGAGTTGTTCCAGAAACAAGTATTGAGTCTTGACCTATAGTTATTCCGTTTTCAGGACTTTGTATTTCTATATCTAAATTTGCTCCTGCCTGATTTTCTGTAATGGTAACTTCAGCAAGACCTAATATATTCTCATCATTGAGATCATAGACGTATACATCTTGTTTTCAAGCATTTTTAAACTGAACAGCATTTTCAAATTTTACACTTCATTCATTACTTGTTGTAAAAGAGTAACTATTTTCTGAAAGATCATTGGGAAACTCTGCCTCTTTGTCACTTTCTGAAAATACAAGAATATCTCACGTATAATCAGTTATTATTTCATTGTTTTTATCCACAGCTGAGATGGTAATATCTAGTGCTTCACCTACTTTTGCACTTTCTTTTCACAATATGACTTCAAAGTGGTCGAGTGCTCAGGCTGCAAAACTTGGAGTAATCAGACAAATAGAGAAGAAAAATACGAAAGATTTGATGTATCATTTCATAGGACAATGCGTGTTAAAAAGTATTGCTTTTATGTTAAAAAGTCTATATTCTTGACTATAATACCCGATTGTTACACTATACTCAATTTTAATGTTAAATCTTACTTTACATTTATATTATATGTATTATATATAAATTTTGTTTCATTCAATTCATGGATCTTCGATACAAGATATGATTGATTGTCTTGAATCAATATGTTCAAGTAATAGGTCTCGATGAGAAGCGTCAAGTTCACTGAGTATATCATCTACTATAAATATTATTTCTTTTTCAGCTGCTTGTTCTTGTAAATACTGCGTTTCTAAAAACTTGAGTCCAAGTAATATACTTTTTACTTCTCCTCTCGATGCGTAATGAATGAGTGGAACTCAGTCAAGAATAATATTAAAATCATCTAAATGTGGTCAACGAAGAGTCTTACGCAACAAGATTTCTCTTGATTGAAGTTGTTGTGTTGCTTCTTTCAGCGAAGATTCAATAGTATCTAAATTAATATGACTTATATATTCAAAAGAAATAGTTTCCACTTTTCCAAAAAGAAATTTATTTAAGCTTTGAGCTCTTGATTCTAGAAATCGGACAAACTTCTTTCGGTACTTATAAATTTCAAGAGCACTGGATATAAATTTTTCATTCCAAAACTCAAGTTCTGAAACACTCGACTTTTGGTCGCTAATATTTTTGAGGACTTTATTTCTGTGTTGTACTATTTTTTTGTATTTTTGAAGATGTGTTCTATAGATTGGATAACACTGACTGAGTAGTTCATCTAAAAATAAGCGTCTTTCACTCGGACCAAGATACATAAGATTCATAGCTTGAGGATGAAAACTCACAACATGAGGATATCTTGATCGAAGGTTTTGTTTTGTAGTTGCTTTGCTGCCTATAGCGTATTTTCTTTTTTTTCACTCAAGTGTGTAGGAAAAACTGAGTGTATCTTGTGTCAGGGAATACTGTATAAAAAAGGTCTTTTCACCTCTACTTATGAGATATTCTGGATGACTTTCTACAAGTGGACTCACTGGGAGACTCAAAGCCTCCAATATATTACTCTTTCACTTTCAGTTATTTCAAATAATAATATTTTTCTTAGCTTGAAAAGAAATTTCACGACGTGTGAAATTTCTAAAGTTTTTCATGTGAATTGATTCAATCAATTTGCTAATTCATGATATTGGGAAGTACAATTTGATGTGCCACAACCTTTTGTTTTGTGCAATTAAGAAGCTCATCTGGAGTTGCGTCAGAACTAATAAGGACGTCTTCTCGGAGAAGAGCTTTGTTTTCTATGACAGAAATAGTTGGAATAACACCTGTTGTATCTACTTCAGATAAGAGCTCCATATAATCAACAATATCAGAAATATTTTTAAGAAGCTTCTCATTGTCAGCTGGAATCTTAGACAGTTTTTTTCCTATCTTTTGTAAGTCATCTTGCGATATACTCATTTTTACATATATTTAATCAATAATTTCCTGACTACTATATCTCAAGGCATAATAAAATCAAGTATGACACTCAAAAAAAATATATTCTCGTCATCTGGAACAAAACTTGATGTGAGCACCCTACGTTATGAGTCTTCAAAAATAGTCTTTTTACTCGTAGCGTTTACATTTTTTCTCGTATATTTTTTGCTTACAGCAAATATTTTTACAGAATTTTTAAGTACTATTTTTTATCCTTTGTATAGTGCATTTATTGTAAGTCTTGTGATATTTCTAATATTTTCTAGTAATAAGTTTCTCACATCCTATCTTCCTAGGTCAGTGATTTACGTGGTAGATGTTCTGATAGCTTTGTTACTGAGTTTTATTCTAATACCATTATTTTAATATGAAAAAAATACTCTTATTTCTTTTTACTCTGAGTGTACTAGCTTCTTGTAGTTCCACAGATGAGGCTGTTCAAGTTGATGAAGTTACATGACTCGTTTCAAAAAATATTTGAAGTATATCAATTTGAGTTCCTGCAAACTGGAATACAATTGCTTCTTCTAATCTTCCAATTCCAAAGTCATGAGAGGTAGTACTTGCTATTGCATCAAGTGAACAAAGAGAAAATTACTTGAATAATCTCGTGATATTAAAAGCTTCTAATTCACTCAATGAATCATCTCAATCACTCATGAAAAATAGTGCAAATTTTCTTGATACGAAACTTCAGAGCTTTAGACTGGTTGAAGAAAAAGATATAGTATTTTCAGATGAGGAAGGATGACTTATAATCACTTTTGAATGAAAATATAACACTCAAACTCCGCTTGTTACCTATATACAAACAGCCAGAGTTTGTGGAGAAGATAGTTATTTTGCTACCATATCACTCTCAGAAAAACCCGAGAGTTATGACAAATACATCACAATTCTTAAAACACTCAAGTGTAGCTAAAAAAGTTTTTGATTTTTCTGCTCAAGTCATATAATGCTCTCGCGATAAATTGGCGCCATGGCAGATCGGTTATGCAGGGGCCTGCAAAGCTCCGTAGTCCGGTTCGATTCCGGATGGTGCCTCCAATATAATCGAAAAAATAAATCCCTAGAAATAGGGATTTATTTAATATCTGAGCAATTCATGTTCTTCATTTTGACTCAAAAATCTCCATTTTCAACTTACAATATCTAATTTTAGGCTTCCAATACTTACCCTACTCAGCTCTAATACTTTGAGTGGAGTTCGAAATTTTGGATCAGTCATGGCTCAAAACAATCGTCGTATATGTCTGTTTTTTCCTTCATTAATCTGAACTCTCAGCTTGGTTTTTGCTCAAGCATTGCCTATTTTTTCTACATTATGTACTTTGAGAATTCATATTGCTGTTTCAACTCACTTTAGAGCAGATTGTATATGCATATCTGTGACATGACCACGTACGAGTATTTCATACGTTTTTATACATCCTCATGACTTTGTAAGCTCATTCCCAATTTTTCAGTCTTTCGTAAATAATAGGAGTCATTTTGAATCCAAATCGAGTCTTCCAATTGGCATCCATCCATCATCAAATGCCCAATCTGGCAACAAATCATAGACTGTTTTTCGTCATTTTTCATCTGACCGAGTGACAATATATCCTTTGGGTTTATTGAGTGCGAGAATATTGCTTGAATTATTCGACGACATTATTACTTAGAGTATAAATCAAAATATTAATATACATCTTAGTTGATAATTCTATTTTCCAAAATAACTATTTTATTGGCGCCTTAGTATCTGAAAATTGATTTAATTATTATAAGGCTATAATAGATGTATCTTAGATTCTAACTTTATGAGTATGACTAATGAAAGAGACAGAAATTTAGATGGAAGATGGAGAGAAAAGAGAGACGATACGCATATGTGAACTATTGAAGAAGAATATGGACTCGAACTTTGAGTCAGAAGTGATATGGAACTATGAACGTATCTCAAAGAAAATAACTATGCTAATCTTTCAGAAATGCTGAAGGATAAAAGATAATATAAAAAAACTCTCAATTATGAGAGTTTTTTTATTGGAAAGATATTTTGACTATTATAAAATATATTTATAATATACTAAAATGTAAAATTTAATAATGAGAGTTTATGATTGATTACTATGAGGATATGATAGACGATAGAAGAATGGAAGAAAGGTTTGAGGATTGAGATGATGATGCAGAATGAGTAAGATTAACGCTTAAAAGATGGGATAATTTCGGAGAAAAAATAAATGATATTATAGAAGAAAAAACAGATATTACATGACATGAGCTTGATTTAATTGAAAACCAAAGTGATTCAGCAATGAATGAGGTATCAAATTCTGAGACACAACTTGATAATCAAAAAATAGTAAAAAAAGTAGAGGACACAGAAGTTACTTGATTCTCAACTACTCCATCTTGAATTTTATTTAGTGTGAACTCAAAATGAGATGGGACACTTCCAAATATGAGTGTAATAATTGGAGAAGATGAGTATTTTTTTGAATCTGTGTACATAGGACAAAATAGAAAAAAAAGATTTTTTACGACAATCCCACAATTATGAATACTTATTAAGACTAAAATTGAAGAGATTATTCATAGTGATTTTGATGTAGAACTGACTGGTCGAAGTGAAAATCTGGAAACAGCGTATATTTATATGCTTGAAAAGTTTTTAGTAGCTTTAAAATCTCAAAATCCCAAAAAATTAGAACTTGTTGAAAGAATAAATAGATATAAGTTAGCGAAAAAAGAAGTTACTCCATTGCCTCAAAATTTAACATGAATGAATAAGCCAGTTCAATCTATTCCATTTTTTTGAAATATAAAATAAGTGACTGGAACGAAAAGACTTGATTTTAAGAAATTTATAAGTATATATACAGTATATATTATAAAAGATTGAGTTTGAAAATATTTTGTTTAGATACAGAGACTTCAGCAGGTTCACGAGATGGAAGAATTGTGCAGGTTGCCATTGTTGATGAAAACTATCGGGAAGAGTGGCTTATAAATCCAGATAGTTATATACAACCTGGTTGTATTAATGTACACAAGATAACACCTGAAATGGTTGCTGATAAACCATTTTTTAAAGAATCAGAATGATATAAAGAACTCATGAAGCGAGTTGATAACGGAGAATTTTTGATAGCACATCATGCTCCCTTTGATATATGAATACTCTCGAATGAATGAGTCCATCTGAGTAATTATATCTGTACCTGTAAAGTTGCTCGCAAAATACTAAAAGTACACTGAGTACCAAGATTTTGACTCCAATTTTTAAAGGAGTATTTGAAATTAGAAGAGTTGAATTCTGGAGATACTTTGACATGATACGCTCATTCTGCTCTCTATGATACTATAGTATTGTTTTGGCTCTATAAATACCTCTTTGCAGAAATAGAGCTTCAATACCCAGGACAGGATCCACATCAGATTATGTATGATATCACGCACGATATTGCTCCTACGAAACGATTCACATTTTGAAAATATAAATGAAAATCATTCAAAGAAATTTCACAAATCGATATATGATATTTGAAATGGCTGTATAATGCAGAAATGGAAAATCCAGAACCAAAAAGAAGAAAATCTCTGATAGTATGACTGGAAATATATCTCAATAATTAAAAATCTCACTTGAAGTGAGATTTTTAATTTACTTCCAAACTTGAAGTTTTTCAAGTAAACTTTTATCAACTCATTGAGCCTGTGACAGAAGTTTTTGAGTTTCTTTTTTATATTTCAGGAAGTCTCCATGAGTTTCATCAAGTACTTTTTCTAATGTGTATTCGTTAAACTTGATAATTGTCTCAAACTTATTTTCATTGTCTCTTTTAAAATTCTCAAATTGCATTTCAAAGTCTCACTGTATACGAGCTAGGAGATCCTTTTGATTATTATAAAGTTCTCACTTTACATCAACAATCTGTCTTTCAAGTTTATGAATTTTTCTAGCTTGATATGCGTGTATTCAACTATAACTCAGGTAGATAAGCATCGCATATATTACAATAAATGCAGAGCTAAAGAGAAACATCGGAACCATAATGGTTTGAGCTCCAAAGAGATTAATCTGTTGAGCTGTTTGTAGCAAGTCAGTATTTACTAACATGAGAGCAAGATAGAGGAGGACAGGGAAGAGGAGGAGTGCCTTCATTATGAAATTTATAAATAATAATAATGGTATTATAATAATATAACAAATATTTACTAATTCTAAGTACTGAGCTTTTTAGTTGCCTATTTTATTTTCAGACTTATAATATTTCAAATATATCTCAAACTTACAAAAATATGAAAGCAGAAGAAAGAATACTAGGAAAATTTCAATGTAAAAAAGGGGATTTCGGGTTTGTCATTCCAGATGAAAGAGAATATTGGGGATGAGATTTTTTTGTGCATCAAAAGAACTTTGGCTGAGCAGAGGATGGTCAACGTGTTGCAGCTGAAATGATGGACCGAGCGAGCGGGAAGAAACCAGAAGCTCGAATAGTAGAAGTGTTTTGAAGTAAAAAAGCTGAAGCAAAAAAAGCTGAAGCAAAGAAATATGAAGCACTGAAGGTAGTTGAAGGGGTATATAGTGGATGAAACGGTGATTTTTGATTTGTAGACGTACCCTGAGTTGATCAGTGATATTTTTGTTATGGACTCAAAAGAAATGGAGCCATCGATGGAGATAGAGTGAAAGCAGATATCAAGAAATATAATGGAAAAGAAGAAGCCATCGTAACAGAGATACTTCCCCCAATGACTCAAATAATAACATGAGTGTATTTAGATAATGATACTTTTGGATTCGTAAAACCTGATGATAAATCAGGTGACATATTTATTGCTGGATCGAGAAAATGAGAGGCAAAGACAAAAGATAAAGTCGAGGTACATATTATAAAAGAAGGTGGAAGAAGAAGAGAAGGAATTATTAGCGCAATTTTATAATTAAAAAAATCTCAGATTCCTGAGATTTTTTTAATTATGCATTCACGCGACCATATAATCAACAGGAGCAAAGTTATCAGTGAGTACTTGAGTATCTGAAGGAATTTCTAGCTTCATTATTTTTGAGAAATAATCTTTGTATTCATCTACTTGTATTCATTGCTCTATGAGTTCAGGATTTTTTGAAGCTACTAGCATTATATTTTGGCTTCATTGTGATACTTGGGAATATACCGGAATAATAAAAACCTCTGGAAATATTTCTGCGTACGTTTTGTACTCAGCCTCTAAGAATTGAGCATTGGGTCATGAAAGTGAAGCAATAAGATTTAGGACTACAACTCAGTCATCACTGAGCATATCAAATTTCTTTTGAGCTACTTCTCTGGTGGTAAGTTGATAGGGGATTGATACAAATGAACCAAAAGCATCTCCAAGTATCGCGTCGTATGTATTCACATTTGTATTGAGAAATACTCGAGCATCTTGATGATGTATTTCAAGCTTTGGAGTTTCTTGTAACCTGAAATGCTTCTTGGCAATTTGAGTTATTTTTGGATCTATTTCTACGACATCAAGATGTTTGTCTGGATATTTTTCTAAGAAATGCTTTGGATAACTATATGCTGCTCCTCAGAACATAACTATTTCCTGAGCATTTGGGCTCAGAGCATCAAAAATATCATAATATTTTGTATACTGATACACAAGATCATTATTATCCTGATACATTCAAGCATGAGTTATATCATCGATTCGTAAATCTTTTACTTCTCTTCCAGTACTTTGATCTATTCTCTCAGAAACTCTTATATGAGAATAGGATGTGTCATAGGTAAATGAATTATTGAGGGCTGCATAAGCAGTCATATTTGAAAATACAATGAACATACAGATAAGTCATAATGCTACGATTCATTGAGCGTATATATGATTTTTAAAATCACAAAAAATAGAAAGTATTAAAAAAAATAGTGCTAGAACTATGAGAAGTTGGGTCACTCCAAAAAATGGAATGAGAAAAAATCCTGCTCATAGTGTTCCAACAATACTTCAAACGGTTCAAATACTTCCTATTTTTCATACTACAGCTCAAGAACTTTCTAAATGTATCAGTCTAATTTTTGTGACAATTGGAGAAAGCATTCAAAGGAGATAACTTGTTGGACTAAATAAAAATACAGCTATCCAAATGGATGAAATTCTTACATCTGGAAAAATATTACTTATTCTGAGCAAGACAGGATCTTTAATAAGAACAAGAAGGAGTAAAGAGATTGAAACTAATAATAATATAAATGATATAATTGGGAGATTTGCATTTCTATCTGCTATTTTTCATCATTGATAATATCCAAGACTCAGTGCTCAGAGTATAACAGCTATGAGACTCGTCCACACAAAGAGTGAGTTTCCTATATATGGTCATACAACTCTAGAACCTAGTATTTCAAAGACCATTACTCAAGCTCATGAGAAGAATGCTATTATTTCAGGTCGTAAATGGAGTAGTTTATTCATATTATTTGCTTCGAATTTTACTAAGTAATCTAAGCACTTCTAAATAAAGCCATACAAGCGTAATAAGGAGTCCAAATCATGCAAACCATTCCATATATTTTGGAGCGTGTGCTTTGCTTCACTGTTCAATCATATCAAAATCAAGGAGTAAATTGAATGCAGCTATACCAACTATAAAGATACTGATTCAAATTCAAAGTGGACCATTACTATGTAGAAAAGGGACTTCAAACCATCAAGTCAAACTTCCTAGTATAGAAATAATATACAGCACAGCAATAGCTCACGTTGCTGCAATGACTCAGCTTCTAAATTTTTGTGTTACCTGAATAACTCTATATTTATATAGTAACAACATTGTGAGAAATACCGCAAAAGTAGCTGTTACGGCTTGGATAACAATTCCAGGATATTGTGTCTCGAAAAATGCTGAAAATGTCGCAATAACCACTCACTCAAGAAGTGCGTATACCGGAGCTAAATAAGGAGCAGTTTCTTTTTTGAATATGATAACTAATGAAAATACAAAAGCTCAAATTACCAAAGGAATAAGAAATGGAAGAAATATATCAACATATCCCCATGCAAGTACTGCTGATAATACAGTGAGAGAAACCAATATTATTGATTTATTAATACTTCAAGAAATAGTCATAGATTCTCAATCGTTTTTCAATCATGAAAAACTCTTTTCATTAAATGCAGGATTAGCCATATTTTTTAGTTAATGTTATTGTTTTTTAAAAAACTCTGTTTTTAGAACCATTTTTCATGATTCTATAAGTGTACTGTCATCTGTAAGACGGATATTTTTAAATATATCACCTCTTTTAATATCAGAAGCTCAAGATACTTTTATATCTTTTATTGCTCGAACATTATCTCAATTTTGGAGTGTAGCTCAGTTACTGTCTTGGGTGATAACTTCTTGGCTTGAAGCACTATCATCAAGCCAAGAGAAATCCTTTTGTTTTTTAGCCATATTTCTTTTGTTAAAGTGTAAATAGAATATTCATAAAGCTAAGTTTCCAAAACTTTTTCTTGACAGCATATATTTATGTATATACTAAGAGTATATTTAGTATATTAACAAAATCAATTCTATGTTAACAGAAAAACAACAACATGTTCTGGATATCATTACAGATTATACCAGCAGATATGGGAAGTCACCAACCATTGAGGAACTTAAAAATTTACTTCATCAAAAATCTAAAAGGTGAGTCACGCAATATCTCGAAGTACTTGAAAAAAAATGATTCATTTCCAGAGGTGATGGATATAGAGGTATCAGACTCTGAAACAATATTGGATTTCAGACTACTATGAATATACCAATTCTTGGGTACGCAAACGCTGGAACTCCGCTTGCTATTGCAGAAGCCAATGACTACTGAACACTCCCAATTTCAAAAAATATAGTTTCTGGAAAAAGTGAAAACTATTTTATACTGAGAGTTTCTGGTACGAGTATGAATGAGTGTGAAGTTGAAGGAAAGATTCTAGATAACGGGAGCTATGTCCTTATCAATAAAAATGATAACACTCTCAATGAAAAAGACCCGTTTCTATTTGTAGTAAATGGATGAGCTACTATTAAAAAGTACAAAAAACAAGGAAAAAATATCTATCTCCTTCCAAAATCTTCAGAAGAACACCATACTCCAATTATATTATCAGAAGACGATCAAGTAGAAGCAAGTGGGAAGGTAGTAGACGTTTTCACCTTCTAATCTTCACTTATTAATATTGTTTTTTAAAAAATACCAGTTAAAATATACGCTGGTATTTTTTTTAATATAAACATAATTTTGAATTACATAACAAAAATAACGTCATGCATTATTTTATTGAGTGTCATGATGTGACAGAGTTTTGCTTTTACAGATATAGAAAATAATTGGTACAAAAATTCGATTAAGTGACTAGAGAAACAAGAGTTTATAAATGGTTTTGATAATTGAGAATTTCTTCCTGAGGATAAGACGACTCGTGCAGAAATACTTAAAATAATTATGAATACTGCATGAAGTGAAGTGTATGAAAGTGGGACACAATGTTTTACAGATGTTTCTACTGATGCTTGGTTTAATAAGTATATATGTGCGTGAGTAAATCAAGAAATAACAAAAGGGTATGAAGATGGAAAATTTAAGCCTGGTGGAAATGTAACCGTGCTTGAAACGCTCGCATTTGCTGTACGAGCCTTTGATATTGATTTAAATTATTTGGGAGAATGAGATACTTGGTTTCAGAAATACCAGGCATATGCTGATCAAAAAAATATAATCAAAAAACATGCATACACTGTAAATACTCTCGTTTCAAGAGGACAAGCAGCAGATATTATTTTAAAAATGCAAAAAGTAAAAGCCGGTCAAGAACTAGATAATAAAAGTGATTGATGCTTTGATTTTAAATGAATGAAAAGTGGAGAATATACTGCAGATATAAAAGGTGTTACGAGAAAATATCTCCTCTACGTTCCAGAAAATGTCAGTGCTGATTCGCAAAAGTGACTTATAGTTGCGTTTCATTGACGAACCAATGACAATGAAATGGTGAGAAACTATATGAAGATGTGAGGTGGTTGATACAGTAGAAATGGATATCAAAATGATTATATTGTAGCGTATCCTGCGTGAGTTTGAAATGGTCCATACTCCTGGTCACAAATTGAAAGTATTGAGTTTTTCGATGCCATAATTACCCAAATTTCTGAAAATCTCTGTGTTAATAGGGATGCTGTCTTTTCAGTTGGACATTCATTAGGATCATATATGAGTAATAAAACTTCTTGTTTGCGATGAGATGTAATCAGGTGAATGGTAGGTGTTGCGAGTAATGGATATGATGGAGACTGTACTGGCCCTGTATCAAGTTTGATAACTCATTTACCTGGAGATCCACTGTCTCCCTATACTGCTTGAGAAAGAGCGTATAGTCTCAAAAGTGAAAATAACTTATGCGAGCCTCAAACAGCACCATTAGAATTTTGAGATCTGAGATGATGCCAGCAAAAGACTTCATGTTCACTGTGAAATACTGTTATTTTTTGTAATGCATATGATGTCTACGGATGAGACCAGCATAGTTGGCCAAAAAGTGGAGCAGATGAAATGAGAGATTTTTTCACAAATATTGAAGATTATACAAAATAATTAAGGTGTTTTATGCAACAGTAAAAAGCAGAATCAAGTAATTCTGCTTTTTATATCTATTAAATTCCTTACACTTAATTTAATTTATCAAATTAAATTTTAGACTATGTGACAAAGTCTCAGGGCCTTTACCCTCGTTGAACTCATCGTTGTCATAACGATTATTTGAATTCTCTCTACTATAGGTTTTGTTTCATATTCAAATTATTTGAAATGAGCCAGAGATTCAAGTAGATACTCTCAACTCACAAAACTTTCAGACTCACTCCAAGTCTATGCAACTCAAAAATCACTCCCACTTCCAGATGACTCTATTGAAATCACAACGAGTTGATCTATTAATGTCCTAGCGTATCAGTGATATGTTGGAAGCGATGTACTTGAAACTATTGATTATACCAATTGAGGGAGAGATCCAAAAGATGGTTCTTTCTATACCTACTACCTCACGAAAGATAGAAAAAGTCTCCAACTTTTGGCACTCATGGAGGAGGGTTGAAATACAGTACTTAATACTAAATTTTTATTTAATAAAACGATTGCTGCAGATTACTCAGACAGATATCCAAAAGTATACTGAAAAAACCTTTGAGTTCTCACACAAAAAGACACCAATACTCCAGTTCAAGAAATAAGTTCTATTCTGAGTAATGGATATTTAGATATAGTGAATACAAACTCATCTTTTACAGCCATATTTTCAAATGAAAATTCAGTTACAGGAACTGGGGTAGTTTTAACATTCATAAAAGATTGATGAAATCAGGACTGTGCACAAGTATTGAGAAAAAATACTAATGCAAAAACTGGAAATTATAATATCAATCCAGATTGATTACTTTCCAAAACTGTATTTTGTGAAATGGATTTCGAATGATGAGGTTGGACTGAGTGTGCAAGTGAAAATAACCTTTGTTCTTTTGAAGGAACAAAGGATATCCTATATTGAATTTTTGAAGTGGGTAAGTTTAAGATAAAAAATATAATTAATAGTACTAATTGTACAAATTGAGTATTTTGAGATCCTGCACCATGAATTAGGAAAAATTGTTATTATAGATAGAATTTAGCTTTTAAAGCTTGCAATCTCATAAATATAATTACACTACAATATAGAAAAGCACTTGAGCAGAAAACACCTGCAATGCTGGAGGAAGAACAGAAACATCTCTTAGTAGAACCTCTCGAAGTATCTATCTTCGTTAAAAAATAAAAATTAAGCAATAGCTTTAGGTGGCACCTTTTGTAGATACTACAAACCAAAAGCACATGAATTTTTTCGTGTGTTTTTTATATATTTAAAGAAATTAATACAATGCATAGAAGTCATACCTGTGGAGAGCTCACAGCTAAAAATATAGATGAAACTGTTGTCCTTTCAGGATGGGTGAGTAATCGTCGAGATCATGGTTGAATTATATTTATTGATCTCAGGGATAGATATGGACTCACTCAAATAGTATTTGATCCTGAAGATAACAAAGAAGCCTGGGAAACAGCAGATATGTTTCGAAGTGAGTATGTTATCAAGGCAACTGGGAAAGTTCGAAAGAGACCAGAAGGTCAAGCAAACCCAAATATGATAACGGGAGAAATAGAGATAATAATAACATCGGTTGATTTACTCTCAAGCTCTAAAACTCCTCCATTTGAACTCGATGCTCACGCAAAAGAAGCAAATGAAGAAATCAGATTTAAGTATAGATATCTCGATATCAGAAGACAAAAAATTCAGGATTTTATCAAGTTTCGATCGAGAATGACGACCTATACTCGAAACTGGTTTACAGGTCGTGATTTCTTAGATGTACAAACTCCAATTCTTGCAAACTCTTCTCCTGAAGGAGCCAGAGATTTTTTAGTTCCAAGTCGACTGAATCCTGGAACTTTCTATGCTCTCCCTCAAGCACCACAACAATTTAAGCAACTCCTTATGGTTGGTGGTATTGATAAATACTTTCAAATCGCTCCATGTTTCAGGGATGAGGATCCACGAGCTGATAGACATGCAGGTGATTTCTATCAGATTGACTGTGAAATGAGTTTTGTAGAACAAGATGATGTATTTAAGGTAGTAGAGGATTTTCTTATTGATGCTTCAACGGAACTTTCCGATAAAAAAATAATAAGTGAAAATCCAGGGAAAGATCTTATGAGAGAAAATGGTAAATTTTTCACCCTCACATACGATGAATCAATTGAAAAATATGGAACAGATAAACCAGACCTAAGATTTGGACTTGAGTTTATTGATGTAGCAGATATTTTTGCAAAAAGCTCTAATGAAATATTTACAAGTATCGCTTCTGATACTGAAAATAATAGAATCAAAGCTATGAAAGTACATGGTTGAGACTTAGTTTTTTCTAAAACTCAAATGAAATGATTTGAGGACTATGTTCGAAAATTTGGTGCAAAAGGTCTCGGGTATTTTCAAATGAAAGAAGACGGCCTCAAAGGTCCACTTGGTAAATTCTTTGAAGAATCTGATTTACAAGCACTCGTAGAGAGAACAGAACTTTCTCTCTGAGATGTTATATTTTTTGGAGCTGGTGAAACGACTCTTACATGTAACTATATGGGGAAGTTTAGAAACTACATTGCAGACTTGATGAAGCTTCGAGATAGCTCTCAACTTGCATTTTGTTGGATAACTGACTTTCCAATGTTTGAAATAGATGAAGCCACTGGAAAAATAGATTTTTCACATAATCCATTCTCTATGCCTCAATCATCACTTGATGGTCTGAGCTGAGATGAACTCCTTAAAATAAAAGCATTTCAATATGATCTCTCTTGTAATGGATATGAAATACTTTCAGGTTCTATTCGAAATCACTCGACTCAAAATCTTGTAAAATCTTTCTGAATTGTAGGAAGAGATGAGTCAGAAGTGAAAGAAAAATTTGGAGCAGTATACGAAGCATTTCAGTATGGTGTCCCTCCTCATGGTGGTTTTGCTATCGGAATGGATAGGCTCATGATGATATATAAAAACGAAGAAAATATTCGTGATATCTACGCATTTCCTAAATCTGGAAAAGCCCAAGATATGATGATGCAATCACCAATGAAGGTAGAGGAATCACTCCTTGATGAACTCTCAATCAAAGTTGAGATTGATGAAGATTAAAAAATTCTCCCGAAAGGGAGTTTTTTTATCCTGCATCTTTTTGAAATAAATTTATTTCTGTATACTATAGTAATATGGAAACTTCTTAACTTAAAATGTATGCTTCGAGAACTCAAAATCAAATGACTGAAATGGATTGATGGAATTGACCTTCCAGAAAAGAAAATAGAAGAAATACTAGAATCCTACGATTTTCATGAATTAGATATTGAGGCAGCACTTGAAGCCAATCAAAGAGCGAGAATTGATAGCTATGATGATTATCTATTTTTAACACTGCATTTTCCAAAATATAATCAACTTCAAAAAATATATAATCTCAATGAGTTTCATGTCTTTGTAGGAAAAGATTTCCTCATAACCCTCAGAGATTTTGAGGGGCAATATATTGATGATATTTATAATAAATATGAAAAAAAAGGTGAAAATGAATATGACTTAGAAATATCACCAGGTTTGGTTCTCTATGAGATTATACAAGCCATGTTAGAAAAAATGTTTCAGGTCAGCTCAAATATTCGAAAAGATATACGAACGATTGAGAAAGAGGTTTTTAGAAAATCTTCGAGTCCACTTGTTAAAGATATATTGATTAAAAAGAGAAATATTATTGTTCTTAAACATATGTTTCAACCTCAAATGTGAGTACTCATCGCTCTAGAGAATCATATGAAAAAACTATTTAATGATGATATTGAGGCTTATTTTGAAGATCTTGAGGATAAACTGCAACGAATAATTACAGATATTCTTGTTTTAGAGGAACAAGTTGAATCACTGGAAGATGCTTTTAAGTCTCTTATTGATATTCAAACAAATTGAATCATAAGACTCCTCACAATTTTTTCAGCCTTTATGCTGCCACTTACATTCGTTACGAGTTTTTATGGGATGAATATCGAACTTCCATATCAAGATTCTCCTGAAATCGCGTATATATCTATGTTTTGAAGTCTTGTAGTACTATGAGCTGTATTTTGGGTTTTTCTAAAAAGAAGAAAAGTATAATCTCTTGCATTTAAATATATAGTTGTATAATCACCTCACTTTATTTTTCATGATTATTTCCTAGAACTCTCGATATAGAGAGTACCTCAAGAGCGATGCCACGAGGAGGGAATTATGAATTGATGTTATCACACATACTATGTTAGCGAAAATTACTATTATCGGTCGACCGAATGTCGGAAAATCGAGCCTTTTTAATATGATGACGGGGCATAAAATTGCCATTGTTGCAGATGAAGCGGGTACGACTCGCGACATCTCAGAGTTTGAATATACAGATGAAAAAAATGATCTGACCTATATAATTGCAGACTCTGGAGGACTTGATTATAGCTCTGCAAATGATGAAATAGCTGTAGATATTACAGAGAGAACTGAGAGATCTATCGTAGAAAGTGACCTCCTTATTTGGGTGGTAGAATATGACAGATTTACTGAACTTGATGAATCTATTTATAGAATCATACAAAAGCACAAAGTTGTAAACTATATTGTTTTAGCGAATAAAGCTGACAACGAGACACAAGTTATGGAATCATATTCTATGGCTGGAAAGTGAGAATTAGAGTTTTTTCCTGTTTCTTCATCTCATAATGCTGGTATCGGTGATGTGAGACGATATATTGCAAAATATTTGAAAGATAAGGGTCTCAATTATAAAAAAGAACAAGAGGATCCATCACTTAAAATGGCATTTATTGGACGACCGAATGTAGGGAAGTCTAGTATTTTAAATACTATTGTTTGAAGTGACAGAGTTATGGTAAAAGACCTCTCTGGAACGACTCGAGATGCTATTGATACAAAGTTTCATTACGAACAAACTGATTTCACACTCATAGATACTGCGTGAATCAGAAGACTTTCAAAAGTTGGAACAAGAAATATTGAAAACTGGTCAATTATGAGAACAGAGCGAGCATTGAAAAGAGCAGATGTTATCGCTATTATCATTGATGGTTTTGAAGGAATAGTTCAACAAGATTTATCACTTATTTCTCAAATTTCTGATGAAAAAAAAGGTATTATTATCGTGGTGAATAAATGGGATCTCGTTCTTGCAAAGACGTGAGTCGATAAAGACCAAATGATGAACAGATATATCGAGTACCTCAAAGAAAAAATAGAGTTTATCCCTTGGGTTTCAGTTATATTCACATCTGCAACAGAAAAAAAGAGACTTACGAAAATACTTGATCAAGCGATTGAAATAGACGCTGAGAGAAAGAAACGAGTAAAAACAGGAATATTTAACGAGTTTCTGGAACAAGTTATCTACAAGCATCCACCAACTGGGAACAAAAAATCTCATAGTCCAAAAATATACTACGGTTCACAAGTTGATACAAATCCTCCTAAATTCCTTATTACGGTAAATAATCCGAATCATTTCCATTTTTCTTACAAGAGATATCTTGAAAATAAAATCCGAGATAACTTTGGTTTCCACGGAACACCTATAACAATAGAGTTTCGAGGAAGAGGGAAGTTCAAAGACGTCAGCAAATAAGATATAAAAAAAACTCTCAATAATTGAGAGTTTTTTTTATATCTTATTATTTTTATCTAAGATACTGATTCTTATTTCTTTCATGATCAGCATTTGTTTCACCGTAATGAATTTGTCAGCTATTGTCATGGAGATAGAAATAATAGGGACTTGATTTTGAATTTATGGTTGCATCAATTACTTCAGCTTCAGGATTTGCAATTGGTCCCATTGGCATACCCTCTATAACTCGAGTATTGTACTTATTATCGTCGTAGAGATATTTAAATACTTCGCTTGGACCACAATCTTGGGTAGCAAGTCCGTGAGCGTAACAAATCGTCGCATCAGCTCCAATTTGCCAATTTTCGTCTACTCTTTTTTTGAGTATTCCAGCAATAATTGCAATCTCTTCGGGATTATCTGCTTTGTTTGCTTCCTTCTGAACAATACTTGCCATAGTGATGATATCCAGTATTTCAATACTTCCCATATCCGAGATAATTCCAGAATCTATAACTTTATTTTGAAATCGTGCAAGCATTTTTCTGACTAAATCTTCTATACTAAAACTATTTGGATTAATAGCATAGGTATCTGGATACAAGAATCATTCAAGTGTTTCAGCATCTGATATAAATCAATAATCAGCCTTGAGTCCTGCAAAACTTGCTACCGTTGTGACGTAACTTGTAAATGCTCCAGATTCTATCAATCATTTTTCTGCTAGAGTTTTATCTATATCATATATATTCCATCATTCTAAAAATGTGACTTGTTCATCAGATTCGTTTATTGGTTTTTTTAATTGTTCTATATAACTTCAAATATCCCAACATTCTATATCATAAGTTCCAGCCTGTAACTCAAAATCTGGTGGATTAAGTTTTAAATAAATTTTTGTAAACAATTCAGAATCATATCTATAAAGAATAGCATTTTTAAATGTATCCCCTTTTTTTATTGTTACATATCATACTCATCATATTCAATCATAACAAGTAGCAGAATTTATAAAACTATAATATTTATATCAAAATATTCATACTAAAATTATAACTATCCACACTAAGAGCTTTACGAGTCGAATCATTTTTAATTTTTATTAATTTGTATGAGCAGATTTTAGGGAGAAAAAATAAAATGGCAAAATATATTGTGATTAAATGAATCATTTTTACTAAGATTTTTTATTGACTTTGTAGCTATATTCATACAATACTTGAGTTCGCACTAGCTTATGATGAGTTCTCGGGGAAAAGCTAGGGCATTTTTTTGTGTTTAAGACACAAAATACACGGGAAAGTCTTCGACTGAATTCACTGCGTTTAGAAAGTACGAAAAACTCCTTAAATATACATTTTTTGAAACAGATATCTCCTGAACAGAGATATACAATCGACACTATATTTATACTTTCCTAACATACGCTTACATAATGCCAAAAGCAACAAAAGCACCAACTCCTCAAGAAATTGGGAGTTTGTATGAGATAAAAGGAAGACATTATTTTACAGACGATCGTTCTGTAGCTGGTCTTCCAGAGCTTCTTGAGGTACAACTTGATTCATATAACACATTTCTAGAATCAGGACTAGATGGTCTATTTCAAGAAAGTTTTCCTATTTCTGATTTTTCTGGTGAAAAAATAGATATCTACTATAAAGGTATGTCTATTGAAGAACCGAAATATGACGCAGAAACTTGTAAAAGAAAAAATCTTAATTATGAAGCTCCTTTCAAGGCAAAACTTGAAATGCTGAATAAAGAAACAGGAGAAATTAAAGAACAAGAAGTATATATGGGTGGAGTTCCACTTATGACAGCATCAGCTTCATTTATAGTAAATGGTATTGAGCGAGTTATCGTAAACCAAATTATACGTTCTACTGGTATTTTCTTCACTTCTGGAGATTCAGGAGCTGGACTTAAATTTATTCCTGAAAAAGGATCTTGGTTTGAAATTGATATTGAAAAGAAAGGTATTATCAATGTGAAAATTGATAAAAAGAGAAAACTTCCTATTTCAGTTCTTCTCAGGGCTTTTGGTCTCGAATCAAACGCTGATATTATGAACGCATTCAAAGGAATTGACGATGATATCATGGCTTCCTATATAGCACCAACTCTAGAAAAAGATAAAACTTCAAACAGACTTGAGGCACTTCACGCTCTCTATAAACTTCTTAGACCAGGTGATCTCGCTACTGATGAGCGAGTAGAAGACCTATTTCAAACAACGTTTTACGATGAAAAGAGATTTAATCTCGGGGAAATCGCTAGAATGAAAATGACCTCAAAACTTGGAATCAAAACTAAATATGCTGATGAAAATGGACGATTCCTTTCTTCAGACGATATAGTTACGTCACTGAAATATTACTTGAATCTCTATATTGGAAAAGACGGTTATAAACTTGATGATATTGATCACCTTGAAAACAGAAGAGTTCGATCAGTTTGAGAGCTAGTAACTGATAAAATTAAAGTTGGTATCGCTCGAATGGAGAGAATTGCAAAGGACCGTATGACGATTGTGGAACTCGATGATGCAACTCCAGGTACGTTTATTAACTCGCGACCTATTGTAGCGATACTCAAAGAATTTTTTGGTTCGTCTCAATTGTCACAATTTATGGATCAATCAAATCCTCTTTCTGAACTTGCTCATAAGAGACGTATTTCTGCTCTTGGACCTGGTGGTCTCACTCGAGAAAGAGCCAGTTTTGAAGTTCGTGATGTTCATCCGACTCAATATGGACGAATATGTCCTATTGCAACTCCGGAAGGACCGAATATTGGACTCGTACTCCATATGGCAACCTATGCTAAGGTTGATAGATTTGGTTTTCTATTAACACCATTTCAACCTATTATTCATGAAGTAAAAAATGATGGAAAATCTCTTATAAACCGAATTGCTCTGTGAGATATTAAAGATGAAAAAGGTAAAGTAGTGATAGAAGATAAAACTCTTATGACTGCAAAGGAAGCAGAACTCGTTCAAAAAAACGTATCTGCTAAAATGATTAATGTTCGAGGGTTTCTTGCTCCAACACATGATTACTTTGATGCACATCAAGAAAGAGTCCTTACTATTGCAGAAGCTGGTACACCAGTTGATGAATATGGAAACTTTACTGATACTCGTATTTCTGCGAGAGCTTGAAATGAACCGACTATCGCATATATAAACGAAGTAACTCATATTGATGTTTCTCCTAAACAAACAATGTCTGTGGAAACTTCTCTTATTCCATTCTTGGAGCATGATGATGCAACTCGAGCGGAAATGGGATCGAACATGATGCGACAAGCTGTACCTCTTGTAAGAACAGACTCTCCAGTTTGTGGAACTGGTATGGAACGAGCCGTTGGTGAAGATAGTGAATATGTTGTAGTTGCAAAAGATGATGGAGAAATTATCTGAGTTGACGCGAAACATATCACGATTCTCTATAAAACATGAGAAAAGGTTCTTCATGAACTTGTTACATTTAAGAGATCGAATCATGATATGATTCTTCATCAAACTCCTCTAGTGTCTCATGGTCAAAAATTTAAAAAAGGAGAAATTCTTGTTGATGGTCACGCGGTTGAAAACGGTGAACTCGCACTTGGTCGAAACTTAACAGTTGCATATATGCCTTGGAAGGGATACAACTTTGAGGATGCGATTATTATTTCTGAAAGACTGATGAAAGATGATTTCTTCACTTCAGTACATATCAAGGAATACTCTCTCGATGTACGAGAAACCAAACTCGGACCCGAACAAACAACGGACGATATCCCTAATGTATCAGCTGCAAAACTAAAAGATCTCGATATTGATGGTATCATCAGAGTATGAGCGTTTGTAGAAGGTGGTGATATATTGGTAGGTAAAATTACTCCAAAAGGTGAGCAAGAGCTTTCTCCAGAAGAAAGACTCCTTAGAGCAATTTTCGGTGATAAATCAAAAGATGTAAAAGACTCTTCTATGAGACTACCATCTGGTCAAGGTTGAAAAATTCTTGATGTACACATCTTAAAAAGAGAACTTGGAGATAATCTTCCGACTTGAGTATTTAAACAAGTAAAAGTATTTGTTGCTCAAACTCGAAAAATTGAAGTAGGGGATAAGATGGCAGGTCGACATGGAAATAAAGGTATTGTTTCTCGAATCGTTCCAGACGCAGATATGCCATTTATGGCAGACGGAACTCCTGTAGATATTATCTTGAATCCACTTGGGGTTGTATCTCGTATGAATATCGGGCAAGTGCTTGAATCTCATCTTGGTATGGCTGCTCGAAAATTATGAATAAAAGTAGCCACTCCAGTTTTAAACGGAGTATCAATCTCTCAAATTCATGAAGTAATGAAAAAAGCTGGTATGGATCTCGATTGAAAAGTACAACTCTTTGATGGAGAAACAGGTGAACCATTTAAAGAAAAAACAATGGTATGAGTAAAATATATGTTAAAACTTCATCATTTAGTTGAGGATAAAATACATGCTCGTTCAGTTGGACCATATTCTATGGTTACACAACAACCTCTTGGGTGAAAGGCTCAAAATTGAGGTCAAAGATTCGGAGAAATGGAGGTGTGGGCACTTGAAGCATATGCTGCAAGTAACATACTTCAAGAAATGATTACTATTAAATCCGATGACGTTGCAGGTCGAACGCAAGCATACGAAGCAATCGTTAAAAATCTTCCAATTAAAAAACCAAATATACCAGAATCATTTAATGTATTGATAAAAGAACTTCAAGCTATTGGTCTCGATGTCGGTCTCCTAGACGCAGAAGAGCTTAAACAAACTGAAGGTCTTGCAAGACAACGATATGAACAAATTATAGAACTTGAAAAACTCGCAGAAGCTACATCGAACTCAACATCAGACGATGAAGATGATTCAGATGAAAATGCGTAAATTACAGTTTTCTTTCAATACTTAATTTTTTAAAATAATATTCAGCTTATGTTTGATAAACAATTTGATAACTTTCTTAATGATAAAATCACTGATTTTTCTGAAATTGGGAAAGGTGTCGGAAAACAAGATGTTACTAAGTGAAAAAACTTAGATAATCTTGCAGGTATAACAGTAGGTCTGACTTCACCAGACAAAATTAGAGGACTTTCTCATGGGAAAGTTCTTATCAGTGAAACTATTAACTATAGAACTCAACGACCAGAAAGAGGAGGACTCTTTTGTGAACAAATTTTTGGACCACGAAAGAATTACGAATGTGCATGTGGGAAATACAAAAGAATAAGATATAAAGGAGTTGTATGTGAACGATGTGGAGTTGAAGTAACAAAAGCAAATGTTCGACGTGAAAGAATGGCTCATATAGACCTATATGCTCCAGTCGCTCATATCTGGTATTTAAAATCAGTTCCAAGTAGAATTGGTCTCTTTCTTGACCTTCCAGTGAAAAAATTAGAACAAGTTGTATATTTCGCTTCATATATTATTACTGATGTACATGAAGAGAAAAAAGACGAATCACTGAAAGCTCTCGAAGAAAAATACAAAACTTCAAAAGCAGAAATGCAAAAAGAGATGCAAAGAGAAATAAATGATTTAAAAATTCAAAAAGAAGAAAAGAAACTCACACCAAAAAAATTCGCTGAAGCAGAAGCATCTGTAATGGCAAGACTTGATAACTTAACTGAAGAATTTGAAAGTCTTCGAACGAATATTAAATCTCTTGAAGTTGGAGCTGTAGTTGGAGAACTAGAATATAGAGTACTTCGAGATAAATTTCCTCATGTATTTGAAGGAGGTACTGGTGCTCAATATCTCAAAGTCTTACTTGAAAGAATTGATCTTCTCAAGTTTATTGAAATTAATCAAAGAGATCTTAGAACAGCAACTCAAGCCAAAACAAAGAAAATACTTCAAAAAATTAAACTTGCGTCTAACCTCCTAAAATCAGGACAAAGACCAGAATGGTTTATCTTAGAAGTGCTTCCAATTATACCACCAGATCTCAGACCTATGATTCAGCTTGATGGTTGAAGATTCGCGTCATCTGATCTCAATGACTTATATAGAAGAGTTATAAACCGAAATAATCGTCTTAAGAAACTTATCGAACTTGGAGCACCTGAAGTTATTCTGAAAAACGAAAAACGTATGCTTCAAGAATCAGTAGATATGTTAATCACTGGTGAATCTCGAAACAATAGAAGTGGATATGTTACTGCAAATAAAAAGAAACTAAAATCTCTTACAGAAGTACTCAAAGGGAAACAAGGTCGATTTAGACAAAATCTCCTTGGGAAACGAGTTGATTACTCTGCGAGATCTGTAATCGTAGTAGGTCCAAATCTTCCGATGGATCACTGTGGTCTACCAAAGAAAATGGCTCTTATTCTCTTCAAGCCTTTTATTATTGCAAAACTTATAGAAGAAGGAATTGTTTATAATGTAAAGCATGCTGAGAAATATATTGAAGGAGGAACAAAAGAAGTATGGGACGCACTTGATGAAGTTATTGATGGAAAATATGTTCTACTCAACAGAGCACCGACACTTCACAGACTTTCAATTCAAGCTTTTAGACCAGTATTGGTTGAGGGAAAAGCAATCCAATTACATCCACTTACGTGTACAGCCTTTAATGCCGATTTCGATGGTGATCAAATGGCCGTTCATTTACCGTTAACTCAAAAAGCTCAAGACGAAGCGAGTAATCTCATGGTTACTTCTAAAAATCTTCTTGCTCCATCTTCTGGAGAACCGATTGTTACACCATCTCAAGATATGATTTTAGGAGCGTACTATATTACTTCTGAGAAACCAGGAGTAAATGGTACTTGAAATACATATGCATCTATCATAGATGCCTCTCACGCTTACGATGCTGGAAGTCTTTCAGTTCACGCACTTATTAAAGTGAGACTTGAAGGAAAAATGATTGAAACAACTTATGGAAGACTTCTCTTTAATGAGATAGTTCCACAAGAATTAGGATATATAAATGAAACACTGAAAAAAGGAGTCCTTAAAAGAATACTTTCAGAAAGTTTTGAACTCTTTGGTTCAGCTAAAACTGCAGTATTTGTTAATAACATTAAAGACTTTGGGTTTAAGTATGCGACTCTTTCAGGACTGTCTATTTCTGAATCAGATATGATTCTTCCAGAAAATAAAAAGAAACTTTTAGAGGAAGCATCTGAAAAGGTTAAATATATACAAAAGAAACATTGGAATGGATTTCTTACGCAAGATGAAAAATTTAATCAATCCGTTACTATATGGTGAGATGTTAAAAAAGTAATCGAGTCTGAGATGAAGAGCTTGTATGACAACTCTAACCATATCTTTAACTTTATTGACTCTGGAGCCAGAGGTAACTGGTGAAATATTACTCAGTTAGCGGGTATGAAAGGTCTTGTATCTTCTACAACTGGTAAGACAATCGAACTTCCGATTAAATCTACTCTGAAAGAATGATTCTCAACTCTTGAGTACTTTATTGCAACCCATGGTTGACGTAAAGGGAAGTCAGATACAGCACTTAAGACAGCGCAATCTGGGTACCTCACTCGTAGACTTGTTGATTCATCTCAAAATATTATCGTTCGGGAAGAAGATTGTAATACAGTACATTACAAAACTATTCTCAGAGAATGACAAAAATCAGGGTTTGATGAAAAATTTGAAGATAGAATTTACTCTCATACTCTTGCTCTCGACGTGAAAGACGAAGCTGGTAAAGTTATGTTAGAGTCAGGAACTGTTATTGATAAAGATGTACTTGCTATCATTCAGTCAAACAATATTCAAAAAGTATCACTCAGATCAGTACTTACCTGTGAAACAGAAGGTTGAGTGTGTCAAAAATGTTATGGACTAGATCTTGCTGCAAATGCTTGAGTAGAAATTGGTTCTCCAATCGGAGTAATCGCGGCTCAATCTATTGGTGAACCAGGTACTCAACTTACGATGAGAACCTTCCATTCGGGATGAGTGGCAAAAGAAGGATGAGATATGACTCAAGGTCTTGCTCGAGTTGAAGAACTATTTGAAGCGCGAAATCCTAAACTGGTTGCAGAAATTTCAGATATTGATGGAACCGTTACTATCGACCACGATAATTCTGGAGCTACTGTAAAAGTTACAGCTCATGAACTCGTAGAAGAAGAATATTATTTTGGAGAAGATTTTGAATTAGCTGTTAAAGAAGGACAACAAGTAAAAGCAAAACAAATTTTAGCTCGAAATAAAAAAGAGAAACAAAGAATTACTTCAAACTTTGCTTGAGAGGTAAAACGAGCAAGCAATGGAATGATTGTTATCAAAGATGTAGAAAAAAGAGTTTATGAATATAACTTTGATCTTGGTAGAACGATTCTCGTGAAATCAGGTGATACTGTAAAAATTGCTCAGAAAATTACAGAGTGAAACCTTTCAATTCAAAAACTTATGCAAATAGGTGGGGTTCTCGCTGCTGAAAAATATATCGTAGATGAGATTAAATCTATATATGCTTCTCAAGGGCAAACCGTAAACTCTAAACATATCGAGCTTATTGTGAGACAAATGTTCTCTCGAATACGAGTTCTCGATAAGGGTGATACTGAATTTTTTCCTGGAGATATCGTTGATATCATTACTTTTAAAAAAGAAAATGATAAACTTCTCTCAGAAGGAAAAAGCTCTTGAATCTGAGAAAGACTCCTACTCGGTATTACGAAAATATCTCTCTATACAGAAAGTTGGTTATCATCAGCTTCATTCCAAGAGACGGTACGAGTACTGGTTGAAAGTTCTGTATCAGGTAAAATTGATAAGCTCAAAGAACTCAAAGAAAACGTTATTATTGGTAGACTTATCCCTGCAGGGAAACAATATAATATTATCAATGGGCATATTGCTCCAGATGATGATGAATACTTTGACCCAAATGCTTATGGGGTTGATACTTCTGAAACACACTTGAAAGAAGTGGCAAAAGAAATGGAACATGAAAGTGATTTCTAGTAAATAAAATTACATATAAATAAAAAAAAGGATACCAATTTGGTATCCTTTTTTTTGTAGTAATATACATAGTATTTAAACGTCAACTTCAAGAAATTGCAAGCAGAAATTTTATTGATATAAATATAGTATTATTTATTTATATTTATTATGCATTACATTAACAAAAAAGCTTTTACTTTGGTAGAGCTTATTGTAGTAGTTACAATCGTAGGAATTCTTTCTGTTGTTTGAATTGTAGCATATAGCTCATATTTAGTATGAGCGAGAGATGTTAATAGAATAGCAACTATGACGCAGGCAGTAGAAACATTTCAAAAATATGCTACTACTAAAAAATTACCTATCCCTGATTCTGCTATAACTCTTACAATGAGTGGATGAACGGTTTGATTTCAATGAAAAATCTGACCAAATGTTCTAGAAACTATTTGATTGGAGGATGATATGAGAGATCCAAAAGATAATACTCTCTATAGTTATTTATTGTGAGAAAATAGAAAAGTATTTCAATTTGTAGCATTTATGGAAAAAAAAGAAAACCTTATTTCTTTTGCTCCTACAGCCTTAGCTAATAATGAAAATAGATATCCACGAACATTTGGAACCTGACTTTGAATTATAACACAGTCTAAAACCTTAATTCCCTTAGAGGATTTACCGTTAGGGAGTGACACCCTAAATCTTGAAGATTTTTGAAATAGCTACGAACTGACGTCATTTGTTTCTCAGGATTAATACGTAAGATGAAGGGGAGGGGCATTGATTGCACTAGCTCAGTTAATACCAAGAAATGGTAGATGATGGAGAGCAGTGAATAATCAGTTCCAATGTTTTGATGTGAACAACGATGGCAGATGTCCATTAGAATATTTATCAACAGGAGGATCTATATCATTACCTAATTCATGTTTAAATCCTATAAATGTATGAAAAATTGGGACTGAGGGGAAATGTTTAGATTTACTAATTGTCGATAGACCCTTGTTAGACAAAGTTGTAGCTTATGATAATGATAATACTCAACCGGCAGTAATTGTTGATGGAAAAACCTTTCGGACATTTCTTCCAGATGGAGTGTATACCGGTCAAGTCACAGATATGTCGTATGTTATAGGTGGAATGAATAATTTTAATAATGAAATATCATATTGGGATACGAGTAATGTTACAAATATGGAGGGGATGTTTTATTTAGCAAACGCATTTAATAAGCCAGTATCTTTTGATACCTCTAAAGTAACAAATATGTCTGCTATGTTTGCGACAACCAATGCTTTTAATTCACCTGTTTCGATTGATACCTCTAGCGTCACAAATATGGAATTTATGTTTTATCAAGCTAAGGTCTTTAATAATCCAGTAAGTTTTAATACTATAAATGTAACGAGTGTGTGAGCGATGTTTCGTGAAACACCTGTATTTGACCAAGTAATAAATTTTGACACTCGAAATGTAACAAATTTTTGAGCGATGTTTCGTGATGCAAAGAGATTTAATCAGACAGTAACCTTAAATACTTCTAAGTGAACAAATATGAATGCCATGTTCTATGGTACAGACTTATTCAATAAACCTCTTTCCTTTGATACGTCTAGTGTTTTGACAATGGATGGTATGTTTGCCTATGCAAAAGCATTTAATCAAGTACTGACATTTGATACTATAAACGTTACCTCTATGTTTATAATGTTTCAAGCTACTTTAGCATACAATAAAGCAATTAACTTTAATAGTTGAAATGTCACTAATATGGATAGTATGTTTAATAGTGCTGCAGCCATGAATAGTCCAATAACTTTAAATACCTCCAAAGTTACGAATATGTATGGAATGTTCAATCTGGCTAACAACTTTAATCAACCCCTAAATTTTAATACATGAAATGTAACTAATATGATTGGTATGTTTAATAGGGCCACAAAATTTAACCAAGATCTTTCTGCGTGGTGTGTCAGTAAAATTTGAACTAAACCAAGTTTATTTGATAGTACTACTACCGCGTGGGTCAAAACAAGTCGTCAACCAAAATGGTGAGTAGTTTGCCCATAGTATAATAAAAAAACTCTCAAATTTGAGAGTTTTTTTATTATACAATTTCTTATAAATCATTAAGCATAGCGAGTATTTCATCTGGATTTTCATCTTTCCCGTTTTTATTATCTTCTTCTTTCGCAGCAGCAACTTTCTTCTTTCCTTCTTTTACCTGCATTTCTTGCCATTCTATGAGATGTTTTTCATTGAGAGATTTAATTTCTTTTTGATATTTTACTTCAAGTTCTTGAAGCTTTTTCTTTTCTGTTTCTAAAATATCATACAACCTATCAATTTGAGGATCAGTCATCGATGGCATAATATCAAACCAATATTGTCGTTCGTCATTATCCATAGATTCAGTTGCAATGATTAGAGTCACTAATTCTGGGTATTTAGCTTGTAGCTCATCTGAGATTGTGAAGTCTACATCCTCTTTTTTTATAGTAGCCATTATTTTATATTTGAGTTGAAATAATTGATACAAGTATTATACCCGTGTTCTTAAAAATTTGCAAAAAAAAATAAGAAAGCTATACTTTTTTTATAGTTTTTAATTAAAAATCCATGCTGGCAGTGTACCTTTGAATTTATATATTCCTACTCGCTATACTTTGGGGATTTTTCTTTGTTGCTCGTCATCATGCACTTAAATTTTGATGATATAGTAGTAACATAGCTCCAGTAACTAATGTACTCTTTATTGTTATGATTGTGCTAAGTATAGTTGGTGCTGTTATGATATTTAGTCTGGATTTACAAAATTCATTTATAGAGCTCCCTACCATTGATTCAAGTGAAACTCCAGCTCAAGAAGTTTACTATTAGATTTATATTATGACGAGTATTTTTACAAAAATAATAGATTGAGAAATCCCAAGTGAAAAAATCTACGAAGATGAATATATTATAGCTATATATGATATACATCCTCAAGCAAAAACACATATACTTATTATTCCTAAAAAGGAAATTCCTACGATTAATGACCTACAAGAATCTGATAGAGAATTGATTTGAAATATGTTTCTGGTTGCAAAAAATATTGCTTTAGATTTAGGGATTCAAGAGGCTTACAAATTACGATTTAATGTTTGAGAAAAAGCGGGTCAAGAAATATTTCATATACATTTACATTTAACTTCAGAAATTTAAAAAATGACTAAAAACAAAATATTTTTCATAATAATCTGAATCTTAGTTTTTATCGGACTTATTTATTTTGCAATTCAATTATGAAACTCTGGAACTCAAAAAACTGGTACAAAGGCAAGCCCAGGTGATTTTCAAGTTTGGATTTTAGAAGATGATATCGCGTGACTTAAAGAGTTCACTGATTGATTTAAAGAGTCATATCCAGCTTACGCGTCACAAAATATAGTGGTTGAAAGCTTTTCTGATACTCAAGCTTATTATAATTCACTTTCCTCGGCATTTATGCAAGGAATTGGACCCGATGTCTTCGTCCTACCAAATTCTGAAAGTTCAATTTTTGAAAATCAAATTTCTGTCATTGATCCTAATACGATAAGTCCTAACGATTTTAGATTAGATTTTAAACCTATTTTTGGAAATGATCTCATTGTTTCAGATTCAGAAGATTCAACTATAGAGTATGTAAAGTGAATTCCTCTGTGATATGAAGCATTGTGATTATTCTACAATAGAAAATACTTTCTTCGACCATCAGATCTCACAACTTGGGAAGATATTCTTGTAGAAATAAACACTATTAAGGAGAGATATTCAGATATTGTGCCAATAGCACTTTGAAATTGATTTGGAGTAACCAGAGCTGCATCCATCATATCAGCATTTTTAGTTTTAGAAGGAACTGAGTCACTTGTTAAAACTAACACAACCCAGAGTAGACAAGCCCTTTCTATTTATACAGCCTTTGGCCAAAAAGATTGAGATAATAGATACAATATTATTTCAGCACCGTTTTTGAATAATACTGACATTGAGTTTTTTACTCAAGGTGATGTGGCTTCTATGGTATGATATCCAAGAGATTTACTCAAGATTGATGATATTTGATATCAATCCACTCTCTTGTACGCAACACCTTTTCCAAGTTATTCTGGAAAGGATAATATTTCGAGTATTAAATATAATTATTTTGTTATAAATAAAGATTCAGTGAAACAAAGTATGGCAAGTGAATTACTGAGTTATATGGCTACAGCTGAATGACAAAATGCGTTTCAAGAAATATATCCTTATTATCTTCCAACAAGTGTTGCAGGGGAATCAGAGATATTAGAGCGAAAAATACTCCCAGAATACAATATAATATATAAAAATTTTATTGACCAAACTGCAACTCAAGTGAGTTTTGATGTATGAGATGTAAATATATATAATAATAGACTGAGAGAAATATTGGATCAACAATCCTGATATGAAACACTTTTTGATTCTATGAAGGCTTATGTAGTTTGTACTGCTACGAAGCAAACAACACTTTTAAATCTCTCTAGCCCTTGTAAATAATGGTATTTCAGGAATGACAATTTTCACTTTGATTCGAGGACAGTTTTACTCCAAATAAAGTGAAAGAAATATTTAAAGAAATTATTATAGATAGAAAATCCAAATACACTGTGATTTTACTAAAAGTAGATAGTTTTGAAGCTGTAAAATGAGCTATAAAAGATATACAATCTGATCATTATTTTAAAAAAGCAAGCCATAATAGCTATAGTTACAGAATTAAGGAAGAAAATTGAAGTATTTTAGAGTGAAAAAATGATGATGGAGAACAAGGAGCTGGACTTTGTATCCTTAGAGAGCTTCAAAGAGTCAATGCTCAAAATACTATGCTGGTAGTCACGAGGTTTTATTGATGAATACAACTTCATAACGACAGATTTAAAAATGTTATAAATGCGGCTAAAATAGTTCTACCTGACGAGGAAGCGCATTAAATATAAAAGAATGGATATAAAAAAAGACTCTCGTAATCGAGAGTCTTTTTTTTTAGATAAACGTAAAAATTACATTGCACTTAAAGATTCTTTAAAATGTTCGAATAGGTGATTAATAAGGTCATCTAGATTTTTATAATCCTCACGTTCAAAACGAAATGATTTTCCATCAAGATTTGCTTGAATCTTTCCATCAAAGAGTCACTTTTTATTTTTATCAAGTGATACTTCAATAGTTCCTTCTGCATCTTCTTTACTAAACTTATTTAGATAGTTATCAAGTTTTGTAGAAAGATTGTGTTCTACTAATTTATCAACAACTTCTTTATCGTTTTGCATATCTGAACCAATGTGCGTTAAAATTTTTACTTCCATATGTTTGTGTTTTAGAATATATTGCGAGATTTATAATAAAAAACTTGAAGCGCAATTCTCATTTTTTATTATGTAACTATCTCATGAATAGGAGGCTTATGTATGGATATGAAGGCTTAAAACATACTTTACACAGTTCCAACTATAAAAAAACGTCCCACTAAGTCTATCATAATGCTCTGCAAAATCAAGAAAATTATTATTTTTTTTTAATATGTACTTTTAGAGTGAAAAATCTTTGAAAATAAGAAATTTAAAGTAGTATATATCACGAAAATCAATTATATAATTAGTTATTAGAATCAATACATGAAATACGAAAAAGTTATCGGACTTGAAATACATGTCAGAGTAAAATCAAAAACAAAAATGTTTTGTAGTTGCCAAAATGCTGTAGAACTTGCAAGCGAGGCTAACATTCACGTTTGTCCTATTTGTATGTGATTTCCAGGACAACTTCCTGCAATAAATAAAGAAGTTGTAAGACTTTGAGTTGTTGCTTGAATGATGATGCAGTGCGAGATTAACAAAGTTTCAAGATTTGATAGAAAGAGTTACTTTTATCCTGATCTTCCAAATAGTTTTCAAACGACTCAGTTATTTGAACCGATTGTAGGAGCATGAAAGGTTGAAGTACTTATAGGTGATGAACAAAAAAGTTTTGATATACATCATATGCATTTAGAAAATGATGCAGGGAAGCTCTCACATGCAGGTGGAAAAACTCTTTGTGATTATAATCGAGCAGGGAGTCCACTTATGGAGATTGTAACAATGCCTGTGTTTCATGATAGAGATGAGGTTATGGAATTTCTCAAGGAACTTCAAAAAATTATGAGAGCAGCTGGAGTAAGTGACGCTGATATGGAAAAATGACAACTCAGATGTGACGTGAATATGTCCATTCGACCAGAATGAAGCAATGAACTTTTTAACAGAACAGAGCACAAAAATGTTAATTCATTTTCTGCTATCGGAAGATGTATTGATACAGAGTACAAAAGACAAGTTAAAATCGTAGAAGCTGGAAATGAAGTAGTACAGGAAACTCGAGGATGGGATGATGCTACTGGAACGAGTAGTTCTCAACGTTCTAAAGAAGATGCTATGGATTATAGATATGTTCCAGAACCGGATATCCTTCCAATCGTACTTGATGATGACTTTTTAGATGCCTGTAGAACTCAAGTTGTTGAGCTTCCAAATACAAAAAGACTTCGATATCTCAGTGAATATAAGCTTTGAAATGACGATGCTCGTATTCTTACTGCAGATTCAGAACTCTCTAAATACTTTGAAGCATTAGTATCTCTCTCAAATGATCCTAAAAAATCATGCAGTTATATAACTTCAGTACTTTTATGAATGATGAACGAAAGTAACAGTGTGTCATCTATAAGTGATCTTAGATTTGATATCAAAGAACTTTCAAGAGTTATAGAACTCGTTAACTCTGATGAATTATCATCTACAAACGCAAAGTCAGTCATCGAAAACTTATTTAATAACTGATGAAATGCAGATACTATTGTAGATTCAAATAATCTTCGTCAAAAAAATGATTTATGAGCACTTGAATGAATTGTCGATCAAATTATCTCTGAAAATCCTGAACAAGTAGAAGATTATAAATCATGAAATGAAAGAGTCTTTTGATTTTTCATCTGACAAGCAATGAAAAAGTCAGCAGGGCAATGAAATCCAAAAGTATTTACAGAGATTTTTAAAAAGAAACTCAATACTTAAACAAATTCAAAACTATAGAATACTAAAAGTACAGACATCTCTGTGCTTTTTTTGAGACCAGATTTTTGCAGACTTATTCTTTTTATGATAGAGTTAGAGTATATTTAATCAAAATATTGAAATATGGTATTGCAATCTATCACATCCTACATAAAAATAAATAAGAAAATACTCTTTTTTATCGCTTGAATCCTATGATTCTGGCTTCTTAGTTTTTCTTGAGCATTTGCAGCTCCAAGTAATTCTACATGAATAACGCAAGAGCAAGGAGATAAGCTCATTAATATACTGAATATGATATTGAGTGGAGCTGGGGCAATTTTAGCGATTGTAACTTCATTTATTTCAATATTCCTCTATCCAGGTTGGGTAAATGGTACTATGTTTGGCTTACAAGATTATCTCAAAGAGATTTGGATTCTCGTTTCCAACGTAGTATATTTTGTATTTGCTGGGATACTGATTGTTATAGCGTTTATGAATATTATCTGAAAAGGTGATGGGACATGGGAACTCAAGCAAGCAATGCCTAAGTTTATTATCGGGGTACTCATAGTACCATTTTCATGGTTTGCTGTACAGTTTCTCTTATCTCTCTCAGCAATTCTTACAGTATCAGTACTCACGCTTCCATATAACAGTTTTCAAAATCAACCACTATATTCTCAAGCACTTGATAACAGTGAAATTGCAGATCAAAAGTTTTGTAAAGATATTATTATATCTTTTTCACAAGATTTTGGATGACAAGCTACCACTAATCTTGTAGAATGACAAGAAACTCAATTTGATGAAAATATTCGCTGTAAATGAGAGGAAGGTTGAGAAGGTATGGTGAGCATAAAAGATATCATTTCTGGAGAATGAAATGCCGAAGGGTTAGATAACAATATATTTGGTGTTATCAATGTTTATACGTATTGAATATTGCGTGTTCAAGACTTAGATACGGTAGAAAATGTAAATTTACAGTTTGTGAAAGGAATATTTGACCTCATATTTAAAATACTCTTTGATCTTCTCTTTGTAATTGTCTATATGCTCCTTATGGTTGCTCTATTTTTAGCACTTCTCACAAGATGAATTCGTTTATGGATTTATATGATGCTCTCTCCGGTATTTGGTCTATTATACTTTTTATGAAAAGCTTGAGAAGAATGATCAGAATCAAAATTTACCCCAAAAGAATTCATAGCACTCGCATTTGTTCCAGTATATGTTGCAGCTGCGCTAGCCTTTGGTCTCACATTCATTATGGTTGCTTCAGAAGGAATAAAACAAAATGCTAGTACTGATGACATGGATACACTTAATGCAGGATGATTTAGTCTTAGTATAATCTGAGCACATGGTTCTGGTCCTGAAGAAGTTTCAGTAATTTGAAAACTCATAGTAGAATTATTCGGAGTCGTGATACTCTGGATTGCTGTAATTGCAGCACTCAACACATCTGCAACTACTAAAGCGATTATAGCTCCTATCACGGCATTTTGAGCTTCAGTCTGAAAACTTGCAGCTGCTGCGCCAACTTATGCGCCGATTATTCCAACTGGAAATGGTTGAATGAGTATTACTTGATTGCAACAAGTAGGATCATCAGTGAGTTCCAAATTTCAAACTGATGCACAAAATAGAGGAACTGAATTTGCTAAAAATTTACCATGAATGAATGATGATGGTTCAATGGATTTATCTCAAAAATCTATTAATGCTTTAACTAGATTTGAGAACGATAGCGATAAATTAACTTCTGAGTCGTTTAATGAATTGAAATCAGCAGTTGAAACATGATGAGATATTAAAAAACTATCAAGACATCCAGAATTTCTAAAAACTATTAATACTATAGTTGAAAAAGATCCTATGTTTGCAAATATAAAATCAATGGGAAATATTTCAAATTGAGAGGAACAAAGAATGGCTCAATTATTATCTGAAATGGATTTAGTAATAAGTAAAACTAAACCAGGATTATGAGATTTACTTGTAGATGAAGAGAAATGAACATCTGCATCAGTTGCGAGTGTTGACGCAAGAATAAAATGAACTTCATCATCAGCTTGAGATACTGTAAATAATATTACAATATCTTGAGTATGAGGTGCAGCGACTAGTACTTACACGAGTCCAGAACAAGCAGGTCAGGCATTTGCAAGTGATAGTACCTACACTTCAGCAAACGATGTAAAAGCTAAGCTGAATACTGAATGAATAGATGATGATGATGTAGTAAATGCAGTAGTTGTAGCATTTGAAGCATGAAGAAAAAACACTTCAGATTCAAGTAATACAGATAGTTGAACTGTATAAAAATATATTGAGAATAATAAAAAAAATCCCTTTAGGGATTTTTTTTATGTATAAAGTATTTCCATAAAGTCAGATAAATTTCAAATTACGACTCCTTCTTCTTCAAATTTTCTCATAGCGAGATCATCTTTATTTTCTATGAGGACAAATTTACTGGAACTATCTCAGAGTTTTGCAAGTTTGCGAGCTGTTTTTCGTATTTCATTTCTATCTTGAGACTTCTCGATTGCAATACTGATTACTCTCATATTTTTTTCTGCACGAAATGAGAATTGAAACCTTCCACTGAGTCATCCATATACGACGAATCAGTTTCTCATAAATTCTAAATAAATAAGATTTTCGAGAATATCATCAGAATGTGAAAATGCAGTTTTAATCCCCACGTCTCCAAAATAATATATAGCTTGAGATTGTATGACATTATCTTGTTTAATATCATAGAGGTAGCATCTATAAATGAGTTTTGTGTTAATTGCAGCACTGAGGTATTCAATCATTGTGAGAAGAGATATTTCTATAGAGTGTGCAGCCAACTCTCTATGGAGATTTCTCATAGATTGAAAAGAGTCACATTTTGATAAAAATGTCATTATTTGATAAAACAAATTTATATTTTTTATGCTGTATGACTCCAGAATATCTCTACTTACTATATCGTGTTTGAGGGCTTGTAGTAAAAACTGCTTATATGATATTTCTGGAACTACTCTCACCTCTGAGATTCCACCAAATTGAATAAGCTCTCTTTTTTTTATATCTATTCATAAAGGAAATAGCTCGATTTCTTTTACTCATTCAATCTTTATATTGTTTCATACTATGACAATTTTATACTTTTCAGTTTTTATGAGCTGAGAAATAAATCATTTTATTCCTTCAATCATATTTATATTTTGAAGAATAATTATTTTGGGTATTCCATATATTCTTATAAACATATCTAAAAGAGTGATTAAATCAGACCGTTCTCTAATAACTCAGAGTGTATCTATATCTGAGTTATAATAAAAACAAGATTCAAAACTGTGAGTCTTTTTGAGTAAGGAATGTATGAGCTTAGATTTTCAACTATGTCGAATTCAAGAAACACTCAGTATCCTTTCAGTATTGAGGTAATGAACAGCAAGTGACACTTCACTATCCATTGGATGATAGAGTTTAAGTTCTTTAATGAATCTAATATTATTTTCAAGAAGTTCTTCGAACATATGTTATTTTTAGAGGGTGTTTTACTTATTGTAAATATATTTTAAAAAATACAAATATAATTCTTATTTTGTTATAGTTCAGTTGTATGAATTCATTATAAATACTATTAAATCTAGTGTAAACCTAATAATAAATACTTAATAATAAGATTAAAATTTTTACTTACGAAACAGCCTTTGAGAAATATGATTTATGACTATAATTTAGGTATATACTTATATTAAGAATAGTTATTATGTACTTGGAACTTCAAAAATATTTTACATCACTTATTGATCGCGAGCTCAATATTACATTGCATGACATTACATTTGATACTCCACCAAAAAAAAATATGTGAGATCTAACATTTTCTTGTTTTACTCTCGCGAAAGAACTTAAGAAATCACCGATTGATATAAGTAATTTGTTGTCTGAAGCAATTAATAATGATGAAAATAAATTTCAAGATATTGAAAAAGTATCAGCAACGGGACCGTATCTAAATATTTATTTTAATGAAGAGAGTATAGCTCTGAGTTTTGAGAAGTTTATTCAAAATAACAGTTTATATTGAGAAGTATCAAAAAATAAAAATACTCATATTTATATTGATTATATCTGAGCGAACGTAGGTAAGCCACTGCACATTTGACATATGTGTACTCCAAATCAAGGTCAAGTGTTTATTAATCTATTTAATAAATTAGGGTACACCGTTATAAGTGATAGTCATATATGAGATTGGGGGATTATTTTTTGAAAACTTATTGTTGCTTTTGAAAAGTATTGAGATGAAGTTGCTTTAAAAGAAGATGCTGTTGAACACTTATTTCAACTTTATGTGAAAATATCAAATGACAGCGAAACTGACGCGTCTCTTGATCAACAATTTCGAGATGCCTTTAAAAAATTATCACAGTGAGACACTAAAATGGTTGATAACTGGACTCGATTTACCAAGTTTTCCATCCAAAAAATGGATGAACTTTTGGCGAGATTTTGAGTATTTCCTCAGTATGATATTTGAGAGAGTTTTTATGAATGACTTTGACTCCCAAAAATGCAGGATTATCCGGATCTTATAACTCCTATGCACGAAATTGTTCGTGAACTCATTTCTATGAATATTGCTACGAAAAATGAAGATGGTTCAGTCTGAATTGTGTTTCCAGATGAATTAAAACTCCCTTCATGTATCCTGCAAAAAAGAGATGGAACACACGGCTATCTTGCAAGCGACTTAGCAAGTATTAAATACAGAATGCAAAACTGGAATCCAAGTAAGATAATATATTTTGTAGATGTGAGACAGCAGCTTCATTTTAAACAAGCTTTTGCCATATCGAGACTTGCAGGCTGGCTGAAAGAAGAAACTGAAATTACTCATGCTCACAACTGATTTGTGAGTCTTAAAGATGGTGCAATGAGTACAAGAAAATGAAAAATCATAAAACTTGAAAAACTGCTGGACGAGTGAGAATCCAAAGCAAAAGAAATTATTCTGCAAAAACGAGATGATATTAGTGAAGAAAAAATAACAGAACTTCAAAAAATAATCTCTCTTTGAGCTATAAAATACTGATACCTTAAAAAATCTCGAGAAATTGATGTGATATTTGATTGGGATGAGTTTATGACTTTTGATGGGAATAGTGGACCATATATACAATATGCCTACGTGAGAGGGAAGAAAGTATTAGAAAAAAGTAAAATAGTATGAGTGAGCCAAAATTTGGTTTACTCAGAATCAGAAGAAAAAGATCTTATTAAAAAAATTTTAGACTACCCATCAATTGTCCTTAAATCAGCAGAAACATATCATGCACATATAATTTGTATTTATCTCTTTGAACTCACGAAACTCTTTAGTAGTTTTTATGCAAATGTTCAAGTTATTGACGACAGTTTAGAAAGCTCTGTTAAAAATTCAAGACTTGTTCTAGTATCTCAATTTCTAAAAATTATAGAAGAGTGATTTGAGATTCTTGCGATTCCACTTCCTGACGAAATGTAATATGGTAGATTATAATCAATTTTGAAAGACATTTGCAGCTTCTCGGAATAATATGAAATGGGAAGAAATTATTTATTTTTTTTCTAATTTAAAAAATAAGCCATCAATTTTAGATGTGGGTTGTTGAAGTGGAAGATTATTAGAGCAGTATTATTGATATTTTAAACTATATCCAGTTGAGTATGTATGAATTGATCTCTCAAGTGAACTCATTTGAGAAGCGAGATCATCATTTCCTGATTTTGATTTTAGAGTTTGAAATATGTTAGAACTTGAGTCTCTTGTTTGAAATATTCAGTTTGATTCAATTTTTAGTATTGCTTCATTCCATCATCTAAAAAGTTATGATGATAGAAAATCTGTTTTGAAGCAACTCTATTCAATTTCTCAAAAATGAGCCACAATCTATATGACACATTGGGCCCTAGATTCAAGTCTCAACAAAGATAAATACGCATCATCTAAAATTGATTGAAGCGAGAATAAATTTGGTTCAACTGATTATAGTGTTAAAATAGGAGCTCATACAAGATATTATCATAATTTTACACTTAAGGAATTAGATACACTTTTTAAAGAAGCCTGATTTAAAATTTTGGAAAATAGACTCTTTGATAACAAACGAAATATTATTTCAATTTTACAAAAATAATACATGAAAAGCTACGAACAACACATAAGTATTATTGACAAACAAGTTGCCGATATCATCAAACGTGCTCAAGCATATATGCAAGATCAGGATGAAGCAATTATTTCTGTTGAAATCTTAGAAGCTTATGAGTTTGCAAAAGATGCTCATAAAAGTGAATCTCGATTATCAGGAGAACCATATATCTCTCATCCAGTTGCAGCGACTGAAATACTGCTTTCTCTTACTCCTGATATAGCTACTATTCAAGCTTGTTTGCTTCATGATGTTATTGAGGATACTCCTTTTACCTTTGATGATATTCTCGAATCTTTTTGAGAAGATGTAGCTAATCTTTGTTACTGAATGGAGAAACTTGAAAAAGTTCGTTATAGATGAGAAGATAGAGCTATTGGAAGCTTACGAAAAATGTTCATCGCTATGGCAGATGATCTGAGAGTTATTTTTATTAAGCTCTCAGATAGATTGCATAATATGCAGACTCTCATTCACCATCCAAATCCAGAAAAACAGCAACGAATAGCTCTTGAAACATTGAACATTTATGTTCCTATTGCTGGGAGGCTTGGTTTATACAAGATGAAAAACGACTTAGAGGATGAGTGTTTTCATATACTACACCCTGAAGATTACAATAAACTCGTATGACAACTTAAAGATTTAGCAAATACACGACTTGAGTTTCAAAACTCTGCTATCTTAGAAATTCAAAAGTTACTGTGATGAATTGATTTGGCTCATAAAGTTGATTTTAGGATTAAATCTCCATATTCTATCTACAATAAAATGCAGAGAAAATCAATAGAGCACCCAAGTGAGCTCTATGATATTTATGGTATTAGAATCGTAGTTCCAACTGTTGCTGATTGCTATAGGGTACTTGGTGAAATCCATGGGAAATGGAGAACACTCCCGAATAGATTCAAGGATTATATCGCTCTTCCAAAACCTAACGGATACCAGAGTCTCCATACGACTGTTATATGATTTCTTAAAAATTTCACCTCTCAACCTACTGAAATACAAATAAGAACAGAGGAAATGCATAAACGAGCTGAAATTTGAGTTGCAGCTCATTTTGAGTACAAAGAAAAATGAAGCAAAATAGCAACTGAAATTGATTGGGTAAACGACCTGAAAGATATGGTCGATAGTATTTGAAACAACGATCTTTTATCATCACTCAAGATAGATACTTTTCGAGATAGAATCTTTGTATTTACCCCAAAGTGAGATTTAATAAATCTTCCAACAGGGTCTACTCCTATAGATTATGCGTATCAGGTACATACTGATTTAGGAGATCATATTACCATTGCGAAGGTTAATGGAGTAGTTCATCCACTTGATAAAGAATTGAAAAATTGAGACGTGGTAGAAGTAATTATTGATAAAAATAGAAAACCAAGTCCTTTTTGGCTCTGATTCGTACAAACTATCAAAGCAAAAAATAATATCAAAGCCTATTTAAGAAAATGAAATAAGGATTCACACAGAGATAGAGGAAAAGAAATTATAAACTGATACCTAGAAAAATCATGACTATCTGCGCTAGATAAGGACCTCACAATTTTAAAGGTTATAGATGGAAGAGAGTTTTCGACAGAGGAGCGTCTTCCACTCTTAGAGCAAGTTGGGAACTTTTCAAGTACTCCATCAGCGCTTATTAAACGAATACTGAAGCAAAATAAGATTAATTACCAATCAGAACGAAAGCTTCAAAATCCTGATTATATAGAAGTAGATGAAACACAAGAGAGGGAGCAAAAAGAGATTATGATAGGGGGAGAGGATGATATTAGTTACAGAACATGTAAAAACTGTATTTGAGATGAGATTCCTAATCAAATTGTAGCTCATATAAATTCTCGAGGTCAGTTTACTATTCACGCAAGAGATTGTACTGTGCTTGAAACGGTCAACAAAGAACGGCTTATGAATGCATATGTGAAATGAGGCGAAAGTGTATCTTTGTTTCGAATTACTTTTTTACTAGAAAACAAAATTTGAATCCTCAAAAAAATAAGTGAAACCCTTTATACTATGGGAATAAATATAGATGAAATACACACTCATAAGAATTCATCTTCTCAAACACTTCTTACTCTCTGAATTGAAATAGCTGATTATGATTATCTCATCGTCGATAGATTTATAGAAAGAATTCGTACATTTTTATGAGACGCGCTCATTGAGTGCAAGATTAAAGAAATCAAAAATCCAACGTAAAAAGTGCACAAAAAAAAAGAACCCTTCTGAGGTTCTTTTTTGTGTATTACTTTCTAATTTCAAGAGCAGCAATAACTTCTTCATATTTTTCTTGGCTTTTTCTTTTTAAGTATGCAAGCATTTTTCTTCTTTTTGCAACCATAATCATAATCCCTCTTCTTGAATGATTATCTTTTTTATGTTCTGCAAGATGTTCTTTAAGATTTTCAATTTTTGCTGTAAGAATTGCAATTTGCACTTCAGCTGATCCTGTATCTTCTTTTTTATTAGCAAATTTTTCAATGATTCCTTGTTTGTCTGATTTAGTAACTACCATGTTGTATTTTTTAAATAATAAATTGTGTAATAAACCGTAAAAATACATCAGTAAATTACAAAAAATATTATAGGAATAAAAGCTTGTATTGCAAAATAAATATTTAAAAAAGCTGAATAAATACCTGACTTCGTCAAGCTAAAATTATAGTCTCAATCGCAAAAATATGATATTTTGAACTCTATATACTTTCTATAATTACATTTTATGTGAATAGAACAATCAAATTTTGAGGCAAACAGAAATAAATATATAGATTTCAGAGATGCTTTTTCTGATTCACTATTAAGTGAGCAAGAGCAAACAGATATAGAACAATCATATTACCAAGAATGTGAACAAATTCATGATGATGCTCAGACACTCTGCGATGAGCTACAAAATGAAATCCTCCAATATCAATCAATGACTGAAATGTCTCGCGAAGAAGTAAAAGATCTTCAAATAATTTCATGAGCTCAAGATATAGATGGTTTGAGAGGACCAAATACCTTTGCCTATTATAAAAATCTCATAAGTTTATTTTGAAATCTCAACATCAAGAGTCCTAAAGAAACGTATAATGTTCTTTATTCTCATTGTGAAGATATATTTAATTCTCAAGATACGATAGATGAGAAAAAAAATATTCAAAAATCAGCATGAAGTGGTACTGATTGAGTATTTTGACCAAATACCTTTCAAGCAATCATGCAAAATATACATAATTCTAATGAGTTACAAGATTTATTTTTAAGTAAATCTGTTCTTACTATTGAAGATGAAACAAATTCTCTCAATGATGTTATAGGAAACGAAAATATGTCAGAAAAAAATGATGAATTGCTTAGTAATGAACTCATAGAATGAAGTGATGGGGATTTGAATCTACAAAAAAATTGAGAAAATGAATCAGTAAATACTACATGAGAGAAAAATGAATCAATTACTAATTTTCAAAATCCTGAAAATATAGAAATAAATACTTTGAGACTTTGAATGACAGAAATTGAATTTGAGGCAGCTAAAACTGCTGTTAAAAATTCATCAGAATATATAGATGCAAGTAAAATTGCTAAAAAATTATCGAGTGATCAGAAAAAGAATATCCAAATGATATCTTGAGCTCATATTGATTGACAATTTTGACCTGAAACATTTTTATATTTTAAATCTTGTGAATTGTACCAAGCATGATTTAGTCTTGAAGAAACAGCTGATTCAAAGAAAATTGTTACTCAATCAGATTTAGAAACTTTATTGTGAAGAATTCAAAGTACCTACAATGTAAGTGAAGACATAACGAATGAAATGTTCTGACCACTTTCAATAGGTGATTATATTTTATATGATGTATTATGGTGAGAAATGACTCATTATGATATAGAATCTTGAAGAAAATGAACGATAAATGTAGCAAAAGGTATAAATGATAGTATTAGTGAAGCATTTACTCAAAATGATTTTCATTCAATATTAAACACCTTAAACAGGATTGGAGATAGCTCAGAAAAAATAAAATACATTGAGATGTTATTCTCATATATAATGGAGCAGGAATTATTTAATGAGGCTCGAAGCATGTTTACTACGAAAAGTATAATTGCTTGAAGAGACACTTATACTATAGATTTTAAATGAAATAAAGAACTTGGAGATAAATTTACTGCGAACATTCTTTTTAATGATCAAGATTATCTCATTTCAAATAATGAGGCTTATTCTCGACAATGAGAAAATTATATATCTATAGACTGATCAAATAAAAGACTTGAGTTAAAAAATAATTCTGAAATTTCAATACCTACTGAAGCGGATAAAAATCATATAGACACAAATATTAATGAATCTGAACAAAAAGACATAGTCAAAAATAAAATTGAAGATAATCTCATACAAGTATTTGAACAGTGAGATGTTGAATCTATTCTTTTGTATTGTAAGTTATTTTCTGATGCAAAGAAAAGAGTCTTACTGTATAATATTAAGCAATTAAGCAGGACAGAGCACTGATTTGATGCAGTTAGAAATGTTTTTGCAGTAGAAAATTCTAACTGAAATTTTATTTTTCAAAGCTTCAAGGACGCACCTTGAGTAGGATTAATATTTGAAAATGGTTTGACAGCATTTGATTTATTTTGAGATTATAAAACTGTTGAATCTAATTGAACTCAATACCACTCAATTTCAGATTTTGATTATACATCAGCGTGAAATAGATTATCTATTAGAGAGGGGAGTGAAATAAATATAGTTGAATCATCTTTCAGAGAAGAATCAGAATTTAAAAAAATAGGTGAAAATCCGCAATTATCCGGTGAGCTTGGGAAGTGGATTCAACGAAATTATGTAAATAATTGAAATAATAGTTGTTGAGCTTCTTGCTGAGATGCGATGACAAATTTTTGAATTAGGGGACTTCCACAGTATTGAAGAGACTGATATAAATGGAAATGATTCTTAGAGGCGAGACCAAACCAATTTACTCGGGTTGCAATTTCCCATCCCAATGAAGCAAAACCTGGTTGAATCGTAACATATTGACAAAATGCTGAGCGATGAACAAATGTGAGAAAAAAATACTGACACGTTGAAATAAAAGGGCTTGATTGAGATTTTTATAGTTATTATCACAGTAATATTCCCGGAGGATCATCAAGATCACAAGCAACTTGAAACCAATACAAGAGACATACATGATTTGAATGATTTGCATACTACCCTAAGAGTAGAGCATAATAAGAATATATTTAAGCATTTTACATTTTCAAATTTATAAAAAATTAGTAAAATAACTATAAGATTTTTATAGTTATTTTTTTTATGAACCCTCGAAAAAAGACTCGTTTTGTAGATGCATTTTTTGAAATTTTTGATAGATATCCGAGAGAATACTTTGTGTATGTATTTTTTTTATTGTTTTTTTGAGCAATAATTTGGGAAACTTTTTCCTATACCGTTATAAATTACTGATTTTATAACTCTCTTGCATATAATCAACAAGTGTGAGAAGTCGAAATACCCGTTACACGCTGAACGCTTTATTCTGCAGCTACGACAACTTTAGAAAATTGAAGTGTATTTTGAACGAGTGTAGATCTTAATGACCTAGCAATCGATCCACAAATAAAATGAGATAAATGAAAACTTTGAATATTTCTCACAAATCTGGTCTATAAAGAGATTTGTTATCTTAAAGAGAGCGAAGAGTGTTACAATGATATGCTCAGGTTCCTGAAAGTACTTGAAATTAATGATTTTAACCAAGAAGAAGAATATCTCAAATGACTTATTTCTAAAGAAATAGTAGAGAGAATTTCTAAAACGAAAGTCACTGCTGTAAGACTCAAGGATTCTCTCTCTCCTGACGAAGAATCTCAAACCATAAAATGGGGAATCAAAGGAGTGTATCCTGGTCCAAATGGATTGTATGTTAATCCAGAGGAGCTTGTACAAGTAGAAGCATTTGTTGAGAAATATATAGATTTATTTTGAGGGGCTGAAAAAGATGTACTGACTTCTATTCGAAAAAGAGATTTGAGATATATTCCTATATACAGAAAATTATCACTCCTCGCTTCAGATGAGTTATCTCAGTATATTTCAGATGAAAATCAAGCACTGAGCCAATGAGTAATAGAAGATGAAGATTCTATTGGGTGATTTATGATTCTTAATCCTCACGCACAGAGAATATATCCAGAAAGAGATGTAGCGTCGCAACTTATTTGATTTATAGATAGTGAGTGAAGATGACATTATGGAATTGAGGGATATTTCGATGATATTTTAAAGTGAAGTCCATGAGAAAAAGTCAGTAAAAAAGACACTCAAGGCAGAACGATAGATCCAATTTCTCTCGATGAGGATGAACTATGAGCTTTAGAATGAGCAAATGTGTATACTACTATTGATAGAAATATTCAAAAGACAGTAGAGCAAATATTAGAAGCTGGGGTCAAAAAATATAGAGCTAATAAATGAACGGTAGTAGTCATGGATCCACACACTGGTAAAATCCTTTCAATGGCTAATTATCCAAATTATGACCCAAACAATCCTTGAGATGTATATGACTTAGAAAAAGTCACCTGAGATAAATACCCTAATCCAACTACAGATTTATTATGACGATCAGTATTTGTAGAGGATACGGTGAGAGGTGATGCGTTTATTTATGATGGAAAAGAAATTTTTCTTCGAGAAGCAGATAGATCAGAATATGGTGAAAATGATATTACAAAATATATATACAAAAATAGTTTTGGTGCATGAGTGTATCAAAACGACGCAATATCAAGTTTATATGAACCTGGGAGTATTATGAAGGCTATTACAGTTGCTGTATGAATCGATACTGGTGAGATTAAACCATATGATATGTATAACGATGAGTGAAAGGTATCTATTGATAGTTTTACAATTTCAAATGTTGCGAAAGAATGTCTGGGGTACAATACTTATGTAAATGCACTCAATTTTTCTTGTAATGTTTGAATGATCCGAATAGTACAAAAAATAGGAAGAGCTCTTTTATATAAATATTATTTAGATTTCGGTTTTGCTGAAGAAACATGAATTACTCTCTCATGAGAAGTTTCAAATAAAATAGAACCTTATGAACGTTGGTCTCAAGCGAAGCTTCTTACAAGTTCATATGGATTATGAGTTGCAGTGACTCCGTTGCAAATGGCTTCTGCCTATAGTGTTATTGCAAACGGGTGAGTATATATGAAACCCTATCTCATTGAAAAAATTGAGTATCCTGATGGAAGAACTACTATATATGAACCTGAAGCACAGAGAAGAGTATTGAAAGAATCAAGTTCAGAAATGGTTATAGATATGCTTGTGGATTGAGTAGAGAACTGAGTTGCAAAAGCATGAGGGATTGAGTGATTTACCGTAGCAGGGAAGACTTGAACTTCTCAAATTGCTTATAAAGGGTGATATGAGTGAGGGGCAGCTGCTACTAATGGTTCATTTGTATGATTTGCACCAGCAGAGGATCCACAAGTAGTTGTGCTTGTTAAACTTGAACGTCCAAGATCAAGTCAATATGGTGGTTCAACTTCTTCATTTATATTTGCCGACATTACTCGTGAGATTCTAGAATATTATGGAATTCCAAAAAAAGTAGTTCCTGAGTAAACTGAAAACTATCTTGACTTTACTAGATAATACATTATATATAATGTATTATTTTTTATATAATGTAGTATGTCAAAGCAAAAAATGAAAGAAGAAAGAGAAGATTTCTTAGCTGAAAATATTTCTGAGTGAATGAAATTTCAAGTTATAGAAAAAAATAAATTATCTAAAAGAGATCTAGATTGAGAGGGAATATCTGTTATTTGAATGTCTAATTTTAAATTTAAAAGAGATGATATTATTAAAATAGAAGAATCATGAAAAAAGTCAGTTACTTTTTATGTTGAAAGAGAGTGAAAAAAATTTAAAAACGATCAAGACAAAACTGTTTATTTTAAGTTTAATAGACTTATATTTGTTCAAAGATTTGAAAGCTTCACGGACTTAAATAATATTGTTGATAACATTACTGATGTGTATGCGTGAGAAATTTCTGATATTATGTGAAAGAAAAATAAAAAATAAACAATAAAAAAACTCTGAGATATCTCAGAGTTTTTTTATTGTTTATTTGCTTATGGTGCGGAAGAAGGGAGTTGAACCCTCACACCTTGCGGCACACGAACCTCAATCGTGCGTGTCTACCATTCCACCACATCCGCATTTTAAAATTTTGTATGGTGCCGAGAGGCGGATTTGAACCACCGACACAAGGATTTTCAATCCTCTGCTCTACCCCTGAGCTACCCCGGCATTTAAAATTTTATGCACCAACATTATTCACAGCAATGTACGTAGTCCTACTAGATACTTTAGCCCTGCAGCTACCCCGGCATTTACATTTGTGTAAACAGCTTTATTTAAAGCGTAGCAATTATATGAGAAAATGAGATTACGCAAATATTTTTTTCATTTTTTCGTTTTTGAGATTTTAGTTCTATCGGTACAATACAAAAAATACATACAATATACACCTATGAATAACATCCAAGTTTGCACCTGAATGAGCTGCAAAGCAAAGTTTAGTACATATATCACCCAAAGATTGAAAAACGATATAAAATTTCATAACATTAAAAACACAGAAGTTTCAGAAACGATGTGTATGAACTTTTGTAAAAAGGCTCCAAATATTAAACTTAATTGAAATATTGAGCATTATATGACTCCTGTAAAAGCTTCCGAACTCCTTATGCAACGTACAAATTATAAAAAACCTACTCAAAAAAAATAATCTATGCAAATATATAACACACTTACGAGACAAACAGAAGCATTCAAACCAATTCGATTTCCAGAAGTTAAAATGTACCAGTGTGGTCCAACAGTGTATAATAACGCTCATATTTGAAACCTGAAAACTTCAATTATTGAGGATACAATTGCGAGAACGCTCAACTTTCTTGGATATAAGGTAAAAATTACGATGAATATTACAGATGTCGATGACAAAACCATTCGTGATAGTCAGGCAGCAGGGAAGTCTCTCAGCGATTTTACACAGTGATTTACTGAAATATTTCTCAGTGATTTAGAAAAATTAGGGATTGAACTTCCAGAAAATATTAAACCAGTGACTGAACTCGTTCCAGAAATGGTTCGAATGATTCAAACTATGCTCAATAGAGGCTTTGCCTATCTTGCTGATGACGGAAGTGTGTATTATAGTATTTCGAAATTTAAAAAGTACGGGAATCTTGCAAATCTTGATATGTCTGGAATGAAAGAATCAGTGAGAATAGACAATGACGAATATGAAAAAGACGTCGCTGCTGATTTTGTACTTTGGAAAGCTTGGAAAAAAAGTGATGGAGAAAATTTTTGGGAAGAATCTTTTGAAATTCCTACATTTTGAGAGAATGCCGTAAAAATCAAAAATCAAGCTCAAAATATTTTAGATAAAAAGACCGTAGTACTCAAAGGAAGACCAGGATGGCATATTGAATGTAGTGCGTGTGCGATGAAATATTTTGGAGCACAAATAGATATTCATATGGGGGGAGAAGATCTCATATTCCCACATCATCAAAATGAAATAGCACAAAGTGAAGCGTGTACTGGGAAAGAATTTTCAAAATATTGGCTTCATTCTGGACACTTGATGGTTGATGGGAAAAAGATGAGTAAATCACTTGGCAATTTTTATACTCTCAGAGATCTAGAAGAAAAATATCCAAACGAGTCTCGATTGTACAGAGCTTTTAGACTCTCATGCATCAATGGACTCTATCGAGATCAAATCAGTTTTAGTTTTGATAAACTAGAACAAAATATTCAAACCATTAAAAATATTGATAACACCAGTAAAAATTTAGCTCGTTTTGAAGCTGAATATTCATGAGTTCGACCTGAGTTTCGAGACTATATGCAGGATATAATGGTTGATTTTATAGAGTCACTAGAAAATGATTTTTCATTTCCCGAAGCACTAGCCACACTCTTTGAACTTACGAAATATATAAACTCTGAGCTTGCAGACAAGAAACTCACGTCAGATGAAGTAAATAGTTGTGTTGATATGCTCCTAAGTTTCAACTCTGTGTTTGGTATTGTAGATGAATCAATATTTGAAGGGGGAGAAGATATCCCAGAAGCAATACTTCACTTAGCAATTGCCAGAGACGAAGCCAAAATTGAAAAAAACTTTGAACTTTCCGATAAACTTAGAGCAGAGATTATAGCTGCGTGATATAGTGTTGTTGATACGAAGCAGGGAACAGTGGTAGAAAAAAGTTAAACTATAAAAAAACTGAGAATTTTTCTCAGTTTTTTTATTTTCAAATTAACTGTAACTTATTTGCTCGAGTGAGTTTTTTTATTTCTATTTCTCGTTTTGAAGCACTCGATCTATCATCAGAGCTTTCAGAATACACGAGTTCAACAGGAGAGCGTGCTTTGGTGTACTTTGCACCACCTGGAATTTCTCAGTTATGCATTTTGAGTCGTTTCTCAATATTGTTAGTAATTCAAGTATAGAGAGAATCATCAGAGCATTTCAGAATATAGACGAAGTACATATTTGAGAGAAAAATAATTTCTAATTTCAGTATTTCCACTTAGAATACCTATATATTTATTTCTTACCAATTTTTCATGTCAGTTCAAACTATTTTTATTCTCATTATATCTATATTTATAGCTGAGACTCTTCTCACAAAAGTACTTGGATATCTCAATACCCTTCGTTGGTCTGATACTATACCTGCTGAACTCTCTGATATTTACGATGCGGACAAATATGCAAGTTCTCAAAAATACGAACGAGCAAAGTATACTTTTGGATGGTACAGCTCTATTCCATCATTTATTATTATGCTCCTTATTTTAGTATTTGGTGGATTTGGATGGTTGGACGATTTTTTTAGACAATATACGCAAAACGAAATACTTTTGGCATTGTATTTTTTTGGGACCATTTCTCTTCTTTCTAGCATTATTTCACTCCCTTTTTCTTACTATTCAACCTTTGTAATAGAAGAAAAATTTGGATTTAACAAAATGACAAAAAATCTCTTTTTTGCTGACGCGCTAAAGGGGCTTCTACTCTCAGCTCTTATTTGAGCTCCTTTATTGAGTTTAATAGTATTCATCTATCTTACATTTTGAGCAAGTTTCTGGATCTATGCTTGGATACTTACGACATTGGTTTCACTCTTTTTTATGATGTTTTACTCAAGTCTCATTGTTCCTCTTTTTAATAATCAAACTCCTCTTGAAGATTGAGAACTCAAAACAGCCATTGGAGCATTTGGGGACAAGGTTTGATTCAAACTCGATAATATCTATGTTATTGACGGAAGTAAACGAAGCTCAAAAGCGAATGCCTATTTCAGTGGATTTTGACCTAAAAAGAGAATAGTTCTCTTTGATACACTTATAAAAGACCTCACGACTGAAGAACTCGTTGCAGTATTAGCACACGAAATTGGTCATTATAAAAAACGTCATACCCTTCAAATGTTGGCTCTTGGGACGATTCAAACCTGAGTTATACTCTTTATTTTCTCACTCGCTCTTGCTGTTCCTGCTGTTTCACAAGCTCTTTGAGGTCAAGTTCAAAGCTTTCATCTCGGTGCAGTGGCATTTGGAATTCTCTTCACTCCAATTTCAATGATTTTTGGGATGATATCAAGCATATTTTCTCGAAAAAATGAATATGAAGCAGATGCTTATGCAAAAGAAAATTATTCTGGAGAACATCTCTCTCAGGCTTTGATTAAACTTTCGAGAAATAATCTCTCTAATCTGAGACCACATCCAGCCTATGAGTTTTTCTATTATTCTCATCCTACCGTTTTAAAGAGACTTCAAGCACTGAAATAATTTTTACAACGGTGATTGGATATGTTATACTGGGGATATATATTATATATTTCCAGTTTTTTTATGTTTAAACGACTTTTGAAATACGAAGTGCTGAAGGATTGAGCATTTTATGATAGAGATACATATGAAAATATTTTTCATGATCCCGACAGTAGACTATGAAAAAAACTCAATACTTTCATCGTAATTTGTGTCATTTTAAGTGTGTGAGTTCTGATTATAGAAACAGTACAGTGACTCCCGTATTCATGGTATCTCAATCTATTTTTTGCTGATGCCTTAGTTTCTATTATTTTTTTATTGGAGTATCTCTACCGGTTCCTTCGTTCAAAAAGTAAACTACTCTTTCCCTTCAAAGCATTTAATATTATCGACCTACTCTCCTTTGCTCCATTTTTTCTCATGTTTTTCTTTCCTGCTTTATCGTGACTCGCAATTTTAAAAGTTTTAAGACTTCTTCGAATTATGCGACTTTTTGAAGTATCGGCTCATTCACCGATAGCTTTGTGATTTCTAAAAACTATTCGAGAATACCATAAAGAATACAAAGCTATTTTCAGTATTTTTATGTCTCTGCTCATAATTATATCGAGTTTTGTGTACTATGTTGAGTTTCCTGTCAATCCAACATTTTCATCAATTCCGCAATCACTGTGGTGGTGATTTGTGACTATGTCTACCGTGTGATACTGAGATATGGTACCGGTAACTGCAATATGAAAAGTATTTTGAGTATTGCTTATTCTTCTAGGACCAGTTCTCCTAGCAGTAATTTCGTCAATCACCATACTTGTATTTATGGACGTGGCTGAGAGTCAAAAAATTACAGATTCGAAAATATGTAGAACCTGTAAAACTAGAAATAGCGAACATGCAAATTTCTGCCTAAACTGTGGAGAACAACATTTCACCGATATTATATCACCGGAGCATATTCGTACCCCACTCAAGTGATTTATGAAAAAATTATTTGGGAGGTAGATAATCCCTACTTTTCTTTGATTTATAGCACTATTTGAGTATAAATAGTGCTATATTTTACGTTTAAAAACTCATGTATGTCAGAGAAAAATACTTTTTTTGTAAGCACTCCAATTTACTATACCAACGGGATTCCTCATATTGGTCATAGTTATAGTAGTCTTATCGCTGATAGCATCGCACGTTTTCAAAAAATATCAGGAAAACGGGTGAAGTTTAGTACTTGAGTAGATGAAAATAGTCAAAAAATAGTAGATTCAGCTGAAAAAGATGGAAAAGAAATCTGAGTCTATCTCGACGAGATGGCAGCAAAACACAAAGAAGTATGGGATGGACTAGGTTTAGATTATACAGATTTTATCAGAACAACTGAATCAAGGCATCATGAACTTGTGAGAGAAGTCCTTCAAAAGAGTTTTGATGCAGGTGATATCTATCAAGGAGAATATGAAGGGAAGTATTGCGTTGGATGTGAAGCATTTAAAAAAGACGATGACCTCATAGAACAGGACGGAGTACTCATTTGTCCTGATCATCTCAAAGCTCCAGATACTATCAAAGAAAAAAACTATTTTTTCAAACTTTCAAAATATCAACACCAACTTGAGGATTTCTACGTAAATAATCCAGAATTTGTAATCCCACAAGATAGATTCAATGAAGTGATAGCATTTACCAAGCGATGACTTGAGGATTTTTCTGTGAGTCGAGAAACCAATAAATTTGGGATCAAACTTCCTTTTGATGAATCTCATGTGAGCTATGTTTGGTATGATGCGTTGTTTAATTATATCACAGTGTGTCAAAATGGAGATGAGGACTTTTGGCCAGCTGACCTGCATGTAGTTGGAAAAGATATCATTCGTTTTCACGCTATTTATTGGCCTGCGATGCTCATGTCAGCTGGATTTGATTTGCCAAAAAATATTCTGACCACTTGATTTTTTACTGTTGATGGACAAAAAATATCTAAATCACTGTGAAATGCGATTGATCCCGTAGAATTTTCAGAAAAATATTCAAAAGAAATGCTCACGCTCTACTTACTCTCGACCTTTAATATCGGGCAAGATGGAGATTTTGACCAAAAACAAGCTCTATTGACCTACAACTCAAAACTTGCAAACAATTTTGGGAATCTCGTTAACAGAGTAGTCGTGCTGGCACTCAAACTCCAAGACAAGACTTGAATACTTGATACTTGATTACATAACACGCAAGTGGAAGCTGAGTGATATGCTGCCCCTGATATGTGAAATGCTGATGAGCAAGTGACGCTTGAAACCATCAATCTGACTTCAACGTGAATGGCAAGCTACGCTCATATGATGAAACTCAGAATGAATGAGTACAGACTTAAATCAGCACTTGATACGAGTTTTGAATTTCTTGATATGCTCAATAAATTTGCAGACCAAAAAGAACCCTGGAAAATGATAAAAGAGGATGAGGAGGGAACAAGAGAAGTTCTCTATACGCTCGCAGAATGACTCAGACAAGTAGGACTCGGACTCTACGCATTTTTTCCAGATAAGATGTCTGAGATGTTCACTAAACTCTGACTTATAAATTACACTGAGCAATTAGAGTCTGGAAAACTTCAAGATCTTCAAAATAAATCAGAAGTATTCAATATTACAAAGAAATGAGAAGCTCTCTTTCAAAGAATAGAAATTACTCAATAAAACTATCTTAGAAATAATTATAAATATAAGTCAAAATTATCTTTTGACTTATATTTTTTTTGAATAGAATTATTAAACCTGTGCTGGAAATTCTGCTTGCCCCGCAGAAAAGTACACTAGGGATGATGCATTTGCTCTTGCTTTTTTTTCTGCCGAAAAAAAGTTATAGTGTGTCATTACTTGCTTTGCAGTGGGTTCTTGACCCACTGCAAAGCACTTTTCTCAAAACCTAGCTGTGCTACGTGTTTTGAAAAATCCTGAATAAAAGCCCGCTTATGCGGGCTTTCAGCTTATATACATTCTGACAATAAAAAAAATCGCTCAAGTACGAGAGATTTTTTAATATATTATTTCTTATCGAAATATACTTTTTTAGTGAAATAGAGATTATCTTCGATAAGTCGTCTATTTTTAGATATAAGGTCTCAGATGATACCAAGTGCAAAAAATATTGTAGCAATCGTGAGAAAGGCTCCTGAGACGATGAGAGACTGTACATGACCGGTTGGTCCTTCAATCGTAATGTAAAAATATGTAAATCTGATTATCCCAATAAGTCCAATTATAAAAAATGCACTCGCAAGACTGACAAAAAGTCTCAGTGGGTGGTACATCGCATATACTCTGAGTAATATTGAAAGGGTTTTGTACATATGTTGCCATATGTTTTTAAAAAGCCTAGATGGACGAGTTGGTTTATTCGTCGTCATCGGTATGTAATCAATCTTTATTTTTTTACTTCCTGCTTGTACGAGAGTATCAACCGCATATGAAAAATCACTGGTTACATTAAGTTTGAGAAGGGCTTCTCGAGAGTAGGCTCTAAATCCACTCACAGAATCTGGAACTTTTGTTCCTGAGAGTATTCGTACTATTAAACTTCCAAGCCATTGAAAAAACTTTTTCATGGGTGAGAAATGTTGTATATCTTTGGTTTGTCTGTTTCCCATTACAAAATCAGAGTGTCAGTTTACTATTGGAGCAACAAGATCTGGAATATACCTCCCTGGATATTGGTTATCTCCATCAGTATTTACAAGGATATCTGCTCATTCTCGAAGGGCCTTTTCAACTCAGCTACGAAACGCATTTCCAAGTCCTTTATTTCCTCTGTGTTTGATGATATAATCAACCTTGTGTTCATTTGCTATCTCTATAGTTTTATCGCTTGAACCATCATCTATTATCATAGTTTCTATGATATCTATCCCATCAATATGAGTTGGTAATTCGCTGAGAACACTACTAAGCGTCTTCTCTTCGTTAAAACATGGGACTTGTATGATAAGTTTCATAAAAAACGTTTAGGTTATATATTTCAAAGTATACTAATAACTAGGACTCAGGCAAGCATAATTGCAGCAGCCACAAATTTAGCGACTATATTTTTTTCTTTATACATAAAATATCCTAAAAATACGCTAAATATTCAACTCGCTCTTTTCAGCGCTATAACGTAGATAACCAATGTGTATTTGAGAGCGAGCATTTGAAGAAATGCTGCAGCTCAGGTCAAGATACTCAAAGCTCCTATTTTTAAAATATTTTTTTTGGTGAGCATAGATTTAGGGTTCATACTTTTTCACATCACGAGCATAATTCCCACAAAGATGAGAGATATTACAGCGTTAGTTAAGAGCATCCATCAAATGGCACCTACTTGCAAGACTCAGAGCTTATCAAGTGGAGAGCTCACACTCCAGAGTATCGCTGTGACCAGCATATATCGAGCTCAAAGGTTTTCTATTAATGCTCGAATGGGGGCGAGAAATCATCACCTAATTTCCTGAATATTGAGAAAATATGTCCCTACAAATATTATAGCAACTCAAGCAGCTCCATATATATTTGAAAGTTCTCCACTTATAAAGTAAGAAGTCACAAATAAAAATGGAATAGTGAGCGCTGTAAGTGGAGATACGAGAGATAAGTCTCAATACTTTACTGCTTTTAGAGCAGTGATAGTTGTAACTGCATTTATGAGTGATGACGCTAGGAGGATACCAATAAACTCAATATTGAGATTGTTAAAATCTACAAAAAATATAAATGGCAATAATAAAATAAATGAAAAAAGCCTGGTTCCCCAGGCAAGAGTATATTCATCAAGTGAGTCATTTTTTTTGATATCAGTAAATGATTTTCAAGCCAGTTCTCACAGTGATTTGATAAATGCTACAACGAGAGCTAAAAATATTCAGATCATTATCTCCCGATGTTTATGTATTTAAACCCGTAATCTTTAACAATTTTACTATTCCAAATATTTCTACCATCTAATACAGTATCTCACTTCATAGATTTTTTCATAGACTTCCAATCTGGTGCAAAAAACTCATCCCATTCAGTGAGGAGCATGAGAGCATCAGAGTGTATAAGAGTCTCATAGTTTGATTCACAGTATATAATCTTATCACTTCTATTTCCAAAGAATTTCATAGATTCCATCGCAACTGGATCAAATACTCGTATTTCCTCTACTCACGCTCCAAGGAGTTCATCAATTACCGTCATACTCACAGCTTCTCGAACGTCATCTGTTTCTGGCTTAAAGGCAAGACCCCAAATTGAAATAGTCTTTCATTTCAAACTTCACATATGTTGGGCTAGTTTTTGAACTGCGATACTTTTTTGGGATTCGTTTACTTTGTCAGCACTTGAAATGACTTGAAAATCAAATCAGTGTTCTTTTCCTGTTTCTATGAGTGCTTTGACGTCTTTAGGAAGACAACTCCCTCCATATCCAAGTCCAGCAGAAAGAAAATTACGTCCAATTCTCGGATCCATACCTAGCCCTTTAGCTATATCAGTTATATTTGCTCCAGCAATTTCTGAAAAATTTGCGATTTCATTGATGAAACTGATTTTTGTCGCGAGGAAACAATTGGCAGCGTATTTAATAAGTTCGGCACTTGTGATATCTGTATGCAGTATCTGAGTATGCAACCTCTCAAAGGGTCTATAGATTTCATCGAGTATTTTTTTAGCTCGACTCGACTCTGAACCTAGCACGATTCTATCAGGAGATAAAAAGTCCTGTACAGCCGTACCTTCACGTAAAAACTCAGGATTTGAAGCGACATCAAACTCTATATCTTTTTCACGAGTGTAGATAGCTCTTTTTATGATTTCTTTACACATTTCTCCCGTTCAAACGGGAACCGTAGACTTGTTGATAAATACTTTGTATTCAGATATTTGTTCTCCGAAAGTTTGTGCTACGGCTCTGACATATTTGAGGTCAGCTTTGTTTGCATTCTCTCTATCTGGGGGAGTTCAAACTGCATTAAAAATAGCAACTCAGTGTTTTATTCCAGCCTGCGCATCTGTTGAAAATGAGAGTCTCCCGGCTTTGACGTTACGTTCTACCAGTTCAGCGAGTCCTGGTTCATAAATAGGTATTTCTCCATTATTGAGCTGATCAATCTTACTTGCATCAATATCAATACACATCACATCATGACCTACTTGAGCCAGACACGTTCATGATACGAGCCCAGCGTATCCAGTTCCAAATATTGTAAGTTTCATCTATGGTATTTATTATATTTTGAGTATAGAATACTTTTTTTTATAAAAAGTTCAATAATCTTATGATTTTTGTTTCTCTATATAGTTCCAACTGTCTGTAATGGATTCTTGGATAGTTTTTGTTGTTTTCCAAGCGAGGATTTTTAGAGCTTTTTCAGGATTACAATAGGCTGTTGCGATATCTCAAGGTCGTCTATTGGAAACTGTGTAGGGAAGTGCTGTACCAGTGACTTCCTCAGTTATTTCAATCATTTCCATCACAGAGCTCCCCGTTCACGTTCAGAGATTAAAAGTTTCAAATATTCACTGAGTTTTATTATTTTCTAACCACTCAAGTGCAGCGATATGTCAGGCAGCTAAATCCTCAACATGTATATAGTCTCGAACTCAGGTACCATCTACTGTCTCATAATCATCCCCAAATACTTTGAGTTGACTCAGTTCTCAAGATGCTACTTTCATTATGTATGGAAGCAAATTATTAGGAATATCTCGTGGATTCTCTCCTATCAGTCCAGAGCTATGAGCTCCAATCGGATTAAAATACCTCAAATTTGCTACTTTGAGTCACTGATGAGTGGCTAAATCTCGCAAGATATTTTCTATAATAAACTTACTTGTACCGTATGGGTTAGAGGTATTTCAAGTTGGTGAGTCTTCACGCAGTGGTGAGAGAGCACTTGGGTCATATACCGTAGCACTACTGGAAAAAACTATATTTTTCACTCCGTGTTTTTCCATAGATTCCGTGAGTCTGAGAGTTCACTCTACATTATTTTCATAATACATAAATGGCTTGTCACAACTCTCTCACACAGCTTTGAGTCCAGCAAAGTGTAGGACAGTATCAATTTTATTTTCTGAAAATACTTTTTCGAGATCTGCTGAGTTTCGTATGTCTCATTGGTAGAATTTTATTCAAGAACTCTTCTCAATTCTTCCATTGGAAAGGGAAGAAGAACCTGCGATTTGCTCTATTTTTTGAATAACGTCACTATCAGAGTTTGAGAGATTATCGAGTATGACAATATCATATCCAACCTCAAGAGCTGCAACTGCGCAGTGAGATCAGATATATCCAGTTCATCATGTGAGGAGAAGAGTTTTCATGATTATTTTTTAACGTGAGTCAGTTCAAAATAAAATAATACTGCAAGCAATATTGTTGTGATACATCATACTCAAACGAAACTATAAATAAAGTTCTCAAGAGAACTCGTTCATAGTGTATATACTACAATCACTAATAGTATTGAGCATGCTGCTAGTAACTTATTTGCATAATTACTATTCCATCACACAAGTATCTTTGAGAAAAAACTCATGTACGCAAGTAAACCATAATACATCAGTGACCAAAGATAAATATCAAAATACTCTGTGAGTTCAGGCTTCAGAATATGAAGTATAAAATTTCAAAAGAATACATTAAATACTAGAGCACTTACAACAACAAGAGTCATAATGACGAGTGGATTGAGTATGAGGTGTCGTGGAACTGTTGCTTTTGAGTGTTCTAAGATTTGTCCATAATACACCGTTTCAATGGAGAGCAGTAAAAATATCAAAAATTTTCCCAGTACAGCAATACCTACATACGCTCCAGCACTTGTAGCATCAAATATATTTTGCACAAATATAACATCAATATTCAAGAACAGTGCAAAAAAGAAACTAATAAGAAAAAATTTTATAATTTCCTTTTTATTATTTCTAAAATCTTTGAGTAATTCACTTGTTTTTCAAACAGAGCTTGTTCATTGAAATATGAATTTTAAATAGAGTATAGATATTCATAGTGAGATCAATCCACTTAGTACTACTCAATAAATAGCTCAATAAATATTGTACCCTAAATACACAAGTCAGATTCAAATCATGAGCTTCATTACAGGACCAATAATTTGAGAGAAAGAGAGATAATTAAATTGTTTTAATCATCTGAGAGATGACTGAACGACAGTTGATACAAAACTCAAAAATATGGTAGTTCCAATAAGTATAAAATACCCATATTCACTCACATCAAAATAGCGAGCTAACAGGGGAGTAAACATCCAAAAAATAAGAGTTCCAATCAATCAAACTACACTCAATATCTTGAGTGAAGCTACAAAAATATATTTCACTCGACCAGTGTCCCAGATATTTTTAGATATCTCTTTATTGAGAAACAGTATAATCCCAGTAGATATAACTCATATGAGATTCAGGACTCACATAATACTTCCAAATACTCAAAAATCCTCCAGTGTCATATACTGGAGCATGAGAGGATAGTAGGCATAGTTAATAGCTCAAGCTATTATACTCGCTCACATTATAAGTGCTATATTGTAATAGTTATTTTTCATTTTTTACTTTATATATTTTGATATGTTCGCTATCAAACAGTTTTTCATAATGAACTGTATCCTCTTCTAAAAACATATATTTTCTCCAGTCTGCACAACTTGAATTAAATAGAACATATTCAATCCTATTTTTTATAAGTAAGTTTATGTCTTTGTTATTTACAAACTTATTTATGTCTATAGATTGGGATGCAACACTATTTGAATACAGTTTCCCTATTTCTATATTATCAGAAGTGACAATATTAGCAGGATAGTATAAATCCTTTGCTCGATTTGCAGTCACCTTACCGTAAGTCCAATCACAAGCCATATAGCTATGCCAGGGAAAATTTATGATTTTACTGTCTGCTGGAATCTTAGTTTGCACAAATTCACGAGCTTCAAATATATCATCTGGATAATCAGATATATTGAGTTGCCCCCAGAATCAAATAAGCATTGTGGGAACCCATAGAATTGGCAATACTACGATAAATACTTTTACAAGGTATTGAAAAAGTCGTTTAAATATATTCTCTTGTATATTATTGAGCCACTTAGAGTGGAGTAAATACATAGATCATATGACAAAATATATCATGTATATTCACTGCGTCAATGCTAACCACTTTTGAGGTTCTCTCATACCGATATAAAACGGCAGATATTCATAAAGTATTTCACTTGACCATCCCCAAATTGGCGATGCGATTCACATAGATAATATGTATGCTATAACTGCAATACTACTGAGAACAATCGCTATATATTTATCTCTGATATAGAGTTTGTATCATCCGTATACAACTATAGTGAGTACTAGAATTGCAAATATATACCAATACTTCATGATATCATCGGGAGATATGATATGATATTTTTCACCCCAAAAACCATATCCAAACAGATGAGTGAGATCCACTCATAGTCCAGATAAGCTGTTTCATTGAAATACTTCAATATTATCACGAGTGAATGACTCAAGCTTGGACACATTTGTATTGAGTCGAAGGGCATAATCTCAAACAAGCCAATTTATATTGAGTAAAATAACACCAAAAAGTATGAGCATAAACTGGATAATATTCTTTGGGTACATCAGAGTCAATACTGTTAATATCAGTACGATCAGTAATATTGCGTGTGGAAATATCATCCATGCCACAGCAAATGGAAACATAGAGAGTATTCACAGGTTGTAGTACTTCAGAATCCTGTGATAATCATATGTTGCATCGCATGGTCGAGCTCTACAAATCAGAATTATTAGTATTCATATTATGAGCATATAGCTTCCAAATGCTATTCCCGTTTGACTAATAAGTCGCTCATACATAAATGGATTATATACAGCCGCAATTATAGCAGCTATATCAAGCGTTTTACTTCTAAACTGGGGAAATGTTGTTCAAATATACTTTGATATTAGTAGTCATGTAGTGATTCAAACAAGAATTACAAATACAAAAAAAAGTTTTGAAAACAGTGCATATCATAATAAATATGATAATAAATGAGTTAAGTGTCAAAATATTGATACTTCAAAAAATCATCTAAATTCTGTGAAAGGTGCAAATCCAGTATCAAGTAGGAAATATGTACCGAGTAATAAGAAGAAACTTGGGAAAAGATTAATTATCAGTATTCCAAGTATCAGTATGATTATGTGCCAAGAGTTTTTAAGCATTCTTTTTTCTATATTTATAATAACTTTGTAATCATCATATAATTATTAATATATTTATAATAAACAACACAAAGTATATATGATATTTTCAAACTTTTTGAATCTGTAAGTAATCATTAGAACTTGGTGTAAAGTAAACTTCTCAATTTTTACAGTCTTCAACTAATAAATTTGTATCTCAATCTATCCAAAAAGAATTACAAACTGATAATTTCTTTGAATCAAGTATCAAATTATAAATATAAATATTTCAGATTTGATTTGTATTCACTAAAATTCATTGAATCAATAATTCTTCTTCAAGCTCTAATCTAGAAATAGTATTTCTATAAAAATTTTTATCAGTATTGTCGTCATAAATAATCTTATTTACTCAATATTCTTCAAGTTTATTTACCCAGTTTAAAAGCCTAAAATTTGTAAGATTTTTTAAGTCTAACTCAAATCTTTTATTTCAACATCCAACACATCTACTTTGAATAAAGTTTCAATCTATAAATAATTCTAATAAAGAAGAAGACCCAAATTGCTTGATTCAGTTTCAAAAATTATAAACAGGAAAGTATTGAGGAGGATAGACTAAAATATTATCATTTTTTGAAATGAGTTCTTCATTATTTAATATTTTATAATCAGATGGTATATTGGATTTTGTTATGTTACTTGTTATTACATTTCAGCTTAAAAAAATAATCAACGTTGGAATTGAAGCAATAAAAAATAAAATAGATGGAATTTTGATATTTTTATTATATATAAGTAAAAGTAATATTAAAACATAAATGAGAAAGAAGAATTTAGAAGTATTTCTGAAAATTGAACTTAGTGGAATAGAATAAAATATGTTTGTAAAAACATTAGAAATTTGAGTGACTTCTCATAGTATTAAAAATGATAGGAAAATAATTAATCATACCATTATAATATTATTTACATTTTTTTTTGACTTATTTAATATTAATATAAAAATTGGAACAAAAATCCATAGAGATGTGAAGTATCCAATTAATGTATTATAAAAAGGAGAATAGTTTCTATATAAGTATCAATTATTTCAACTAAAAAATCACCAGTCAGTAATTCCTCTTATAAATGTTATTATATTTGTTCAATTTCTGTAAAATATTTCACTTGATAGTATACTATTTGCAGCTTCTTTACTAGAAAAAAAGAAAAATATATTTGGAAAGATAAAAATAAAACTTATTAAAATTCAGAATATTAAAAAAGTAAAATTTTCTTTTGATATGATATTATTACTTTGAAAAATTATTTTTACTATAATTCATAAAACTATTAACATCAATCAAAATGGAAGATTTACAGCTGAGGCTAATCATATGAGTAAATAATAAATAAAATATCCCCAATATGACTTTTTAAGTAATACATATATACTCAAAGGTATCATCCAGTAAATGTATACAAATATACTAGCTCAAACAAAGTTTATTATTGAGAATGTAGAAAATGTATATCCTAATGAGATAAGGACAGAATATTTATAGTTTGATTTATTGTAATTTTTTATCAATAGTTCTATTCAAACCATTGAAATAAAAATAAATATAAATATTGATAAAGAATGAAATATTTGAGGATTAATTCATAAATAAATAATATTTTTATAAATAAATATAGGTATACTAAGCCAAAAATCAGATGATTTAATTTCTCAAAAATTAATGGTAGAATAATAATCTCAAATATTGTTTAATCATGAAGTTGCATTGTTATTTCACACATAAGCTGCAACTAAAGAAGAGGAAATAAATCATTTAATATATATATAAACAGAAACTATAAATGAAATTAAAATATAGATTACATAATTATACATCATATTTTTTTTTATTATTTATAAATAATTCGTCTATTTTCTCTTTATAGCTGGTATTATATTTTAGTAAATTTTTTGAAGCCATTTTAAACTTAACTTTTTTATTATCTAATAGAATGTCAGAGAATATATAATCTAATCCACTTAAATCATTTATATTTAAACAAAATTCTTTAAGATTATTTTCAATAAAAAAATTTGTAACCTTTGGGCTATAAGATAATGCAATTGTTGAAATTCATGATAATACTGAAAAAATATTTCAATGTAATCTTGCACTAATAATAATATCAAGACCTTGTATTTTTTTTATATAATCATTAATTCAAGAATATTTTAATATTTCTATATTTTCATATTTACATTGGCTAATTAATTTATCTCATACCCATATGTCATCAAATTTTTCATTCTTTGAAATCAACAGTGGTAAAAAAACAAAATCTAATTCAGTGTGTTTATTAACTATTCATGATATGGTGATTATTAAATCTTGGAAATTTTCTTTATTTGGAACAAAATATAATAGAGAAATTCAAATTTTAGTTTTTATATTTTTGGAATCTTTAATATCAAATTTTTCTTTATCGAAATAACTTACAGCTAAATCAGGAAAAACACTAAATTTATTTTTATTTAATTGTAATTTTTTTGCCGATTCTTTATCTCTAAAAATTATATAATTAGATAATTTTCATGAGATTTTTGCTAAAAGCAATGAATATCAAGATATATTTCATACTCAAACTCAGATATAATATATTTTTTTTCATAAAACTTTTGAAAATAAATTCACTATCAACATTTTATAAAATACAATACGAAAGAATCGAGCTCATTTTAATTCCATGAAAAGATCACCTCAAAAATATACTACTGAATCAATCTTATATAATATCTTTATTTTTTGGTTAAAATCTTTTAAAAAATTAGTATCAATTATATTTATTTTATTCTTTATGTTTTTTGGTATTTCAGCATCTTCAGATGCATTTACATATATATTAAATTTATCTGCTGGATAAAACTTTAATATTAAATCTAAGAACATATCATCTCATAAATTTCCTCTTCAGTATGATCAAAGAAAAAGGATAGATTTTTTATTTTTCATCGTTTATATTTTTTATTACTTTACAAGGATTTCATGCTGCAAACGTATTACCTGGAATATCTTTAGTAACTACACTTCAAGCACCAATTATTGCATTATCTCAAATAGTAACTCATCATAGAATTATAACTCTTGATGTTATCCATACGTTTTTTCAAATTATTATTTCTTTAATATATGGGTCTTTAAGAAGTTTATCAGTACTTTTATAACCGGATGTTAATAACATACAATCGTATCATAGAATAGTTCAATCTCAGATATATATATTTCATATATCCTGAAAGAATGTACCTCATAAAGAGACGTTATTTGCATATATATTTTTTCATAAAAGGTAAGACATTTTTCATGAGAATTTACAATTATTGCAATTAGATAATCATTTTTTAATTATCCATTTAAACGGTGGAATAAATTTAAGTATTGGGAAATTACTTAACAATCAACCTATTTTTCCTATCATTTTTACTTATTTAAAAATAAACCTAGCTTACCACTAACTAACTCTATAAACTTCAAACTTATTATCCCTAAACTTAAATGAGGTTTTGTGTAAAAAGACTTGTTAGTAAAAAATATTTTAAGTCTGTTTCAAATTCAAAGCTGAGAATCTGAGTATTCTTCTTGATTTTCACTATAAGCTTTCATTGTTTTTCCATAATTAAATCTCTTTTTTAGATTCTGCATGAAATCAAAATCATAATAATCATGATAAATTTTATTTTCTGAGTGTAGTCTGATGTTGTATCCTAGCTTTTCAATTTTTTGTGGAACGATAAATTCTTCAAAAAATATTATATCTTCAGGATACATTCAAACTTTTTTAACTAGTTCTTTTTTTAAAAATCTAGGAGCTTCCATTTGCGTTCACACATAGAGGCTTCTTTCAAATGCTATACACTTAACCCAATATGAGTCTCACACATCACTTACTGGAACACAAACTCAAGCATTATTTAAGTCTTTTCATATTAATTTTACACATTCTGTAATTAATCATTTATCAATAAACATATCTCAATCAATAATCAATAGATACTCTCAATTTGCTAGCTCTATACCATAATTCTTTTGAGCTGTTCGTTCAGGTCACTTATTAAAAACGTTTTGAGTATATTTTTGAGCAATTTCCTTTGTAGTATCAGTACTATTATTATCAACAACTATTATTTCTATGTCTTTGTAGTCTTGAGCTACAATAGATATAAGACACTGTTCGAGAGTGCGAGCAGAGTTATAGGTCGGGATAATTATACTTACGAGTGGCATATACTATATTTTGATTATTTTTTTAAACTCCTTATATCTCTCATCCCATCATCCAAATTTTTTTATAAATGCAAGAGAAGATTCTGAAATCGTAATAAGTGCGTGCCTATCAGATGTTAACACTACTAATTTGCTTCACATAGCTTCATAATCTCAATCTGAAACTAATATTCAGTTTTTTCAGTCTCTCACACTATCTCGAAGTCACGGTACATTATACGCAATAATTGGAAGACCAAAAGAGTTTCACTCAAGTACAATAAGTCCATATCACTCTTTTGTAGACGGTACGAGCATAACTTGAGCTCTAGGTAAATACTTTGTAACCAAATCATGAGAGAATCAGAGAAAATGAACTCTATGAGCTATTCAGAGCTCAGCTACAAGCAGATTTAGTTCATTTGTATACTCCTGGTCTTGTGGGTTTCAAATCACATTCATATGATACTCAGAATCTGTTTGAGCCAAAATCTGAAATGCTCGGATTGCGTGGTCTGCTCGCTTCATTGGCGTAAGCCTGCCATAAAACACTATTTCTTTTTGTTTATTTTCCCAATTGATAGCATTTATAGGTACCAAGTGTGTTGCATTTTCTACGACTGATATATTTGTAAATCAGTGCTGTTCTCTTAGCTCATTCGCTGTAGAATTTGATACAGTTATAGTTGGAATATGCTTATAGAGTGAAAAAGTCCAAAATACAAAGCGAATAAACATCCAATTAAGAGGAAAGGGAAATGCTGTTTTATATTCATGATCACCAATATGATGAATAAAGAAATATATTGGAATATGTTTTTCATATAAAGGGGAGATGAGGGGAATACCTCCAGCTTCATCGATAATAATATCTACTGGATTGTTTTTTTTAAACTCCTTGTACCATTTCCAAGCGAGAAAATATATTGTATTGATTGAGTATTTTCTGATTATTCGTATTCACTCTATTATCTCAGATTCAACTGCTCCATCAAATGAACTCCCGAACCATGTCACTCTATGACCATCTTGTACTAATCTCACAGCGTATTCAAAAATGACTCGTTCAGCTCAACCTGCACGAGGGTGTTTTATATCTTTCCATGTGAGAAATAGTATATGCTTCATGAATTATTTTTGAAGGCAAAGTTGTAAAATCTTACTGTTTTTGTTTGTATTTTTCATTTTAAAGCTCAGTGTGAAGTGGTGTATGCAAAATATGCATAATGCTTTTTTATTTGAACTGTTGCATCTTTTGCAACAGTTCGCTCTGCCATATTACTTTTTTATATTTTTGCAATCCTTAATAATATACATTGGTCTACCTTGCACCTCTTCATGAATACGTGCTATATAGAGTGCTATAAGCCCAAGAGCCATAAGCACGATTCAAACAAGTGCCATATTAATCAGCAAGAGAGCAGCTATATTTGAAAAAAAGAATTTATTTATAGTTAATTTATCCACTACAACAAATACAAAAAGGATTGAAGATATCAGTGTCATAAAAAAACCAAAGTATCCAACAAGCCGAAGAGGAAATATACTAAAAGACGTAAGGGAGTTTATAGCTAGAGTCCAGAGCTTCTTGTAGCTATAACTAGAGTCTCAGTTATCAAGTCGCTCACGAGCATCAAATACGAGTGCCTTTTTATCGAATCCGAGCCAATCAATTATACCCCTATAAAGTCTATTTCGTTCTGAAAACTTGAGGAAATAATCAACCACTCTTCGATCAAGGAGTCTGTAGTCAGTAGTCCTGTCCTCAAACTCAAATTCTGAGATAGCATTAAACACTTTGTAAAAAACTACTGAGGATAATTTCTTGAGTTTACTGGCTCCAGCAATACTCGGACGAATATTGTAAACTATTTGGTACCCAGCTTCCCATTCTCAAATAAAATTTGGTATTTGTTCGACAGGATGCTGTCCATCTCAATCAAGCGTAATAACTGCATCTCACATAGCATGCTCAATCCCAGCAGTAATAGCGACCTCTTTTCAGAAGTTTCGACTGAGGTTAATTCACTTCACATTAGAATCATCAAGAGCGAGCTTCTCGATTTCAAACCAGCTCGTGTCAGAACTTCAGTCATTTACAAATATGATTTCAAAATTGTAATTTTTTATCTGAGAGAGAACTCATTGAATCTCTGCATATAAAAGTGGGATATTTTTTTCCTCTTTAAAAACAGGAATTACAAGAGATATAAGTTTCTTTTTAGGAGGCATTGATGTATACTTAAAAATATGTCTGAATTATACAAATATACAGGAATAAATAAAGTTTAAATCAGTGCAAATCACGTATTCTTCATACAAGGTATATACAAAAAAAAGACTGAGAAAATCTCAGTCTTTTTTAATCAAACAAATGATTATTGAGCAGATACAACATTCATACCTCTTACAGCAATCTTAGATGTTTCAGCTCGAGTGATACTATCACTTGGTCTGAACAATGGATTAGCTGAGATGATATCATAGTTTCTAGCAGCAGCTACGTACTTAACAGCCCAACCAGATACATCTGGAAAAGTAGTAGTAGTAACTGAAGCATCTACAGCAAGACCAGAAGCGTTAAGAAGAATCTTCATAGCTTCAGCTCGAGTGATGTTTGAATTAGGGAAGAAGTTTCCGTCATTTCCATCAACGAGACCTAGAAATTGAGCTCGTCCAACAGCGTTAGATACCCAAGTTCCGTTTTCAACATCTCCAAATGTCTCATATTGAGCATCTTCAGAAGTGTAAGCTTGACCAAATGATCGAAGAGCTATTTTAAGAAACTCAGCTCGAGTGATTTCATTTTGAGGTCTGAACTCACAAGTACCAGTGTATCCTGAAACAATTCCAAGGTCATAAAGTGCAACGATATAAGCGTAAGCGAAGTTTGATTCGATATCACAGAATGGAACAACAAGTCCAACTCCGTCAGTACCATTATTAGTTTCTTCGTCAGTTCCATTATCTACACCTGTAGATCCACCAGTTGATCCTGAATCAGTAGAACCACCGTTAGAACCTGAACCTCCAGAACTAGATCCACCACCACTAGACGATCCACCACCTGAACTAGATCCACCACCTGAACTAGATCCACCACCTGAACTAGATCCACCAGTTGAACCAGTTGATCCACCAGTACCACCAGTTGAACCGTTAGCAATAGTATTACCATTTTCATCAGTAACTATGTATCCAGCTTCAAAGTCACCATATCCATATCCGTAACCAAAACCGTAACCAAATTGATTACCAGTTGTACCGTACCCAAATAGGAATTCAGCAGGATTAGGGACACCATTAGCAGTCATACCATCAAATGTTCTCCAGAAACCCGCAAGAGCTCCTGATACGTTAAGTGCAAAAACAAGTGCAGCTACAGTTGCAACTGTAAAAGCTCTCGAATACACTGAGTTAGAATTTTTCATAATTCTATAAAAGTTAAAAAATAGATGCGTGAAATATTTTCAGCATAATGACAAGTATATCTATAATAGTTTACCTGTCGAATAATGTAAGTGATTATTTTGTGAAGAATCACAATCACTTTTGTATATGTGTTTTGGTAACTATAAACGCGCGTACTATAGTTTTTGAAGAATACACTACTGGGTGGAAAGTAAGTGCCTCCTTAAAAACTGTGTGGATTATAAGAATAAACTTATGGAGTACAAGATTAACTTTTACATATCTCTTAAAATTTATACAATATTTTTACAAAACTTTAATGTGTAATATAAATCAAATGGTAAATTGGCTTGCAAAGATGCTATATTATTCAGTGGTGTGAAGTGCTGTATGATACATACTGACAGTTTTAATTATGCAACCAGGAAGTTTTAGTTTGTGAATATATCCACTATTCGCAGTGATACTGCTTCCACTTGTGAACCTATTATATAATACTATTTCTGATGACTCACACTCTAGATTTGATTCAAATCTATTTATAAATATATGTATTGTTTGATTTGTCGCACTCATAACTCTTTGATTTTACGTATCTTGATTTTCTAACCCAATCATCTACATAGCTCTCTATACGGGAGTGAGTTTGTATTTTAAGCTTGATACCAGATATGTTTTTGGATGAGCATTAGTTATTTTTTGTTTTGTAGCTCTCTCATTGATCCTAGATTCCAATATGTACGCAGAATCTCTCTCTGTTTTGGCATATTACCTACTGGTGGCTTGAGTACTCCTGCAAATAGTAGAATCCATTCGAGATTCAAAAAACACTGACACTGCAAATCAAAACTATCAAACAACTCCATACATTTACACCTACGATGTAAATACGCTTGTATCTGTGAGCTCCTGAGCTCTCAGCATCCTCTTACTCGAAGCTTTTGTACTGCAAAGCGTCGAATTTGCATGGATTGTAGTAATAGTGTTCTATGTAGTATTTATGATATCGAAGTTTATTGGATACAATATTGATTACACAGTTACGAGATATAAACCATCAGACATCACAGCGCTAAGAGTGTTTGCACTGAGCTACGCACTCTTTATGATATTGTATTCTCTCTTACTTAACGGTTCAGGCATAGGAACAGTTGCTTTTTGAATCTATCATCTCGTCGTAAGTATAGTATTTATACTTTGAGGTCTTGTAGTATTTTTTGACATCCCGTTTTTAGACTATAAAAAACTTTGAGTGTATAAAAGTGCAAGTTTGCTGGTAATTGTAGCTTTGGTAGCTATACTTGTGTATAACATACTATTTGCTATACCTCGAGTCGCTGCTCCTGAATTTGCAGATGATAGTTCACTCACTGACGTGACAACTGAACCAGTTCAGATTGTAGATGAGGAAATAATTGCAGATCAACTTCCATGAGATACAGTATTTGAATCTGTTGGGGAAAACTATTCTCTGACTCCTTGACTCAGTGTGGGAAGTAGCTGAGACGGGGTTCGTGATTTACAAGAAGTGTTAGCGAGGGCTGGATATTATGAGGGAGAAATAAATGGTACTTTTGATGAAGTACTGAGACAATCTCTCATACGAGCACTTATAGAAACGTGTGATTGGCCAGAAACTACCCAAGGAGTATTTTGACCTCAGTCAAAAGAGTGTATAGACACTATGCAAATCCCAGTTGTAGCTAGATTTGATAACTAACATATATGAACACAGAACTGATACAATTTTTGAGTCTCAGTGTAGGGCCCGTTTTAATTATCTGAGTCCTTGTCCTGGTTTTAAAAATATTACATAAAGATAAAAATAAAGATTATGACACAACTGAGAATTGAAAATAATAAGGGAGAACTCATCAAGGAGGTTCCTATAGACGTGGGCAGAGTACTGCTCTCTCAACTTGAATCTCATGATATAGAGATACCTAATGCCTGTAGAACTGGTATGTGCGCAGCATGTATGTGCAAGATAGTCTCGGGGAGTGAGCATGTTATAAAAAATCTGCGTGGTGAGCCAGCTTTTCCACTGTGAGAAGACGAAGTCATGACCTGTATCGCTTGAGTGAAAGAAACAGACGAGACAATCGTACTACAAACACTGTATGAATAGTTCATACACTTTTCTTAAATTATTGTAGTATATTCTATGATTCATAGAAAGAAGTTTAGTTCCTAAAAATTATAAAAAAATGATAACAGTTTTTTCAAAAGAATATTGTCCATATTGTTCGGCAACAAAACAATTTCTCGATTCCCACGATATAGAATATCAAGTGGTTGATTTAGAAAATGATAGAGAGAAAATGATGGAAATAGTTCAAATATCAGGACTCATGACCGTTCCACAGATATTTGATGGTGACATAACTCGAGAAAATCTCATCGGTTGATACGATGATATGATGGCAAAATACAAAGCAGGAAAAATATTTCAATAAATTTAATACAATTATGAACATCTTTGCAGGGAATATGACCCTCCCATGAAATATATTACAGATTCCAGATCTGGATTATGATATTATCACACTCAGTCAAAAGAATTTCTTCATCATGTGAGGTACTGAAAACTTTAGTACGGTTGAGGAACTGAGAGCTGATTTAGAAAAATCGTTTTGAGAAATATCTGTTTTTGATGTCTCATTTGATAGAGATGATAACAGAGTAGAAATTCTTTCAGAAGAATATCCAGAAGATGGAGTGTATGAATGCGTATCATTTGAAGGACCAAATGTCGATATGCAAGATATAATAGAGCGATTTACTGACAGTGCTGAACTGGTGAGTGTCAGAAAAGCTGGAATCTCACCGTCCTATGGAAATGATATCGTAAAAGCAGATTTTTTATTTTAGTCTGTTTGAACATTGGTTTTGAACTCTGCTTCATCGAGGATGAGGTCAAGTGGTTTCAGAAACTGAGTACCAGAATCTGGTAATACAACGAAGCTCTCATTTATGAGTGCTTTTTTATTGTTTATGAGAGTATCAAGAACCGTTTTATTATAGTTATTGAGAAACTCGTGTTGTTTTAAGAACTGATTTACAAATACAACATCCGTGAACGCTTCCGTGTATTGTTGTCTGAGTTCATAATACGAGTCAACTTTTTCTAAGGTTCCAGCTTCATCAAAGCTGCTAAAACTATTTTGCATAGCTGTTTTTGTAGCTTCAATTTGTAGAGAAAGTCTGTCTATTTCTTGCACTAAGAGTGCTTTTTGAGACTGCAGACTTTTAATAGAGAGGGTAGAGTTTTTGTATCTATTTTCAAGTTGAGAAACAAATCATTCTAGGGTTGCTTCTCTATTTGAAGAAGTGTTTAGCATTTGTTTTATATCTGTTTGAGAGAGATTGAGGTATTCTCGGATAATGAGCATATTTTGAGAGATAAGTTGCTCACGAATAGTACTACGCTCTTTGAGGTCTGTTCAAAGAGACTGAATATCTCGATAGTAGGTATTACTCGCATTCACATTCCCATTTGTATATTGCATCCCGATTCTTGTAGAGAGAGCAACCCCGACACTTCAGTAATTTGCAGCATAGGCACTTTGATATTGTTCTTTGTTAGTTATTGAAGTGTCTATTTCTTCTTGGTTTTGATCAACTTTTGCTAATTCCAAGCTCTCTGAATCTAACATCATCGTTGCAAATTGAAAGACGACAACAAGTACACTCGTTATGACAATGAGTTTTAAATACACGTTTCCAGAAGTTTCATAGTTCATGTTGGTACATTTCTAAGTACTAAATTATATATACTATAACATATTTTTGAGTATTCAGGAAAAAAATAACATATTTTCTCTAAAATTAGATTGTATATAGAGTATAATTTGTGTATAATCCGCGGATATATTTTTTCAAAATGCTATGTCAAAAAATCTTTTTAATCTTAAAAGTAAATATTCTCCAGCCTGAGATCAAGCTTCTGCTATCAAATCACTCAAGGAATATATTGATGTCTGACATCAGTGGCAAACTCTCTGGTGAGTGACCTGAAGTGGGAAGACCTTTACAATGGCAAATGTGATACAACAACTCAAAAAACCAGCTCTGATTATCGCTCATAACAAGACGCTTGCAGCTCAACTCGCTCAAGAATTTAAAGAGTTTTTTCCTGATGCTGCAGTGCATTATTTTGTTTCGTATTATGATTATTATCAACCCGAAGCCTACGTCTCTAAAACAGATACCTATATCGAAAAAGAAGCAACGATTAACGAGGAAATAGATAGACTCCGGCATGCTGCGACTCAGGACTTACTTCGTCGAAAGGATGTTATCATAGTGGCATCAGTGAGTTGTATTTATGGTATTGGAGATATATCAAGCTACGTTGATCAAATATTTCAAATTAAAGTAGGGGAGAGTTATAGTATAGAGAGCTTACTCAAGAAACTCGTGAGTATACAGTTTACACGTGCGTGAGCAGATTTTGGGTCTGGGAACTTCATCGTTTCTGGAGATATTTTAGAGATTTGGCCTGCCAGTAAAGAGTTTGTGTATACTATTGAATTTTGGGGAGATGAAGTGAACCAGATATCTTCTCGACATCCTATATCGGGTCATGTATATGAAACACACGAATCAATTGAGATATTTCCAGCCAAACATACGGTAACTTCAGCAGGGACTCTTGAGCGAGTGGTTCCTCAAATTGAAGCTGATCTTAAAGAGCGTCTTGAGTATTTTCAAGAAACGCATCAGATCGTGAAATACGAACGACTCAAGGCAAAAGTAGAGTATGATATAGAGATGATGAAAGAAGTAGGGTATGTCAATGGGATAGAGAATTACTCGAGGTATCTAGACTGAAGAAATCCTGGTGATCCAGCTCAAACGCTTATTGATTATTTTCCAAAGGATTTTATTACCTTTATAGATGAGTCACATATGACTATTCCTCAAGTTGGAGGGATGTATGCAGGGGATAGAAGTAGAAAAGAAAATCTTGTTGAAAATGGATTTAGACTTCCATCAGCAATGGATAATAGACCACTCAAGTTTGACGAGTTTGAGCAAAAACTCTGACAAGTCATCGCAGTTTCAGCGACTCCGTGAAAATTTGAAATTCTCCACAGTTCAAAAACTCCTAAAATAGCAGAAACATTTTATGAATTTAGGCCAGCGAGTGGAGAAATCTGGAAATCTGAAGACAATAAGCGAATTGTTCCCCAGATGATACGACCAACAGGACTTCTTGATCCAAATATTATAGTGAAAGCTATGGATTTCATGGTAGATGATATTATGGAGAACTTGCAAATAGTAATTGCAGCAGGTCAGAGAATGCTAATAACAACGCTTACTAAAAAGAGTAGTGAGGAACTTACAGAGTATCTGAACGAAAATGGTATTAAAGTTCAATATCTCCACTCAGAAGTTGATACGTTAGAGCGACTTGAAATACTCAAAGAACTTCGTGAATGAAAAATAGATGTCATAGTTGGAGTGAATCTGTTGCGAGAAGGACTTGATCTTCCAGAAGTTTCAAAAATAGCGATACTGGATGCGGATAAACAAGGATTTCTACGAAGTGAATCAGCGCTGATTCAAATAATTGGTCGAGCTGCGAGAAATGTACATGGTGAAGTCACGATGTATGTCGAGCAAATACGAAACTATGAATCTAAAAAAGAAGAATATGAAGTTTTTGATGATAATCTGAGAATCCTCAATCAATGAAAATTTATAAATAATCAGTGACTTGTTATCTCTCAAGCTATGAAAAAAGCAATAGATCTCACCGTCTATAGACGATCGATTCAACACGCACACAATGTGAGAGTTGGTATGAATCCTGAAACGGTGTATAGTTCTATCAAAGAAATAGGAATAGCGAGTAATAAAAAGAAACGAGAGCTCGCGTGAGATCCTACGCTTATACCAAAAGAAATAAAACGACTGGAGCTTGAGATGGATATAGCTGCTGCAAATATGGAATATGAAAAAGCAGCAGAACTGAGAGATGCAATTCTTGATCTTAAAAATTCTAAAAAAACAGGGAAAAGACGTTAATATTTTACTCCTTTTTTCTTGCATTTTTTCCTGTCAATATGTTAGAATAAACGTATGGAAAACAAAAAATTTATTATATTCACTGATTTGAAGAATTTTACATATAAAAATTCTCTCTTAACAGATACGCAAATAGGCCAGATTCTTACGAAATTTGAGTCTATCATTACTTCTTCAGCAGAAGTGCATAATATTACACTTGTTAAGAGTATTGGGGATTCGTATTTAGCCCTCTCTGATAACGTAAACGATACGACTCTGTTCTCTCAGGAGATTGTGAAGGTGTCTCAAAAGTATGACACAACTCAGAAACTTGACCTAAAAAAGATTTCTCTTCGTGTTACTTTGACCTATGGGCATATCTCTGAACATATAAGTTTGAATCTCAAAGATTATTTTGGAGAGGCTATAAATATGGGCTCTAGAATTATGGATATCACTCCAGCTGGAAAGATATTTTGCAGTGAAGAAGTGAGGCACAAACTCCCAAGCGTAGTTTCTTCTACCTTTATTTGAGATTTTAGTTTTCACGGAAGTATTGAAAAAACGAGTATTTATTCACTTACTCCAGTGAGCGAACAAGAGCTTAATCACTTGCATCATAGTGAAAATACGGATTTTCAAAATTGTGATGATATTATATTTCGCGCTTCGTGTGTGGCTGCGGTACTTTCTATTCAACCTATTCCATTTTTAGAAAACTTTAATCTCATTGCGACGCACCTCTATATGATACTCAAAATCTCTGAGCGATTTGAATTAGAGGTGAATCTGAAAGAGAGTTCAAAAATATTTGCAGAACTTATTACTCCTCTTTGAGTTTCATTTTTTGCACTCCAATGAGCTGGAACAGCCGTAAAGATACTGCTCCCTTGATTTGGGTGACTTCTATTTGCACCAGTAAGTTTTGGAGTATCCTACGCACTGTGAAAAATATATGTAATGTACTTTTATTATAGAAGATCAGGAGAACAAATGACTCCAGAACTTATCAAAGAGCTTTTCAAGAAACATAAAAAAGACGGGGTTCAACTTGCTAAAAAAGAGAAAAATGAAATAATAAGAGTCTGAAAAAAATATAGCCATCAGATACTTTCTATACGTAAAGAAAAAAACTATGATCTTATTCAAAAAGACACCATAGATATGCTCCAATCTAAAAAATAATATGTGAGAAAAAAATAAAAAAATATCACTGTGCCTCTGAGGTGGAGGTGCGAGAGGTTATATACATATATGAGTTCTGAAATATTTGGAAGAGAACGAATATGAAATAGTCGAAGTTTCTGGTACATCTATTTGAGCTATAATTGGAGCTTGAATCGCAACTTGAATGAACTCAAGTGAAATTTATGATTTTATAGAGTCAGAATTTTCGTACAGAAAACTCATAGATTTTTCGTTTTCAAAAGGGATGATCTCAGGAGTAAGAATATTTAAAAAGTTGGCAGAAGTATATGGAAAAACTAAAGTATGTAGTACAAAAATACCACTCAAGATAATAGCCACCCGACTTGATGACTCTACGAAAGTTGTGTTTCACGACGAATCTATTGTAGATGCGGTACGAGCGAGTATGAGCGTACCTGGTATTTTTGCTCCCCATATTATAGATGGCAAGCATTATATGGATGGAATGCTCACTGAAAATCTTCCAATTTCAGTACTTGATTGAGATAATATAATTGCAGTATCCACAACTTTGACCCCAGATTTTACCACAAAATCTACCAAGAACTATCTCACAAAAGCCTGTAACATCTGATTTTTGCATAATGAAGAAATGTCTCTCAAAAATTGTAGCAAAACCGTACAACTTATTCGTCCAGAATATGATGATGTAGATTTTTTAGATTTTTATAAGTACAAACACTGTATGAAAATCGGATATGATGAAGCTAAAAGGATTTTAGGACAATAAAAAAATTAGCTTATGCAAAAATCTACTTCAAAAAATAAGTCTGAAAATCTCAGCACCATCGAACAAATTGATGAAATACTCTCTATGCGAGTGCTCCCAGAAATAGAGAATTCAGATATTAAAACTCAGATATCTCATGTACTTGCTAACTTTGGAAATACAGCTCACAAAAAACTCGCACTTGAGTATATTAAAAATAAAGATATAGCTCTCTATCAGTTTCTCCCATCAGTTTTACAACAAGATAGGGATATAGTACTAGAAATGGTACAAGTGAATGGTGATTTTTTACAATATGCTCCTGTGAGTATTCAAAAAGACAAGGAAATTGTTTCTGCGTCCTTTCAATCCTTACTCTCAAAAAATAAAAATATTTGAAGTATTATTCTATTTTTACAAAAGTATAGAGCATCAAAATCTCTCTATACTCATCTCATTTCTAGTATTACTCGAGACTCTGAAGATATTTTTTCTTCAAAACTTGAATCTCGTCTCTTTGACCTCTACACGTTAGAGTACAAAAGCTACTCTATACTTCTAGAATCTTGAGCATTTGAAATAGCATCATGAAATCTCGTACTATGATATTGACTCTGAAAATACCTATTTGCTCACCAAGAGGAATACGCTGCTTTGAAAGTTCATGAAAGAAATGAGTATATCTTAAAGCTTGCGCTTGAATTTCTTAATTTAGAGCAGAAGAATATGAGTGCAAAATCACTCTCTTTTCTCTCGATACTTCTTTGAACCATAACTTTCAAAAAAAATAAAAATACTACATCTGATGATATTGAAAATATTGTTGAATGAGATGAAACGCAAGAATTATCAAAAGACTTAGAAACTTATGATTATGATATTTTAGATCATTACAATAGTTCAAAAATCTGATGAATCTATAGAGTTTGGGAATCCAATCCACTTTTTGCAGTAACTCTCTTAAATGAGCAAGTAGCGAGTATGACTGAAAAAAGTTTAGAGAATTATATTTCATTTTCATATCAAATGTGAGCACTTTGACTCTGATTTTTACTCAAAAAACATAGTTTTAAAGTTATGATAGCCACTGATGTAGATTTCTTTGAGTGAGAGGGAATGACGGATGCAAGATTTCTTAAGTTTTTGAACACAATAGGGAGAAATATCTGAGTTCCAGAGAAAAACTATCAGCCAGAAGAGAGAGAAGATACACATCAAAAATCTCACAGGAGAAGTTTTAGGTCACTTGACGAGGCATTTCATACCTTTAGAGAAATAAAGTCCTCAGGAATGATAGAAGGAAGGGAAATCACGAGTCTCGAAAATTTGTGAGACAAATCAGTTGTGGAAACTGCTATGCTTCAACTATGACTCATTATACCTCCCTATTTTGAACTTGCCGTTGCCAAGTTTAGATAAGAGAGTCAAACTTTACATTTTAGTCTAAAAGCATATAATCTCTTCACTTCTATTTTGAAGTATATGGGGCTATTCTTGGTTTCTATTGGGAGAATTCGTCAGACTCCTATTGCTATCCGGGAGATGTTTGTGACTTCCGAAATCAACACATTCATCCTTAAACGGAACACGAATTGCTAAAGGTCTTGCTGCTTTCAAAGCTTCAACTACTCCTTCACTATCATTTGCATAGTGTAAAACGTGGCCTCTCTTAGGAGATGAGTGCGATTGCCTGCCACACCATTTATACAAACTTGCGTTTAGGAGACATTGTATGAATTATTTTAATCTAAACCGTGATTTGAGTATTTTAAAAATATTTTAGCTCTCGTCTCGCAACTCAAAACGTTTCTCTCTTCAGCTTTGTCTGTTTTCTCGTTTGAAGGGGAGTATCTAAAACAGACTATGATAGTAGACGTACGAGCTGGCCTCCCAAGACGTGGGTTCAAATCCCACTAGCTCCACCAAATAGGATTGAATAGAGTTTCGACTTCAGGTTTTACCTGTATTTGAAGCTCTTTTTTGCTGTTTATTTGTATGTTCAAAAACAATAATTTAGCAATTTTCCTCTTTTGAACATAACTAGCTTTTTTATAATAGCTTTGAGCATTGTTTAATATATCAATAAACACTTCAAGTTCTACTATCTCATTTCTCTCTCATTCATCGAGAGCTTCTATTTCTTTTCTGAGAAACTTTATTTTAGAATCATAATCATTTCTTGTAGCTTCATAGATACTTCTTTCCTCATTATCTGTTATTTTAGACATATTAGCTTGAATATATTTCTCTTTTCTTGTTTTAATACGTCCTATTTCAACTTGTTTCTTTTGTATTTTATCTTTAGTAGTGAGAGTTATATCCTCTAATTTAGTATTTATAGTAACTACATATTCATCAAACTGCTTTTTTGATACCTTAAAGCCTCATAGTACGTCGATAATCTTATTATCTATATCTTCTAACGAAACACTGAGTTTGTGACTCTTAGAGGCTGTATTTGCACATCTATAGTTTATTTGCGATGGACTTACTACATCTTGTAGTTTAAGAAGTTTTCATTTCTTATTTGCTTCATCAATTTTATCAAAGTATCTTTTCTTATTCGGAAGAGAAAAAGTAAAACCATAATTATCTTCTGTTTTTATAAAATCTATATCAAAAACTTTAATATCTTCATATATATCTTTTGTACGGCTTTTTTTAATAACAGTAGGATTTTTATAGTATCTCTCTTGTAGGACTTGAAATTGCTCTTCAGTAATAACAGGGGAGTAATACTTATTAGTCTCTCTTAAATCAGTGACGGTATCTCAATTTATAAACATTCCATAATAAAATTCATCTTGAAACATCTTATTGAGCATTGTTTTACTAATAGGTCTTTCTTCTCAAGCTTTTATATAATATCTAGTGTATCAATTTGCATCTAAGAAATCTTTTATTTTTGATTCTACTTCTCAATTTAGTTTCATATCAAAAGCCTCTTTAATAAGAGGGAAGTATTCAGCATGGGGTTCGTGAAATCCATCTTCGTTTTGAAAGTATCACGGCTTATGTCTTCCTATAGCTTTTCAAGAGGCTACCTTACTATCATTTCATCTTGTAATATCGTCACTGAGTTTATCACTATATTGTTTAGAGAATACAAACCATATTCAGAGCATCATTTTCCCACTTGCTGTATCTTCATAATGGAAGTTAGGGTATTTTACGGATAATACGGTTTTACTTTGCTCTCTATTGATTTTAAGCTTGTTTTGATCGAGTAAATCAATGATATCTCAAGCCTCAAGCATATTTCTTGCTTGTCTGTCAGGAGAGTAGCTTATGATTCCATTAATCTCTCAGCTTTTCACTTTCTTTATGAGGTTTTTCCATTTCGTTCGTTTTCATGGGACTTTTGCTGTTTCTTGCTCTTTTATAATGAATAAATGCCTTGTATCTTGAAAGGTCTTTCTATTTACTAAGTCAGCTTCATTATCCTCTTTATATACTTCAGATTCACTTTCAAAGAGTGAAAAATCTTTTGGCTTACTTACTATAGTCAGCCCCTCTCTTTCAGCATATGAAACGCAAGCTCGTATTTGGTCAGGTATTGACTGCTTTTGATTGTCTGAGCTTTCGTCAGTAGATTTCCTGCAATAAATTATATAGTTTATATCGCTCATATGTTCAAAATAGGTATAGGAATATATAATATATTTTACTCAATTTGAACATTTATACAATAAAAAAAGAGCTGATTACTCAGCTTCTTTCTCGTTTCTATCTATTTCTTGGAATATTCCAAGGAGTTCATAAAGAATCTCTCAGACAGAAGTGCTTTCACTATTTTGTGAAGACATAATCTCTTACTTCATCATAGGCTCTTTATAGTAAAAGAGTAGTTCTGATTTCAGTAATAAGTCCTATATGGTAGTAGGTAAATATATTATATTTACTCTTTGCCTCCTTTCAATTTTATCTTTTCTTTAATGCTATATTTATTGATTTTTCATTTATGAATATCAGTTTCAATTTTAGAGAAAGGATATTGTTTTTTTAAGTCTACAAACTTTGTATCGTCTCAATATATATTGATTTGTCACTCTATAAAGCTTATTTCTCATTTCTGCTTTTTTATCTTTATTTCATTATATTTTTCATCAAATACTTTATCTAGAATTAGACTTCTTTTCTCTTCTATTTCATCTAATATTTTTTTAAAGTCAGGTAGGATTCTTATTCAATACTTAGTATTTTCTTCATATACAGTTGAAAGCCCAGTTATTTCTATAAATCAAAGAAAGCTATAGCATATAACAAACTCCATAAATGAAATTTCTTGTTTCTTTTGAAACATTTCCTTACTTATTTCAAATTCATCTCATAAGACATTATACAGGTAAGATATAGTATTTATAATAATCTTCTTATCGTATCTATACTTAGAATCAATTAGGTCATTGTCATAATATGTAAAATAAATAGTTTCAAAAAATCCCTCTATATATCATTTATAAAAATCTTCATAAAATTTCTTATGGTTCATACATTTTGCAGGTATGATACAAACATTTTCTAAGTCTTTTTCTTTCAGCTTTATATATATATCATTTTGAAATAACTCTACTATATTATATTTTTCTATAGATTTATTACCTGTTAATTCAAAGTATCATAGTCAATAGAAATGAAAGTTTAGATAAAAGAAAACTAATTTATCTCTATTTGTTAAATTTAATCAAAAAAAATCTAGAAAATTGTATATTTCTGCTCAGCTATTAATATCCCATCAATTTTTGATGAAATTTGTAAATATAATATAGTGATATTGAGATTTTAGCATCACTCATACATCTTTTGAAGAGTAATGAGAATAGATTTGCTTGAGTTCTTCAAATCAGTCTTCAATATTTTTTAGAGCATCTTCTTTTGTTATCATAGCTTACTATAGTGTCAATTCATTGAAGTTGTCTTGAAAAACAAACTTTCTATGATAATCTAAGTATTTTTCTCGTTTCTCTGGAAATATTCTAACATTCCTTTTAATATTAGGATTAATATTTAATTTATCCCATGTGTATTTACTTAATAATGTTCAACATATTAAATCTCATTGATCTGTAAAAGTAATATAACCTTGGTCAAATAGCTTATCATAGGTAGGAGAAAATGCTAATCAATTTAAATAATCATTAGCTTCTATCATACTATTTTCATTAACGCAGGCTTTATATGGTTTTATATGACTTGCAATAAGTAATCTTTCATCCGATATCAAAGTGAATGGACATTGGGGCATATATTCAATGACCTCTTTTCTATATTTTTGTTGTCATTCTCTTGATTTTACTCTTTTAGTTTTTGTAATTTTTGTTTCCTCTTCTAATATCTCTTCACTAAACTCGGTAATTTTAGGATGAGTGATAGACCTGAAATTATAATCTAATAGGATTCTGAAGTAGTATAGAGGCTCAGTGCCATTGTTAGAATCAATAGGAATTAGCTTTAGTATAGATAAGTAACTAATTTTTGGTAGGATTATTTTCCTCCAAGTTTTCCATATATTATCATCTGAGCGAATATATCATCTGTCTCTTCAACTATCTAAGAAATCTGAAACATCATATATCTGAAATCAATTTACTTCAGATTCTAAATTATTAATTTCTTCAAAATATTGATTATAATTTTCAGAAATATTTTGATTGTAAAATTGTTCTTGTTGTTGATATTCAATTCTTGAGTCGTATAGATATTTTAATAAATTATTTTTACTAAAAAAACACTTATTTTGGATTTGAGTATACTCTCTTTCTCAGTCTTCATTTTTTCCTTGTCACCATTTTTTATATTCAAAAAAAGTGCTTAATCTATCTCAGCTATCTCATTTATAGCTTCCTACATATTTTCTAGCCTCTCAATTTCACTTGTATAGAGCAAGCTTGTTTTTTCTATGTATAAAACTATCTTCAGCTCTCAAATCTTGTATTGAATCAATAACATAGTAATCATTTCAGTCTATGCGTAATTTTTGATAATTAGTCATTTTTTTCAGAATACTTAGTAATATCTATTTCTAATAAGATAGCGATTAAAACGTCTACGACAATACTATTTCAAGCTTGCCTATACATTTGAGTATCACTTACATTTTGTTTGAAATCATCTCAGAATCACATTAGTCTCAAACATTCTCTAGGAGTAAGTTTCCTTATTTTTCATTTATTGTGAGTAACATAATTATCAACTCAAGCTCGATGCATTTTATGCATACTCTGTAAAAGTGGTCTTGCTACTTCTAGGTCAGTGGAATTATTATTTGTTCTAAAGTTTTTTGTTCAATAAGCCAAAACATATTTCTTAGTTTTTTCAGAAAGATAGTATTTCTCTTCAACCTCATTAATATTAAAAATAAAATCATCAAATCAACTTTCATTTGCCTCTTCAAATACAAAGTCTCAATGCCAATTATATTGTTGATTTGCCTTCTGACATATAGCTATATCTCAATTTATTTGTGTATATCTTTTTTTTCTATTCTTAGAACTTGTTACAAATTTAACTCATTTCTCTTTTAGGTAATATTTAGAATCAGTATAATCTTCTAAAAAATCCTGCATAGAATGTTCAAGTTTAATTGGAGCTGGAAAAGTAAAATCAACTTTATGGTCTTTAAATCATATTACGAATATTCGTTCTCTATGTTGAGGTATTCAGTAGTCTTTGGAGTTTAGAACTTTATAGCTATATTTATAGCCTAGTTCATCAAATGTAGCTTTCATAACCTCAAAGGTGTTTCACTTATCATGGTTAATAAGTCATTTAACATTCTCATATATAAATATTTTAGGCTGGCTCTCCTTTATTACCCTAGCAAACTCATAAAATAGAGTCCCTCTCGTATCATCAAATCACTTTCTTTTTCATACCATAGAAAATGATTGGCAGGGACTTCATCCAACTAGTAAATCAATTTTTCATTTATATTTCTTACCTTTAATGTCATTAACATCATCATACCATTGACTATCGTTTATACCATAATTAGTAAAGTAACTTTCTTTTACAAATTTATCTATATCACTTGCAAAAACAATTTCTGATTTTACTCAAAGCCTCTTAAATGAATGTTCAATTGCTCAGATTCAAGAAAACATTGTTGCAATTTTTATGTTGGCATTAGGGTTCGAAAGAGTATTATATCTCCAATCTTTATCTTTAGGTTGCTTTTTAAAATTAATTGGATAATTCTCAAGTGCAAATATTACCTTTTTTTTACTTTCTTTTATATTAGATGAAACAAGGGGGTTCATATTTGGATATATATCGTGTATAAAATTCTTCGGTACTATATATTGGATTTTGTAAAATTCAATATTAAATTTTATCTATTAAAATTTAGTATTATATTATTTATATAAATATACTAACATTTAGTGCAAAAACAATCCTAAAATTAGACTTTAACATACATTTAATTAGGTAACAATACTTTAATTTTACAGTCTTTTTACCTAACGTCTTATAACGATAATAATAGTAGTATAAATCAAGATATTATTAAAAATAGCTCTAAGTTAAATCGGGTCATCAAATAATTATTTATATTTTAGATTTTAATTAAATTCAGATATTTTTTTCAGTTTCTACTAATATTTTTCAGGGAACTAAAAGCTTAGGTATATATTGTAAAGCTAAAGGGTCTCTTTCTTTAAAATATCAAGTTCATTTCTCTGGAATCCATATATTATCTACATAATAGATAAAAGTTGGTAGTACATCATTTTCATATTGCTTACAGTCAAATTCTGTACCATTAGGAAACTTATGAGAGTACATCTTATATTTATTTGAAAATTCAGGATGATTCTTCTTTAAGTAATCAGAAAATAATCTTCATACTGAATTATCAGGTCTAATCTCTTTGTTATTTAAAGCCTTATTTGGTATTTGGTATCAAATTCTTTCAAATTGTCCATACAGTCTTATAAAGAGTTCAGAAATAACAGAAAAATAACCCCTTTCTGTTCTATCCCAGTTATCATTAAAACGTACTACAAAATTGGGAGTCTCAAGCCTATTAATTCAATAAGCTCAGGTTTTCCTTATGGATGGAATTACCTCTTTAGTCACCCATTTTCTAAATGTTTTCGCAGATTCTTTTCTACTTTTAAAAATCAAAGCATATAATCCACTTTCAGAAATGAGTTTCACATTACGTTCCTGACCTGACCTATGTAATACATAGTCCAGCTTTTCGTCTTCGTCTAATCATTGTATAGCTATGGTTGCATTTTGAATTTCAAGTAATTTACAAACGTCAATTGCAACAAACCAAATATCACCATCTATATTTATAGTTGTTAGATTTGCGAAATGTTTTTGGTCTTCTTCAAATTGAAAAAGTTGTATTTGTGCTGGACTCATATTTTATATTTATATAAATATTATAATAGTAATATAACGAGCTTTAAAGATTAATGAAAAGTTTTAACCGAAATCATTAGTCTGTAACTTTTACCATCATAAAAGACTACTCATATTTTCTACTTCTTCTCTTGAAGGCATTTTTTGCTTTAATTTAAGTATTCTCTGAGCTTTCTTTGTGAGTTTCCCATTTCTTACAGGGTATTTCATAGTTCTTCTTATAACTTCTATTTTTACAAAAGCATCTCACATCAAATATCACATATACCTGTATCTCTTACTTTTCTTTTGATCGTCGTAGCATAGATTAAGGGTCTTTCTACTCGCAAATATTCAATTCCCTTGTAGGTAGAGTATAGAGCATCTATTTTCTTTACAAGGACATAAGAACCACCATCTGACTCCTCAGTAATTACAAAGAGTAGATACAAGGGAGATTTTATAATCAAAAGACTTTTTTTCTCAATCTCTATTTGTTTGAGTGAAAGTAACTCTTATATATCAAGAAGTTTCTCATTTATTTACTTCTATTCATATATTTCAATTATCCTCTCATCATAGCTTCCAATAAAGCCCTCATTTTTTATAATCTACTCAAGCATCTAAGTATCAGTACTTTTTAAGAAATTTAATACTAAGAGTCTTTGAATAGTCTTCTACACTATCTCTTCACTGTCAGTAGTAATATCTTCACATGGTAAGGTTTTGTTAGGGTGTTATTTATCAATAAAGGTTAACATTAGTTAGCATTTGTTAGTAAGCAATTTGTAAGCATTTACTTTCTCTCTATTAACCGAAATCATTAGCCTGTAGGGAAGTGTTCATATATAGTTAGCTTATATATAAATACTATAGTTTTATTTGTACTACTATACTACTTCATATAAAAGCCTCTCTTCTCGGGAGAGCTTTCAAAGTATCTTCTCACTTCAGTCAAACTCACTTCTATAAAAAGCCATTAATCATTTAGCTACTCTAAGAGGACTTCTTTTCATAAAAGCCTCTATATGTTCAAAGTGTGAGCTATTGCTCCACCATATGATTTTTATCTCTTTCTCACAAGGAATGAGTCCGATAAATAAGCGAAAAAGTAGGTTTTCAAACCTGCTTTTTTATCGTATAGTAATTTCTGTTTTTTTAAGTAAGATATACATACTATAAACCACAGTGGAAAATAGCTTTATACTTTTTAATTATGATTATGAATAATATAATTAAGAAAATTGCTAGTACACTCAGTTTAACGACTCTTTTATTTTCAATTTTCTTAACAGTACATGCTGGAGTCTCTACAGAAACGGATGCTGCAAATTCGTTATCTTCTCTTTGAATCATTGTCGACCAATCGGGTACTCCCGAGGCATATAATTTAGGAGCTACTATTACGAGAAGAGAAATACTTAAGGTTATGATAAATATGTCTCTTGTACAAGTTTGAAATACTTGTACCGGAAAGTTTATTGATTTACCAGAATCTGATTGGGGATGTAAGTATGCAGAAGTTGCATTATCAAGAGGTTTTATTGCTCCCAATTCTTTCTTTAGACCAGATGATAGTGTATCAAAAGCAGAAGCATTGAAAATGATTTTTCAATCGAGAGGTCTTTCTAAAGATTATTCGTATGAGGATTGGAGAGTTTGATATATAGCAGCAGCTATACAAAATAGAGTATTGGATAAACTCTATACAGATTATAATACCGCTTGAACTCGAGGATGAATTTTTCTCTCTGATCTAATGCTATTGATATAACACCAGATTTACAAACTGCTTGTATAGATGAAGTGTGAGGTATTCCTGTGATTACTTCTATTTCTGCCTATTCAGGTACTATTGATGCAAAACTTACCATAAAGGGCTGTAACTTCTCAGGTTTTGAATGAGATAAAAATGCTTGGATTGAAGATAATCAAGGGATTAAATGAATTATATATTGAGATTCATCATCAACTTCAAATATTCTCCACATTACTTTACAATCTCCCTTATGTCAAAGCGACACTTCATATAGTGGTCTCACCTGTAGCACTTGGTTTACTTTAATCCCATGAGAATATAAAATTTATACCTCACCATGGGGAAAGCAGAGTAATATAATCGGCTTTACTGTACTAGATCCTCAATACATAATCCCAGAAATTTCTTATCAAGATGTTATGGATTATGTAAATCAACATATTACAGAAATCATCACTCCGTATTCTTCTATTTTACCAGTAAATGGTACATGGTTTGCTGACTGATATGGTTTTACATCAACTCATCATGCTTACGTGGATTATGAAGACTGACACAATTTGTATAGAGCATTATTAAATTGTGATACCATAGATTCCACGATTTCATGTAATCCTTTAGCAATATTTGAAAAACAATCTTCATCATGGATAGTAATCCAAGGAGAAGATACTCAAAAAGATAATCCTATAGTCTATCAACATACCTTAGATTATGTATGGGAAAGATAAAACTTTAATTTTTTTTACAGTAAAAGGTCGGCAATACTGCCGACCTTTTTGTTACAAAGCGAAAAGTTTCAAGGACGAGGGACAAGACCTTTGAGATACAATGTCTCAATCAGACCTTTTCCTTTGTGCTGAGTATCGGCCATATTAAATCCTCCTGTTTTGTCTGTGATAATTAGAAATATCTGTAAAATAATAGCATATTTTTTTAATGAGTACGAATATTAAAACATTAGGTATTTAATCGAATTTTTGCATTTCATTATCAGTTTGATATACTTCGTGAGTTATTTTTTTTACGTATTTTATGCTTACATATATTCTATTTTTTGTCGGATTTTTTATACTTATTAAGGGGGCAGATGTACTGGTTTCTGGGGCTTCTTCTATTGCATTACGTTATAAAATACCAGCTATAGTAGTTTGACTGACGATTGTCGCATTTGGAACGTCAGCTCCTGAATTTGCGGTAAATATATTCTCAGCGCTTCAATGAAAAACAGACTTAGCTATAGGAAATATTATTGGAAGTAATATAGCAAATATTTTGCTTATACTGTGAGTAGCTGCTTGTATTTATCCACTCAAAGCTATTAAATCAACCGTTTGGAAAGAAATTCCTTTTGCCTTACTGGCTATTATTATAGTATCTATTGTTGCAAATGACGTATTTGTAGATGGATGAAGCTGAAATATTATTTCTCGTATTGATGGATTCATTCTCTTAACATTTTTTGTAGTATTTTTAGTGTATACTTTTTGAATCGCAAAAAATAGTCCAGAGGAAGTCAATCCTGAGAATATAGATATTCTCCCTGTTTGGAAATCTTCAATTTATATAGCTCTAGGACTCATAGGTCTGACACTTGGGGGGAAATGGATAGTAGATTGAGCAGTGCAGTTGGCTACCCTCATTTGAATGAGTGAAGCAGTCATCTGACTCACCGTAGTAGCGGTGTGAACAAGTCTTCCAGAACTTGCAACTTCCGTTGTAGCAGCTCTCAAGAAACAAACAGATATTGCAATTGGTAACGTTATTGGGAGTAATATATTTAATGTATTTTGGATACTAGGAATCACAGCAGTTGTGCAACCACTTCCTTTTCAAATGACTTCAAATCTTGATGTATTTATGAATATATTTGTCACTATTGTACTCTTTGGGTTTATGTTCGTATGAAAAAAATATGTCATAGAAAAATGGCAGTGAATAGTGATGATTCTAACTTACTTTATGTACATTACGTTTATTATAGTGCAAAATTTAACTTAAAAATATTAATTATTAATTTTTGTAAAAGAATATAGTGTAAAAATTTATTGGTATTTTTTATTTTAAAAGAAAATAATTTACTCTATTTTATAAGGTATAAAATGTTTTAAAAATAAAAAAAAAGAGTAAAATATAGTATTATAATTAATTAGAAAAATGTTAAAAATCATAAAATTTATTTTTATACTATTTTTATCTTGAATCTTATTTCAAAATACTTTTTCATCATCAGTTCAAACGAGCGACTATAATGATTTAGTCAGAAAAGTAACTAATAAAATTATTCTTTTAGGAAGAGAAAATAATTTAAATCTTGAAGTTATAGTAAGTCGTATAGATGTACTTTTAAATAATAAAGCATATACAAGTGAATTTAAAAATTTTGTTATTGATGTTAATGAAGCATTAAAAGTCAGATCCTGTAATAATTACTATCCAACACATAATAATATAACTGCTTCAGTATTTTGGATATGAGAAGAGGCTAATTCATCAAATGCATATATTACAAATAATGTGAGTGCTTGGGATGTAAGATGGGTAGAACATTTGGAACAAGGAATTGAAAATACTTACTATTTTGCATTGCCATATAATGACTTTGGTGACAACTGAGTGAGAAAAGCTAATAGTAAAGACATTCCTTGGTATAAATCAAAAGAATGGAAAAATAATGAATCCATAGTAAAAAATAGATGGGTCAAAATAAGTCATAATTGAAAAACCGTCTTTGCTCAATGGGAGGATGTAGGTCCATTAAGCACGGATGATGTAAACTACGTATTTTGAAATTCTGAGCCAAAAAATACTTTTTGATTACAAGCATGAATAGATTTATCACCTCATGCTTCTTAATATTTAGGTATAAATAGTAGTTGATTGGTAGATTGGAGTTTTGTTCCTGAATATTGTGTTTGGAAATGACCATGGCTTGAAACAATAACGAATACAGATATTACATGGAAATAAATAATTCTCTTAATACTTAGGTGAAGAAATAGTATCTATGGCTTCATTATTAAGTCTAGTTAACAACTTTTCGGTATATTTATCATATTGAGCTCTGTCTTGGCTATAATAAAAAACAATGCTTTCTTTAAAAGTCTTTACTCAAGCTTTTTCGAAATAGATCTTATATGTGTTTTCTCATTCTTGCAAATTTCAAAAATGAGTATTTAATTTATACGTAAATTTTCTATCTCAGGATTTAAATGCAGCCAATTGATATTCATTTATATAAACATTTTCAACATTATCTTCGCTTATATTTCACTGTAAAATAAGATATTTAGCAGAGATATAATTATAGTTATTAATCCATCTGGGGATACTAATTAATTTAGATTTTTTTAAGTAATTTTTTTTTGTGATTTCATTATTAATAATTTCTGTTCAGCTGCTAGTTACATCGTTACTCACGACTGGTAATATATTTTTTTTATCTTTTTTTATTTCAGAATCATAAAAGACATCTTCTCATCACGTCTTTCTTATAAAATTATAATAATCATGCATAGTTGTAAAGGCAAATCATTCACTTTCCAATTTATCTAACAATTCAATATATCTCTTATATTTTATGGGATCTTCTTCTCCATCTTCCCCTATATAATCTTGTGGATGTAGCATGATAATAGAAAATCATTTGAGCTCTGCATCTGATTTAGATGCATCAATTACTACATCTACTGGATTTAATGTATCTGTATCAAAATTAAAACTCGTTGCTGAATAGTCAAATAAACCGTCTCATTCTCATGAAATAATATTAAAGTTATTTTTTTTTGCAGCTTCCACGGTTCAAGTAGAATATTTATTTTCTGGAGGAATAAAAGTAATAATCTCATGATTTGAGATTTTATTTAATATTTCAAGTCATTGATTGAGTTTTTTGTTTGCAACACTTTCGGGTAAATCTTCAAACTCTGCAATATCTGATCTATGACTAAAACCATGCTGAGCTATTTCAATGCTACACTTATTTTGCCTAAGATATCTTGTCATTTCTGGATCTTCAGTAAGGTTAAGTGGTATTATACCTACAGTATATGGCATTTTTCTACTGATTCACTCATTTAACATCTTGATTGTAAGTTCCTTTAGATAATATGATTGAACATCATCTAATCGGAGGATAATATATTTTTTATTTGGATCAATATCTTCATTCCTTGCACAAAAGTGTAAATTTTGCATATATTGAATATTTCAATCTTTTAAGCTTCTACTAGATATAAAAATAAATCCATTAAATAAGAAAGTAAATACTAATAAAATTATGATAAATTGCATTGGTTTTTTAATAATCCAATGAACTATTAATATTATTGAATGATATATAAGTGATAGAGCTCAATTGAAATTCATAATAATTTAAATTAGTACTAAATTACATTTTTCTTCTTTGTGGCTTAAACCAAATTAAAATTTTTTGATTTCTAATTATTTGCTTATAAAATTCTGATAAAAAAATATAAGAATTAATAGTTGTTGGAATGATTAAAAAGAATGAATAAAAAAATAAATCAATTCTTTTTCTTGTTATGGCTCCATATATTCCTAATGATATCGAATATATAAAGAAGAGTAATAATAATACTAGATATAATCTTAAATTTATAAAAGGTAATATAAATATTATTATAGAATAAATAATTCATTCTAAATACAAAATAGCTATTTCAAATATAAATGGCAATTTATTAACGTTTGGGACATGTTTTCTTAAATTTTGCCATCATCATCCAGCCCATCTGCGTAACTGATGAATATATTGATAAATTGTATTTGGATCTTGGGTGTAAACGATTGCATGTTTATTAAAATTGATATATCTACTTTTCTTGTAATTGTTAATTTTATAAGAAAAATCTAAATCTTCAGCTATCGTATCATGATCAAAAGTTATATGTTTTTTAAAAAATTTTGTTTTGTAAGCTGTACAGCATCAGGGAAGTATAAGAATAGAATTTACATGAGATTGGGCTGATTTATGTAAATCTTGTCATATAATATATTCAAGCTCTCTACAGGCTGTTAGCCAATTATTTTTTATACTTTTAACATAGCCACATACAGCAACTATTTTTCTATCAATTCTAAAGGATTTTTCTATCTCTTTCACAAAATTTATATCTAGTATCGTATCAGCATCCGTCGCTATAAAAACTTTATCTTTTATCTGTTTTAATCCAACTTGTTGAGCAATACTTTTATTTCACGTATTTTTACTTAAATGTAATACAGTTATGGTGTCTCAGAATGAATCTAATATTTCACCTGTTTTATCAGTACTTCAGTCATCCACTACTATTATATGATGCGCTTTCTTTGTTTGATGTAAACAAGATAAAACACTATCTTTAATAGTTTGTTCTTCATTGTATGCTGGAATCAATATTGTAATTTTCATTCTTGTAATAGTTACATTCAAATAAAAATATGTTATGCGGAGTATGTATTTAGCCCGTATTCTCGAATTTTAGTAACTCATTTAATAAATCAGAAAACAAAAAAAACAAAAATTGAAATATTCTTTGTTCATAGAGCACTACGTTATGACTCAAAATAAAGTTTAGAGATTACAATCTCACATTTATATTAAACTAACTAGCAATAATTTGTTCTTAATTATAATAATAATTTTAAAATAATCTATTTCATTTATTATTTTCACTTCTCATACATCTCTTGCTTATATTTAAAGTATTATATTTTTTAATACAACATATATGAAAAATTTACAAAAAGGGGAGTATGTGAATTGGATGAGACATGATAATGAAAAAATGAGAGGGAGAATCGTAGATGTATTTATAGAAGAATTTACCCGAACAATAGAAGGACAAGAATTTCACAGAAATCCAACTATTGATGCTCCAGCATATCTTATAGAACAAGATTCTGGAGAAGAATTTATACTTTCTCATAATGAGCTCGTCGAAGCCGATGATCAAGATGATCATAGTGATGACAATCCTCATGTGAGAATGAAAGATAAAAAGCATACATATTAAAAAACTACATAAAAAAATACTTTCAATATTGAAAGTATTTTTTTATGTATGAAATATTATAATATATCAGTCATCTCACCAGTGTGATTAGGATTTGTATCGAGTTTAAATGATCTAATTTTATCATTATCAACTTCGTTTTCATCGTAATCTACATCTTCAGCAATTTCTTTTGTTTTTTCCATTGCTTCATCATGAGTCATTCCATATTTTTCCATGAGTAGGTGAGCCATCTTATCATACCATCCCTCAGTTGCATGAAGTTCGTCATGATTGATTTCAGGATATTCTTCTTGAACTCTTTTTGAATATGTATTCCATTTTCAATTATTTGTAGTGTGCGACATAAGTAATAATTAATAAATAAAGCATATATATTTTATACTTAAAATGTATGACATTAGTAAGTTACTATTTAAATTATTATTTAATACTGACTTTATATATTATATCTTTTCACGGTCAAATACTCCCTCTTCCATCAGCGTTCGTAGTCATGAGATACAGATTATTATCGGGTCACTCTATTATATTTCTGAGTCTTCCATATTCTCACTCAAACCACCTCTCTTCGTTAATGAGTTTATACGTTTCTTGAGAATTCTCGATATCAAGTTTGACGAGTGTTTCTGAGTTCATCGTTGCAACATAGAGACTTTCATTCCAAAATACCATTCATCCTGGAGGTGTTGCTGTATCAGGCCAATAGGCAAGAGGATTAGGAAATCATTGGTCAGGTCCATAAGCTTCAGGCCACCCGTAGTTTGTTCAAGCTGTGATATAATCTACTCGATCCTTTGCCGTGAGTCCAAACTCTCCACTTGGTCCATGCGTTGACATAAATAAGTCTCATGCTTCGTTCCAAGCGAGTCCTTGGGGATTCCGGTGACCATATGAATAAACTGGTGAGTTTTCAAATGGATTGTCGTTTGGAATGCTTCAGTCAGAATTAATTCTGAGTATTTTTCCAGCGAGGGAATTGAGGTCTTGAGCTAAATCAGGATTAGTAGCATCTCAAGTAGTGATATAGAGCTTATCATCTGGACCAAACTTGATTCTTCCTCAATCATGATATTTCGCAGCAGGAATATTATCAATGAGTATTTTATTGATTTCTAATTCTCCAGCAGAATTTTCTTTGAGTCTTACTACTTTTGTAATATATCAGTCGATATTGGTATCTTTGTCTGTTCCATACATCGTATAAAGAAATCAATTATTTTCATAATTTGGGTCTTTTTCAAGTCACATAAGTCCTCACTCTCAAAACTCTGTACTTGGAGCTTCCCAGTATGGATCACTCTGAAGGACTCAATTTTTTATAATAGATATTACTCATCTTCTTTGAGTGACAAGAGCTGTATCACTATCAACAAATACGAGTTCCCAAGGTGTATCAAGTCATTCTATCCATGGACTTATAGTAATATCGTCTTGGTTTACACTTTTATTTTCTTCTTGTAAGTTTCACTTATTTTCGTTAATTCCTTTATTTTCAATCTCTCAGCTTCCATTGCTTTTCGTACTAACTGATTTTTCCGGGTCATTATTATTACATCAAGTAATAAATATTATACTAGCAAGTAAAAATACACTCATAAGATATTTCATAATATTTGTTTAGAAAGTATATATGTAAGCATACAAAAAAGGCATTGAATTTCAATGCCTTTTTTGTATTTTCGGGTGAAAATTAATCTTGAACAACTTCTACATTGAGAGCTTGTTCTTTACCGTTATTTCCTTCACCAACTTCGTATCGAACTGTCATCCCTTCTTGAAGAGAGTCAAATTCCATTCCTACTAAGTTCTTAGCGTGAAAAAACATATCACCTGATTGTCCTTCTGCAGTTATGAAACCAAAACCTGCTTTGAGAACCTTTATTGTACCTTCCATATTTATAGAGTCAAAAAATTAAATGTGTATCAATTAAAATTTTACTCTTAACTAATCGAGCATTATTCTAATATTTTTCATTTAAAATGCAAAAGATAATGGAAAAAAATTGATTTATCTTAAAAAAAATACATAATCTCGTATACTAAATATAGCAATTAATAATACTTGAAATGGCAAAAACGTATATAGATGGGACGAGCTGCAAGGCTGTAAATGGACAATTTTGAGAATTTTTCAATATTTCGGTAAATATTGAAAAACTTCAAGCATTCGCAAATGAAAAATGATACGTAAATATGACGATGAGCAAGAGAAAAGAACCAGGACAATATGGAGATACTCATTATTTCACTCTTAATGAATGGTCACCAGAGTCGAGAGACAATGAAAATTCAAATAATAATTCTGGAAATTCTCAAAGTAATAACTCAAATACAGATGAAGTATCAGTTGAAGATCTTCCATTCTAGATAATAATAAAAAAAGTAAGACCTAAGTCTTACTTTTTTGAATACTTTCTATAATTACAGTTCTGTAATCCATAGCTTTCCATTTTCTAAGCCATTCAATAGTCTGATACTCATGATATCATGTGTTGGTGTCCCAAACTCTCACATGACTGGGATTAGTTATATCTCACTTCCATCCTAAGAGTATAAAAGCGTGTTGACCATCAAGTCATTCATGAGAAATATATTCCCCAACTTCATTTACATACGACCAATTAAGAGTTCTGTCTTGTAAGACATTATAACATTCATTTTTACCACTTATTTCTCAATTTCGTGCTTTTGAATTAGTTATACTGAGATTTGATATATCACCATCTTCATATTTTGGAATGGTACACCAGTCTCACCAAAGTTGTACCATATTTCCAGAAGCCAGTTCTGTTAATATTTGAGTGAGTTGCTCTGTTTCTCAATAATTCTCAGTGTGGTTCTCTCAATTTATAATATTAGTTTTAAATCAATAGTCGTTATACACTCATGCTATTGGAGCTTCATAAACACCATATCAAGTCATAAGTTTTTGTTTCGCTGTCACTCAAGATGTTGAGTTGATATATCCTACAAATCACTTATTTGGGTTTCACCAAACAGTTCATACGTCACGCTTTACTGGAAGTTTGTTGTAAAAATCACTTTTTCAAAGCTTTTCTATTACTGATAACTCTGTTACTTTGCTACTCATTAAATATGATAGTACATCTGAGGTAGCTGATGATTCACATGAGAGAGATCTTTCCTGGAGTCGATGATAGGGCATTTTAGAAAAAATGTTGTAATCTTTTATATTTGAAAAATCCGATGATGAACGTTGAGAAATGAGGGATGTAGTGGACTCCTGTTTGATATTAATATCAACCAAGATTTTTCTTTGAATATTTTTATAAGCAACAGAAATGACTCACGTTCCACTATGATCTCAGTTTGGACTCTCAAATTGTAAAACTTTTCAATTTTTATTGAGCTTAGTTTGTGTTTGAGATTCAAAATCAATGATAAGTTCCCCTGTATCAAAAAGCTCTTCTACTTCTGAATATCGAGAAAAATCTATAAATCTAAGCTCAGATTCTTTAATACTTAAAGTTCCAGCTATACTAGCAGCATATGATGATGACATGCTTAAAAGTAATCATAGAAATAAGAGGGAACTCATAAGAATTTTGTGAAACATGTGTGTTGAAGCTAGGATTAATATATTCATAAATATAACTAAAAATTTTATATAATGAAATTTATAATTTAGATAAAAATCATACTCATACAGTATTTATACGAAAAAAAAAGAAACACCGTAAAGTGTTTCTTTTTTTAATAATTAACTGTAATTATTTAGTTTCTGCAAATTTTTCAGGAAATTGCATAGTTATACCCATAGCAAGTAAATTAGCTATTCCACTAATTTGTTCATCTGCTTGAGTTTGAAGTTCATATGCAGTAGCATAGTCACCTTTATCAAATGCTTCCATAGATTCAAGTAAGAGTCTAGCATGTTCACCTGAACCAGCTACAACTGTAGATTTCATAATAAATGGTACTGCTCCTGAGAAGAAGTCTCCTATAGATTGTTGATAATCTTTAAGATTTGCTATTCCTAATGCAGTTAATTCTGCATCATCTGTAGCTAATCCTGTTGTATGTTGAGCAAAGAATCCAATATGGTCTCTCCAAATTTTGAGAAATGCAGCTTCTGCATCTGCTCCATATACTGAACCAACTGTTGCAGCAAGTTCTACTGTATTAACATCTAAAGCAGCAAGAGATTCATCAAAATCTTCTGTACCACTATAAGCATTTCTAAGTACATTAAGCGAGACATTTACATGTTCTCGAAGTAAGTCATTGAGCTCTAATCTTAAGACAGCAGCTTTACTTGTAAGAGCTTTAGATTGATCTTCAACGTTATATGTACTGAATTTAGCTGGAAATTGTGCAACTATTCCTTTTGATAGTAAATCAGCTACTCATTCAATTTGTGTATCAGCTTCAGCTTGTAATCTATATGCCTCAGCATAATCACCTTTATCATATGCTTTCATTGAATCACCAAGTAATTTAGCATGAACCCCTGAACCGGCAACGATTGTTTCTTTCATAACTAATGGAATAGCTCCAGAGAAGAAATCTGAAATATCATCTTGATATTGAACGAGATCTCTTTCTGCTTTTGCTACTATTTCATCGTCATTTGTTTTAAGGCCAGTAGTTTGGTCTGCGAAGAATCCAATATGTGCTCTCCAAATTTCTAAAAATCTAGCTTCAGCTTCAGCTCCATAGACTGAACCAATGGTAGCTCCAAGATCAGCAGTATTATCGTCAAGTTCTTTAAGTGAAGCTCCAAGCTCTGCATTTCCATCATACGCACTTCGTAATACATTAAGAGATAAGTTTACGTGTTCTTTCAGTAAACTTTGAAGTGTAACATTGAGGTCAACTGCAGCACTTTGTCCAGAGTTAACTGTCATATCAAAGTTATCTAGTTCGATATCAATATATGTTAATGCATTAACGAGTCTATCTCTTTGGGACTTAGTAGCAGAAATTTCTTTTCATTTTGAATCCTTTATTTTAGTAGCAGAATTACCTTTAGATTGTGATAGTTTGAGAACAAGCTCAGATATTCTATCATTCATCTTCATTCTTTTTTCTAGATCATATCCAGCGTACTTAGCAACAAACTTTTCTGATATTTTTAGAGTTTGTTGGTCAAGATTTGCTCAATGGTCAGCAAAAGTTACAGATGGACTGAGTGATACTGCAAATGCAGCAGCTAATAATCCAGATACTATTTTTTTCTTTGTATTCATAATGTTTTTTTATTAGGAAAATTAAAATACATAACTTATATTAATGACTGCTTGTATGAGAATCGTAGATAAATTGTGATTTAAGTGTGTAGATAACTGTATTTCATCAAACAACATAGCTTATAGAGCCAAAATTATTATAAACACAAAAAAAGTACTGATATACATCAGTACTTTTATTTTTTTTGTGAATTAATCTCTTGGTTTTTCTTCAGCGAAATCAACTTTGATAGCTCGACCATCAAGTTCAGCACCGTCCATAGCTTCTTTAGCTGCAGCAGCTTCTTCTACTGAAGCGAATTCTACGAATCCGAATCCTTTAGATCTTCCAGTTTCTCGATCAGTAATAACTTTAGTGTATACTACTTCACCGTGTTGACCAAAAGCTTCCTTAAGATCTTGCCATGTTAAACCCCATGAAAGGCTTCCTACGAAAAGTTTTTTCGTTTCCATACTATATATATAGTAAAAATGTAAAATATGAGACGAAATATATACTGTAATGCTTGTAACATGAGTAACAACTTTTTTATCTCAAAAACAATTATGAGAGAATCAAGTTAAAATGCAAAAGATTTTTTGTGAATTTGAGACTATAACAGAATTTTAAAACGAATTTCTCAGTGATTTAATATTTTTTTGCTCAGTTTGTATTCCTTTTTGACGTATAACTCCAACCAAACTCGTTGCAATATTTTGTAGTATTTTTTCTTCGTTTTCATTAAACTTTTTTTGAGATCTGGATATGACAATATATCCATAATATATATCTCAGAGGATGAGAGGAGTCAATAGAGTATGTACTTTCATCTCAATATTTTCTTGTTTGAGTGTATCTAAAGTAAGTTGATTACTTTTTATGTTTAAAACCGTATTTTTTATTTTTTTCTCACTAAGTGAATCATATTTGAGAATATAGGTATCTCTTAATGCTTGATTTTTTTCAACAAACATTATTTGTTCTACTCACAGTACATGTTCAATAGTATCTAAAAGAGTATAAACTGAGCGAGAATTTATGTATTTCATTTGAGAAATAACGGTAGATATTTCATAGTTCGTCGTAATCTCGTTGTTTGACTGTAATAATCTTTGGTTATTGAGCTCAATAATGTAGAGAAGAATATTTTCTGATAAAAGTGGATACTGGAGTGTAAATTTTTTATAATTTTTTGCTACATCTATAAAAAGTATTTCAGTATCTATTGTAGATTGAATACTCACTTCTTTTGCTTTTGTTTCGATGAGAGCAGATTCTCACAGAATATCTCAAGAGTGTATCTTTCCGAGGGATTTAAATTGTCAGACTTGAGTTATAATACTTTTTTGTATTTCAAGTTCTCATTGCAACACTATATAGAGTCTTCCGTCTATATCTCATTCATGAAATAAATACTCTCACGATGCAAGTGATAGATGTTCAAAAAATCAAGATGATGTAATATTTTGTATATCTAACATTTTTTATTGTAATAGATAATCAATATTCTCACTATCTCTAACATAGGCTTTAAAACTATCTAGAGATATAAATCATTTTTTATAGAGTGCCGCAAGATAATGATCCATAAGAACCATTCCTTGTTTTTGGCCTATTTCTATAACTGAATATAATTGGTGTGATTTTCAAGAAATGATAAGATTTCTTACAGCATCATTATTGAGGAGTATTTCTCTAGAAGCGATTCTGGCATCCTTATCACTACGTGGGATGAGTCGTTGAGCGATAACTCACACCAAACTCATAGCAAGTTGCATACGGATTTGATCTTGTTGTTCTGCTGGAAACACATCTATAATTCTATCCACTGTCTGAACGGTATCATTCGTATGAAGTGTAGAAATAACGAGATGACCTGTCTCGGCTAAAGTAATAGCTGTTTTGATTGTATCAGGATCTCTCATCTCTCATATTACTATGACATCTGGATCTTCTCTGAGACACGACTTCATAGCTCTAGCAAAACTTGTTGTATGCATTCCTACTTCTCGCTGAGAGACAAGACTTTGTTTATTTTCAAATACAAACTCGATTGGATCTTCTATTGTAATAATATGTTTTTTAAATTCAGTATTTATGTAATTAATCATTGCAGCAAGATTTGTGGATTTTCATGTTCAAGTGGGTCAAGTAAGGAGAATGAGTCATTTACTTTTTGAGCACATATCTTTAACTTGTTGCCCGAGTCATAAGGATTCTAAGGTTGGAATATCTTGAGGAATACTTCTCATAGCTATTGAATATCATTTACTATCTTTAAAGCAGTTCACACGAAATCTACTAGTGATTGATCCAATATATGACACATCAATCTCATTTTCAGATTGAAAAACTATATATTGTTCAGGGGTAAGTATTTTTTTTATTATAATGTCTATAGATTCTGCGTTTAAAATATCAAAAACAATAGTTTCATCTCCAAGAGTAAACTCTCAAACGCTTACTATATCACCATTACTTTCTCTCACCATTGGGTGACTTAAGGTAGCAAAGTGAATATCTGAGAGATTGTTATATTCAACGTACTCTAAAAGTTTTAAAAATGTTTGTTCTACTTCCATAAAAATGGTTAAAAACTATATATGTATAAAAGATATCATATTTTTTTAAATAAATCTACTATTTTACTGAATATAACAAGCTAAGATACAAAAAAAACACTTTGAAAAAAATCGAATCTACTTACAATAAAAATAAACATTTATCTGCACACTTAAAAAACTGTGAACACACTCAAAGATTTAAAAAATTCTCAAGATAAAAATGAAGTTCACCTTGAGCATTCTATTGAAGAACTTGAGCCTAAAGTTGATGAAATAAAAGGGGAATCACTTTTAGATATTTCTCCTTGAGAAAAATCAATTCTCAATATTGGATCAAAGCGTGAAATTGGTGTGGAGAAAAAGAAAAATACTTATAAAAAAAGTATTAAATTTGATGCGCTTGAAAAGTCAAAACCTGATGTGATGTCACATATAAAATCGATTTTAAACTCCAGTAAAGATGCTATCATTCTTTCACCAAAGAAAAATAAAAATCCTACCCCCTATGTGCTTCTCCTGAGAAGAAGAATAAAGAGTCTTTGAGTATATTGAATTGCTAGTGTAGTCATTGCTTCACTTCTTATACTTGTTTGACTTGGTTTTTTAGATAAGGCCCTTGTAGAAAACAGAGTGAATGCTGGATACCAGAAACTAATAGATATAAAGGAGTGAGAACTGAGTCTCTGAGAAATTCAAAAAAAAGTAAATAATTCACGTTTTGATCTCCTTATTGCTGATACTTTTTTTAGTCCATTTTCTCTTTTTCCAGGTTCACAAATTAACTCAGTAGACCATGTAATTGCTTGATGAAGATATCTTTCAAAGGCACTAGATGATATGTTAGCTCTCTATACAAAGACACGATGATTCATTGATGAGAAGAGTTTTTCAAACATCTACTTTAGTCAATTATTTGTAAATGTATCTCCTGAGCTTTTAAGTATAGAAACGTCTCTCAAATCAGCACTCTATCATTATGATGCTATATCTTGGCTCCCAACTCCTGATTTACAATCAAAGCGAGATGCAAATATCAAGAATATTACTTCACTATTATGATACCTCTGAGCACTCAATAAAAATTATACTACATTTCTCACTATGCTTGGTCATGAGGAGAGAAAAAGATATCTGATTGTATTTCAAAATGCTGATGAGATTCGACCTACCTGAGGTTTTATGTGAAGTATGTGACTCCTTGAAATATTTCGATGAAAGGTACAACTTTTCCAAAAAAAGGATGTTTATGCGATAGAGTGGGATCTCAAAAGCTCAGATTATGAGAGACTTCCGGCTCCTAAGTGAATTAATGAACTGACTGACACATTTTGACTCAGAGATGCGAACTATTATGTGAATCTCAAGGATTCATCTGAAGCAATTAAGTTTTTTACTGATAGAGCCTGAATACCTATTGATGGAATTGTGTACATAAATCAAAATATACTTCTCCATCTTTTAGAACTCACTGGTCCAGTGTATTTTGATGAGCTGAAGAGGGATATAACAGCTGATAACTTCTCAGAAATAATGTCACTTGTGGTAGAATGAAAAAATTTCCAAGAAGGAACGCTCTGAACTCCAAAACAAGTACTTTTTGATTTCATTGAAGTTTTTTGACAAAAGCTTCAAACTGATGCTAAGTATTTCGATTATATGCAGTCACTCATTCACGATACAAAAAGCAGAGATATCATGGTATATAGTTTTGATAATGAAGCACGCAACTTTTTAGCTGAGATGGGGCTAAGTTGAAATATTGATTATGATTCTAGTTTAGATTTTGTGTATCCAGTCTATACCTCTCTCTCTTGAAATAAGTCTGACAGATATATGAAAAGAAAATTTATTCATAAAGTGACAACGGGACTTGACTGTTCGTTTGATGTAGAGATGACTGTAGAAAATACTCATGATATATGAAAACGAAAACGAGAATATTTGGAAGGGCTTATTTCAGAATTTGAAGTAGAATCCCCAGATATTTTACAAATTCAAGGAGTAGCGAGAAATAGACAATTTGTAAGGATGATTCTCCCTTCAAAATCTCAGATAATTCCACAAAATGACGTGGCAGTTGTAGATTATTGAAGTAGGAAATGAGTAGAGTATTTTACTCAAACAGAGCTTACTCAAACAAGTTATAATACTCTGAATTATGTCTTAGAAAATCCTACTTGTAAACCATATAGTTACACATTTTACAAACAACCGTGAATCAATCAATATGATATGATAATTGAAGTTGATGGTGAGAGATTTTCATATCCAAATTTAGAAGAAGATTTCTATTTTGAAGTTCGCTAAATACAAGCTTGAATCATACTATTTTTATTGTATACTGAGACTATACATCATAACTTTTGACCATGTTACAGAAACTTAAATCTCTTGTTTCACTTGATAATCCGTTTAGATTAGGATATCACTTTTTTAGAGCTGTTGCTGCTAATATAACATATTGATTTCCTTCAAGAGATATGACTATTATTTGAGTGACATGAACCAATGGAAAAACAACTACCTCTAATATTATAGCAGCGTGACTCAGAGCGAATGGAAAAAATATTTTCATGTATACAACAGTAAATATCATTCTGTGAGACAAGGAATTTACCAATAACTCTAAAATGACTTCTCCAGATGCCTTTGAACTCCAAAAATGGCTCGCAGAAGCTAAAAAAATTGGTTGTGAAATCGCAATTATAGAGACAGCAAGTCATGGAATTAAAATGCATAGAAACTGGGGGATTAATTATGATATTTCAGTTCTTACAAATATCACACAAGATCACCTCGACCTCCATCGAACGATGGATGATTATGTACAAACTAAACTCAAAATATTTAAGAATCTCATGTATTACAAAAGAAAAACTTGAGTGAAAAAAACAGGAATTATTAATATGGAGAGTGCGTACAAAGATGTATTTCTCGCTGAAACCTATGATTCTTTGTTTACTTATGGATTGTCTTATGATGCAAATATTAGAGCAAGTAATATAGTGAATACTCAAGAATCCATGGATTTCCTCGTAACTATGCCTGGAAAAAATATACAAATTAAGACACAACTGAGATGAAACTTCAATGTTTCTAATATACTCGCAGCTATTTGAGTATTTGCTTCTCTTTGAATTGAGCGCGATACTATTGCGAAAATAATCTCAGAAGTAAAAACGATTCCAGGAAGAATGGAACAAGTAAAATCAAACGAATGATTTTCGGTATTTATAGACTATGCCCATACAGCTGATGCACTTGAAAATGTACTTGAGACATTGTGAGAAATGAAATGAGAAGGAAGAATTATTACGGTATTTGGATGTACTGGTGACCGAGATACGAGCAAGCGACCAATTATGGGACAAGTCGTATCGAAACTCTCAGATGTTGTTATCGTGACTCAAGATGATGACTATACAGAAAATCCTCATAAAATCATCAAAGACATACTTCCAGGAATTGATAGAAAGCAAGGAGAAGATTTTTGGATAATAGTCGATCGGAGAGAAGCCATAAGAACGGCACTTGTAACGGCCAAGCCAGGAGATATTATTCTTATAGCAGGGAAATGAGATGAACACGCTATGCTCACCAATGCAGGAGCAGTAGAATGGCATGAAAGAACCATAGTTGAAAATATGTTGAAAGAAATAGATGATAATACAATAATACAATAATCCATTTATGGCACTCTACCTCAAATATAGACCACTTACATTTTCTGACTTAACAGGACAAGAGTTTATAAAAAAGACACTCAAAACAGCAATATCTGAGGATAAAACAGTTGGTGCTTATATTTTCACGTGACCACGGGGGACAGGTAAGACCTCTACAGCTCGAATATTCGCAAAAGCTATTAACTGTGAAAACCCAATAGATGGAGATCCTTGTGGTGTATGTGAAACCTGTGTTGCTTTTGGTAATAACTCACTGATTGATATTATTGAAATAGATGCTGCGAGTCATACGTGAGTTGATAATATCAGAGAAATCATTGAAAAAGCTCAGTTCCAACCAACCCATACAAAATACAAAATATATATTATTGATGAAGTACATATGCTTTCAAAATGAGCATTTAATGCACTTTTGAAAATACTCGAAGAACCACCTGCACATATCAAATTTATTTTAGCCACAACAGACATTCATAAAGTTCCAGATACTATTTTATCTCGATGCCAAAGATATGATTTCAAGAACTTTTCAGAAGCTGACATTAAAGAGCGACTCAGTTATATAGCATCGAAAGAAGGGATTGTGGTGGATGAAGCGAGTTATCATTATGTTGCTGAGAGTTCAGAATGAGCGATGAGAAATGCGGTCAGTTTATTTGAGCAACTTATTGTAGGCTGAACTATCTCATACGAGTATATAAAAGAAACACTCTGAATATTATCAAAGCAAGAACAACAGGAATTTTTACAAAAACTTCTGCATAAAGATATTTCTGCTTTGAGTGATTTTGAATGATATAAAAATGAAGGAAAAAACCTTAAGAATTTTATAAAAACAATAATACAACTCTTGCAAACTGACAGTATAGAGGAACTCAAAAAATGAAATGATATTAGTCGAAATATTGATATGCTCGATATCTTACATACTTGACTTCAGCAATCAAAACATAGTTTTGACGAATCTCTAACTCTAAAAATAGCTCTTTTAAAAATATTAAATACGGTTGATTATTTGTGAGAACGTCACGAAGAAAAAGTTGCATGAAAAATTCCACTTGTTGTCACACAAATAGACAAGCAGGCCGAAACAAAAAATACTCCAGAAATAACTCAATCTAAAGAAAATCTGGTAGAAGCTGCCAAGGATATCTTTTGAAATAATCAAGAAGTGAATAATGCTAAAATCTCGTCTCCAAAAAGTCATATATCGTCAGGAAGTTGATTTGATATAGAGGGGCTCATTGTAGAAATGAAGAAAAAATGAGCTAAAGCAGCTGCTAGTATGAGTTTGCGTGGCTCACACGTGAGTTTAGAGTGAGATGTTCTGAGCGTTCAAACAAAAACTCAGATTGCCGAGCAAACACTTAAAAAAACTGATAATCAAGAATTTATTTTTCAAGCAGCGACGGAGATGTGAATCCCTCTTTCTCGTATCCAAATATTAAATTAATATGTATTATAGAGTATTTCCACTAACTAGAAGTTTTGACGAGTATGGTTTGGTATATAGTGTACCTGAGGACTTAAAATCCAAAATACACACTTGAATATTGGTAGAAGTGCCATTTCAAAAATCTACTCAATTAGCTGTATGTTATGAAGAAATCTGGGAACTGGATGAGAGCTATGATGCGAGTGCTATAAAAGAAATTGTTCAAATAATTGATGTAAATTTTAATCTCTCAGAACTACAGTGTGAGATCATAGCATTTATAGCCCGATATTATATTGTTGCGATTCACAATGTGGTTTCTTTATTTTTCCCTACGAATCTCATTGAAAAAATAAAAAAAGAAACTATCTTTAAAGTGAATCCCAAGCAATACAGTTATACTAGAGAAAATACAATATCTCTTTCAGAAAAACAAGCTGAAATATACAAATCGATTTCAAATGGAGCTTCACTCAGGCATCTCTTATACGGGGTTACATGAAGTGGAAAAACTCAGATTTATATGAAACTTATTGAGGATAATCTCAAAACTTGAAAACAAACACTCTTACTGATTCCAGAAATAATCTTAACAAGTCAGATAAGCGAAAGAATAATGGAAGTTTTCGGTACACAGGTTATTTCACTACATTCTTGAGTCAGTGCAGCGAAAAAAACGCAATTCTGGATAGATATATATTCAGGAAATGCGAAAATCGTTATAGGGACAAGAAGTGCTCTATTTTATCCCTACTCAAATTTGGGGACGATAATAATGGATGAAGAACACGATCAAAGTTATATTTCTGATTCAGCTCCAAGATACTCTACGAAAGATGTCGCAGAAAAGATTTCAAGCATAGGACATATACCTCTTGTTCTCGCTTCAGGAACTCCAACGGCTACAAGTTTTTATAAATCTCTTCAATGAGAATATTCTCTCCACCAACTTCTTGAAGTGTATGGTAAAAAATAAAGAGGAATCAATTTGATTCCTCTTTATTTTTTAGATTTAGTTTTTAATTATTTTGTCGATGAGACCATACTTGAGTGCATCTTCTGCAGTCATAAAGTTATCTCTGTCACAATCCTTTTCGATTTGTTCGAGAGTTTGACCTGTATGTTTTGCTAATATTTTATAGAGAATTTTCCCTGTTTTTTCTATATGTCGTGCTGCAAGCATAATATCTGTAGCCTGACCTTCTGCTCCACCAAGTGGTTGGTGTATCATAATTTCAGCGTGAGGTAGAGCATATCTCTTGCCAGTTTCTCCACCAGCAAGTATGATTGACCCCATACTCGCAGCAAGTCCCATAGCTACGGTTGTAACAGGACATTTTATATATTGCATCGTATCGTAGATTGCAAGACCTGCTGTTACGTGTCATCCTGGTGAGTTTACGTACAGAGTAATTCCTGCTTTCGGGTCTTGTTTTTCTAAGAATAATAATTGAGCTATAACAGTATTTGCTACGGCACTGTCGATTCATTCTCCAAGAAAGATCACTCTATCCTCCAAAAGTCTAGAATAGATGTCATAGGCTCGTTCTTGCCCCCCAACTTTATCTATAACAGTTGGAATTAGAGTTGAGATAATACTTCTTTGCGATAATTTTGATTCTATTTGTTTAGCCATTGATTATTTTAATGTATAGTAAGTCCATCTAGTATATCATAAAAAATGAATTCTCAAGAGAGAGTTGTATAAAATACATTTGACTAGCATTAATTTATTGAATAAATATTTTTAAAAGAACTGTTTTGTTTTGAATAAAAGCTTCTTGAAAAAATCTTAGTTTTTTTTATACTATACAAAGAATACTTAGAAATTAACAAGCCAAGATGACCATAGTAACACGTTTTGCCCCGAGCCCGACAGGATATGTACATATTTGAAGTTTAAGAACTGTGTTATACAACTACCTGTATACGAAACAAAATGACTGAAAATTTTTACTTCGAATAGAGGATACTGATCGAAGTAGATATGTAGAGGGGAGTATTGAAAACATGATGAATGTGCTTGCTTCAGTCTGACTTATTGCTGATGAGGGACCAAATAATCCAGGTAATCATGGTCCGTACCTTCAATCTGAAAGATTGGATATTTATCAAAAGTATATTAAAGAACTTATTGCTGATGATAAAGCATATTATTGTTTTTGTAGTAGTGAGAGGCTTACGGCTCTCAGAGAAGAACAACAGTCTCTATGACTTCCAACAAAATATGATAAAATGTGTCGATATCACACAGCTGAGGAAACTAAGGCTCAACTCGATGCGTGAAGCGATTTCACCATTCGACTGAAAGTACCTGAAAATGTAGAAATATCTTTTGAAGATGGAATTCGTGGTACAATTACTATTCCAAGTAAAGATATAGATGAACAAGTTCTTATGAAAACAGATGGTTTCCCGACCTATCATTTTGCGGTAGTGGTTGATGATCATCTTATGGAGGTGACAGATATTATTCGAGGAGATGAGTGGATTCCATCAACACCAAAACATGTACTCTTGTATCAAGCATTCGGATGGGAAATGCCTCGATTTTCTCATGTACCTCCTCTGCTTTGAGCCGGATGAAAAAAACTATCAAAGAGAACAGGTGATGTCGCAGTTGAGAACTTTTTAGAAAAGTGATTTCTCACTGAAGCTATACTGAACTATATTGCACTCCTTGGTTGGAATCCAAAAACAACAGAAGAATATTTTACTGTTACAGAGCTTATAGAACGATTTAAACTCTCAGACGTACATCGAGCTGGAGCTGTGTTTGAAGAAGAAAGAATGGAGTGATTTAATGCTCATTATATTAAACATTACGACACACAAAAATTATGGAATAAGTTAGAAACATATTTGAACCGTTATGACAAAGTATTTTTAGAAAAGATTTCAGAATTTCCAGTTGAGTATAATTGTAAAATACTTGCTGAGCTTCAAACGAGACTCAAAAAACTTTCAGACTATAAAGAGCTCACTCATTTCCTCTATAATGATATCAAATCAATAGAAATAGATATGTATTTAAATCCAAAAATGAAAATAGAGTCAGTTGTTGACGTAAAAAAAGCGCTCAAAGTATCATTAGATGTACTGAATAACACTGATATTGACTTAGAAAGTCCTGAGAGTATTAAAGAGACGTTTATCATGAAAATAAAAGAAGCTGAAATGAAAAATGGGCAGGTGCTTTGGCCTGTTAGAGTAGCATTGTCTGCTGAGAATTTTTCTCCATGAGCTCTTGAACTCATCTACATACTTTGAAGGGAAAAGTCAATTCAAAGAATAGAGAAAAGTTTGAAAGAACTATAGAATTATGCTACTATTTTTACACAACTCTATCAAAAGAAATATAGAATATAATATTGATTACTTGGTAAAAAAAGAAAAATGAATTTTTGAATGTTAAAAAATATGGTTGAAAATATTGTTTCGTCATATAAATGTCCGTTTTGTGGAGGAAAAAATATTTCTGAAAAAAATATTGATATTATTGGAGCAGCTGGAAATACTGTAAATATTGATATGCATTGTCCTAGTTGTAAAAAACACTTTATGGCAAAAACAGAGGTTATGCATATGGACTTGTGACCCGTAAATGCCCAAAAGCTTGAACAAATTCAAAAATCTCTTTCAGCTTTAAAGTGAAGACTTGGTTGAAATATTGAAATAGACCAATCTGATTTAGAAGCAACCATTAAGGCTCAACAAATTAAAGATGAAGATATAACAAAAATAAGAAATACACTTCAAAAGAGATATTCTAAAGTAGAGGATTTATTTTCAGATACAGAAAACAATGATTAAAAAAATACTCTTGCTGTTTGTAGTACTGACAGTTTTATATGCTCTGAGTATATTTATATTTCCGAGTGTAACTGCTAAAATCGATAGCTTGTTATGAATGCCATGATTTAGTGAATCAATTCGATGAAAAAAGACGCAATTTGATACAATAGTGACCAATCCAGATGTTTGAGTATTGCCAAACTCCTACTCAGATACGCTGAGTTGAGCTCGTGATGTACAAAATAAATTTAACGACGGAGTAGAATCTACAAAAAATACTATTGATGGATTCAGGTGACAAGCTCAAGAGATGCAAGGAACTATAGAAAAGTGAAAAGAACAAATTGAGAGTATTAAAAGAGTATACGATGAAGCAAGTGGAACCTATATCGAAATAAAAACACTTATTGATGGAACACAAGAAATAATTGGAAGTGGTTCTATATCATCTCAAGAATAAGATGAAACAATTTAGTCAAGTCATAAAAACAAAGTATGATTTGACTTTTTTAGTCTTCTGACTAAAACTATGCAGCTTTATTCATCTCTATTATTAAAATATGGAACATTTAATTCTCCCAGCATTTATTACATCGACTTTGTCGCTTTTAAGCTTGCTTCTTATCTCTATATTTACCTACATTTTTTCTAAAAAAATAGGTTTCCCGTACACGGTTATGCTTGTTTTTGTTGGTCTACTTTTAGTTCCACTCTCAAACTTTCCACTATTTTCATTTATAGACGACTTTAAACTTACACCAGACATATTATTTTATGTATTTCTTCCAATTCTACTTTTTGAATCTGCATATAATATCAATTATAAACAGTTACTCGCAAACTGGAGGTCTATTGGTATGCTTGCTGTATTTGGACTCCTCATGTCGGCATTTGTAATCGCTTGAGCGCTATTTTTTCTATTTCCTTTGTTTGGACTCCATATACCGTTTCTCATTTGTTTATTATTTGGTTCCGTTATTTCAGCTACTGATCCAGTGGCAGTTCTCTCTATTTTTAAAACAGTATGAGCTCCGAGACGATTGGCACTTATATTTGAAGGAGAGAGTATATTTAATGATGGTACTGCATTAGCTTTTTTTCTTGTAATACTCTGAATTATACTCCAATGAGTGGTGACTCCTGCTAGTATGACTCTATGATTCTTTTCATTTATATCAATGGTTTCATGAGGACTTATATTTGGTTTAATTATGTGAGTTCTGTTTTCAAAAATATTAGAAAAAATTAAAAACGATGAATCAGTAGAAATAGGACTTACGATTGTTATGGCACATTTAACATTTCTGTTGTCGGAACTTATTGGACACTTTCTTGTTATTTGAGATTTTCATTTCAAAGTATCTTGAGTTATTGCAACTGCGATTGCAGGTATTACGATAGGGAACTATGGTCGTTATAAAATAAGTCCAAAGGTTGAAGAGTCTATTGAAAAATTTTGGGTATTTTTTGCATTTGTAGCGAATTCTCTTGTATTTATTTTATTAGGTCTCATTCTTTCTGATATAAATATAAATTTTACTCTATTCATACCACCAATTCTTCTAGTAATTGTGATTGTTATGATTGCAAGAGCTATAAGTGTCTATATCCCTATTTGAATAATTAATACATTTAAACTCGAAGAACATATTCCTATGACCTGGCAGCATCTTCTTTCATGGTGAAGTCTTAGATGAGCGCTAGCTGTTATGATGGTTTATCTCATTCCTGGTCCTGGTCAGACTTGATACGATTTACTATTAAAGTATCAAGAATCAGTAGGGTGGAATTATGATTTTTCAATCAAAGATTTTATCATTGTTATCACAATCTGAAGTATTATGTTTACGCTTTTTATCAAAGCTACGACTATATCATTTTTTATGAGAAAAATGAAGCTAGATAAACTCCATGAAGTGGAAGAATTTGAATACGAAGAAGGTAAAATACTTATGAATCTTAAAGTACTTGAAAAGCTCACGAGTATTGAAGAAAAATGATATATAAACAAGTGAGAACATCACGAATTGAGGTTAAAATATGAAACTATTCTCAAAGAATCTATATGAAATATTAAGTCACTCTTTACTAATAATACTCAACAGGCATCTGCTGTAATTAAAAAAGCGATTACTCTTCACGCACTTTGAATCGAGAAACAATATCTTAAAGATCTCTTTCATTATCATGAAGTTGATGAATACAATTTCAAAATAATTCTTGGAAAAATAACTCGCCAAATAGATAGGGTGGAGCAATGAGTGAGACAGCTTAAAGATCACGGGGAAAAACCTCATGAACTTAATATTTTTGAAAGATTTTGAGAAAAAATGAGAGGTGGAAGAGACAACTTTACTGATAGATATATAAGAAGCAGAACGCGTCTCATTATTACTAGAAAAGTCTGAAAAGAGCTTCGACATCTTAAAGCCATTGAGTTTGGGTTTAATAGTTCCTTGTTTGATGAAATTATTGATCTATACGAAGAATTTAATCAATCAGCTCAAGAAAAAAAGGATCAAATTAGGGAAAATCATAATATATCTATTATGTCACTAGAGGCGAAGTTAGCAGATAAATCACTTCTTAAAATTGAAGAAAAAGTAATTCAAGATCTTTTTAAAAAAGAGATTATTACCCCAAAGATTTATATAAAATTTTTAGAGGATATAGAACATGAAATACTCAAAGATTTTAGAAGAATTTGATAATTTTTTCAATATAAAAAATATTAACTTTGATATAAATATAATTTATGTCAAAGTTTTTTTATAGTACATAAAATTTGACTCATTTTATTTTTTGACTAAAACTGGTAGGCTTTAATTTATTTACCTGTAAGAATCATGAAAGAATTCTGTCAGAAATTTTGATTTCTACAAAAGATCTTGTGAGTGTGAATTATTTGAATTTCATATCTTCCTCAAGTCTCAGCTGCAACAGAAATTGCTGCGACTGCAGAGCATGCAACAACAGCATTTAGTATTGCATCTGGAATATTTATGACACTTGTCATGTTTCTTGTAATAACACTCGTTGCTACTGAAAAAGTACATAGAACCCTGGTAGTATTTTTTATAGCTGCTTCGCTCCTATTTTTAAATTATACCTTTGGAAGTTTTATTCCAGCTTTACAATTTTTGGACTTAGATAGAGCATTTGCCAGTATTGATGGAGAAGTAATAGCACTCCTTGTATCGATGATGATGATAGTTTGAGTACTCTCACAAACTCGTGTATTTGAATGGCTTGCAGTGAAACTCTTTGAAGTTTCAAAGTGAAATATTCATTTACTGTTTTTTTCATTCTTCGTTATAACGGCTGTTCTATCTGCATTTCTAGATAATGTTACTACAATTTTTCTTATTGTTCCTGTAGCTATATCAATATCTAAGATATTTGAAATTAATCCAGTGAGATTTGTAATCCCTATGATTATTGCTTCAAATCTCTGAGGTGCAGCAACCCTTATTGGTGATCCACCAAATATCATGATTGGGAGTTATGCTAATCTCTCTTTCAATCAGTTTATTGCAAATCTATGATTTCCTATTATTGTGATATCTTCAATTATCTCAATTACACTCTATCTCTTTATGAGAAAAGAGTTGAATCAAGTTAAAAAGATTGATGATTTTCAAAAAACACTCAAAGAAATGAAAGCGACGTATAAAATACGTCATAGAAAACTTCTCATTGCATCATTGCTTGTACTAGCTCTTGTAATTATATTCTTCTTCTTGCATGGATACTTTCATATGCCAGCTGCCGTTCCTGCTATTATGTGAGCTGCATTTCTCATGTTGATTCGTGATAGACTTATTAGAAGAAAATTTGGACGAGGTCATCAAAGTAAAGAAATGATGGAAATGAGGATTCATGAAACATTCTCTCGAGATGTAGAGTGGCTCGTTATCTGATTTTTTGTATTTCTATTTATGATTGTTGGTGCTGTAGAGCATACAGGTCTACTTGATTTAGTAGCGCTTCAAATACAAGATAGATTTGGAGATAATCTCCTGATTTGTGCTTTAGCAATATTATGGATATCAGCAATATTCTCAGCATTTCTTGATAATATTCCTTTTACAGCTGTAATGTTGCCAGTAGTTGCGAATCTTATAGCCTTTTATACAGGGCAGGGAATCGACGCAACATTCTTATGGTGGGCTCTTGCATTTGGTGCATGTCTTGGAGGGAATGGTACACTCATAGGTGCGTCAGCAAATCTCGTTGCTGCATGACTTCTTGAAAAAGAAAAATATCATCTTTCTTTTGTAGAATACCTTAAATTAGGTTTTCCTCTTATGTTATTACAAGTATTTTTAGCTTCATTCGCAATTTACTTTATGTGGCTTGCATTGTAGTTCTAAAAACACCTTCAGTACGAAGGTGTTTTTTTATTATGTATTTATATTTGACAATATATGTAATTTATCTATTATGAATTTATGTTTATTATTAATAATTTAAGTATATGAAAAAAATACTCATAGCTCTTACAGTTTTACTCGCTATTGTGCCATTTCAAAGCATTTTTGCCTTTAACGAAAACATTTCATTTAATAATTATACAATCATTAGTGAGTTAGATACTATTGATAAAGAAGTTGATGTACGAATAGAGTACGCTTTATCTAAAAAACCTATTAATTCATACGCAACTATTGTTACGATTAATGGAAAGACATACCAACAAAATTTGAAATATAATTCTCTCTCTACAAAATTATACGCTGATATATCAACAAGATATGTTACTGTTCCTTCAAACCTCGATTACAAATTATCGGTTATAGATGAGAATTCTTTCACTAAATTTACAGCATCATGAAGTTTGAGTATAAAAACTGGAACAATTACTCAAAATCCTAAACCAAATACTCCAACTTCAAATAATCCAAATACTCCACTGAGTTCTGAACAACAATCAGCACTGACAGCAAGTAGAATTATAATTGCAAATATTAAAACTCAATATTCAACAGACGCAACTCGTGTTTCAGCTCTTGTTCGTGAAATAGCTCTACTGAAAGAAAGAAGATTACAATATCCAAGTCGAGTGAATGTATTTAATCTCGTAATAATTCATTTGGAAAATGAGATTAGAAGTATATATGGACTCACACCTACAACGAATAATCTAACAATACCTAAGAGTCCAACAACTAATAATTATACACCAAAATATACAAAACCTTCTGAAGAACCAACTCGAATTAATGGTATATGAAATGCAAAAAGTTATGATTCTTGGAGAGTCTCTCAATAAATCTTTGTAATAAAATCAAAAGCTATACAGTATACGTATTAGCTTTTTTTTTGTTTGTGTATGAATACTCCATCACATTTTCTCCTGCATCTAGGAATAAGAAAATTTTTCAGAAGCAAATATGACATATATATATCTAAAAGCTTTGTGCTATGAGCTATAGCACCAGATGTAGGACTCTATATTTGCGTACTTGTATATACAATGTATGCTCATTTTTTTCTTTGATATGAAATGAGTGTTGTATTTAAGACGATGTTTGATGATTTGTATTTTAATAATCCTGTGTGGATTTTTGCATATAATTTTCTACACTCTATATTTCTTTTAATATTGTTTTTACTGATATCTTGGTATATAAAACATTTCATAAATCAGAGAATTTGAATAATATGTATCTGGTTTTTTATTGCTTGTTTGCTTCACTCAGCTATAGATATAGTTACTCACCAAGACGATGGACCAAGGATATTTTATCCACTTAGCTTATATCAATTTCAATCTCCAATATCTTATTGGAATCCTCTGTATTATTGAGGTATTGTATCAAAAATTGAATTTGTATGTGATATTTTGCTTATGTGGTATCTACTTTATTCACCAATTAAAAATAAAATTATATGACAAAAAAATACAAAAATTCTATAAAAATATCAAATGTTCTTAGAAAAAAGAGTATCTTACTGAGTAAGATACTCTTTTGATTCTGTATTTTTGTGTCACTCTCTCACAGCACTTTTGCATTAACTCAACAATCACAAGATATATATACTCAATTTATAACTCAAGTTGAGAAAAATTATTCTCTATTAGATCAGGAAATTGTTTTAAAAAAATTGAGATCTAGACTTACGCAGTATTACACATGAGAATTATCTTCTACGAAGTCACAAGTTGTCAGTGAAATAATTGAGCTCAATCATGAAGCTATTTACGATAATTGGCTTCTTCAAAATCAAAATCAAAATTCTCAAATTTCGCTCGAGCTCAAAACTCGACTGATTTTGAAAGATATAGATAAAAATATAGAGTTTCCAAGTTATGTCTCAGGACTTTTAGAAAAGGATTCGATTAGTTATATCTGAGTAAACTCAAATAGAGAGTATGTTGATTGAAAAGAAATATTTCAGATATCTTACGCTACATATTTTAAAATACTCCCGAGTAATGCAAGCACTCTTTCTCAAAAAAAATGAGTAATCATAAAAGCTTCTAATGGCGATTTTCATTTTATAGAGTCATATTCTAGAAATAAAAAGATTCCATATTCTGAACTCTCTGGACAAGCATTTGCATTTATTACTCCAGAATACAAAATTCAGTTAGAAAACTGAAAATACAGTGGTTTTATTTTTACAACACTTCAATACTATCCTGATAGGTATGGAGTGTTTGAGAAACAACTTGAAAATTCATGAAGTGTTATATGAGATATTCTAGTGTACAGAGATGAGTCTTGAAAATACAATTTTGTAAAAAAGTTTACAAAAAGACTTCTTATTTCAGATTCTGAGAGTTTTTGAATTCCTGAAAAGCATTTATTTTTAAAATATCTTCTTTCAGATGCTAAATTTTTAGAGTCAGATATTCCAGAAAATATGAAAAAAATAAAGTCTTTTACGAAGACTTTAACAAACTGACAAACTGACGATGAAGCTCTGGAGACTATTTATGATTGGGTACTTAATAATGTTGAATACACAAAAGATTTAGATCTCGATGATATGAAAATATTTTCATGAAGTGAAGCATTTTTTAGAAAAGACTGAGTCTGTACTGCATACTCTAAACTTATGGTCTATATGATGATGTACTCGTGAATGTATGACCTTGAAATGATAGAATGATATGTCATTGATGCTCCTGACTTTCCTAATATATGACACGCATGGGTGAGATATAAAGATAGATTTTATGATCCAACTTTTGATGACCCTATAGGTGCACTTGCTAATAAAACTCGTGATGAATATAAGTATTTTCAAATACCTCAGGATATTTTTTATACAAATAGGTTTCATTATGAGGATTTACCAGAGTCATTTTATACAGCGAGTAAAAATGATATAGAACAATTTATTTATGAATGACTTCTGGCACTTGTTCCTAAATATAGAGGTGAATTATCAAAATATGAAATATTTAATCCAGTAGTGTTTAGAGATACATTTAATATCTCTTCAAATGTTATTTTGAATCCTGAAATTATCGCTCAAAACGTGTGATTTGAAACAGTGGAATGAAAAACTTTTAGTTACACTAATAATGGAACTACCTATCAAATTTCAGCTCTTAATTATTATCTTATCACTGCTGATAATACTGAAACTGTACTTTCACAATTATCTTATAATCTAGATGATACAAAACTTTATAAGTGGTTATTAGAGGATGGAAGCAGTGAATGGAGGCTCTGATATAATATAAAATTAAGATAATTCTTAAACTTAAAATAAATATTTGACAAATAAGTCTGTTATTGTTAATATCAATAGTACCTCAACAATTTGTATGGGGCATCGGCAACTCGTATTGCTCGATTAATAGTCTAGGAGGGACTAAATATGAAGTCGCGTTTGATTGTGTCAAAAAACCCGAAGAAACAAGCTAAGCAACAGAGCAAGGTTCAACGGATGAAGAACGCAGCGATTAAAACTGGTATCTCGGGCAAAGCTCTTGATACTCGGAAAAAAGAAACAGTTGGCCGAGCAGGCTGAATTTGGGAGCGCATTTATGCGCTCCCTTCAACATATATGAAAACTAATATCTTCTTTAATCAGGAGATATTTTTATTTTGAATATATATCGTATATAAAAAATTATTGTCTTTTATAAGTATTTCACTACACTACATGAAATACTTTTTTGCTTATACAATTGTGGATACAAAAACCTTTGAACTAAACTACTGAAAACTCAATCCAGAGCAACAAGATGCAGTGAATACACTTGATGGACCAGTCATGGTTATAGCGTGACCTGGAACAGGGAAGACCCAGATTATTGGGATGCGTACTGCAAATATTATTCTAAAGTCTTGAGTACATCCAGAAAACATCATGATTACGACTTTTACAGAAGCGTGAGTGATAGCTATTCGAGAGCGACTTATCTCAATGATTTGAAGTGACGCGTATAAGGTGTATGTTTCAACGGTTCACAGCTTCGCTCAGGATGTTATAAAAAGTTTCCCTGAAAAGTTTACAGTAGAAAAACTTGATACCCCAATAGATGACATAGAGAGTTTAGAGCTCATTTCTGATATAGTTGGATCACTCCTCTCTGAGCAAAAGCTACAGTATTTGATGAGTTATGGAGATCCATTGTTTTATGTGCGGGCTATAAAAAATGCACTCAATAATCTCAAACGTGAATGAGTGAGTGTTACAAAATTTAAGCTAAAAATAAAAGAAGAAACAGAAAAATCACTTGCTTGGTTGGAAGAAAAACGAAATAATAAAAGAATTAAAAAAATAGAAAAATATGAAGCTGAACATGAGCAAAAGATAGGGAAGCTTACGGAACTTGCGACAATTTTTGAAATATATAATGCAAAACTTAGGGATCAACATCTCTATGATTTTAATGATATGATTAATTTTGTCCTTGAAAAGTTTAGAGAAGATGATGAATTACGAACATATTATGCTGAAGTGTATCAATATATTATGTTAGATGAGTATCAAGATACAAATAACCCGCAAAATGAAATAGTGGATTTAATACTTTCAGTATCAGAGACTCCAAATATCATGGTGGTTGGAGATGATGATCAGTCTATTTACAGGTTTCAAGGAGCAAATATAGAAAATATGCTTGAGTTTACTACAAAATATCAAAACTCTAAGATTATTATTTTAGACAAAAACTACAGATCTCAACAATGAATACTTAATGCTGCAGAAAATCTTATAGAAAATAATTCTGAGAGACTCATAAACAAAATCCCAGGTCTCAGTAAAAAATTAGATTCACAAACTTGATGAGTCAGAGAAGTTCCAAGTATATGTATTACTAAAGACGATATAGATGAAAAACTCTCTGTTGTTGAAAGAGTTTTGTCACTCTTACGTTCTTGAATTCAAGCAAGTGAAATTGCTATCATTGTACGTTCTAACAAAGAAGTCATAACTTATGGTGATATACTTAAAGAACATGAAATTGCTGTTACATCTAAACTTGAAAGCAATATTCTTGAGTCAGATTATGTAAAATCGATTTTTACATTTTTTAAGGTACTATCAGATCCTTATAGTTATGAGACAGATTTTCTAAATCTCCTAAGATCAAGTCTAATTGATATAGATGGAATGGATATACTTAAAATAAATACGTATCTCTACAGACAAAATTATTCTAAAAGAGGTCACACAAAACTCAAGCTATTTGATGTACTTTCAGACTCAGCTGCTTTGCAATTTATTTGAGTACAATGAGGACATAAAATTCATGAATTCATATCAAAATATGTAGAGGCACAAGAACAGTTTTCACGTCGAAATTTTATTTTAGCACTTTCATGGTTTTTATCAGAATTCAAAATTCTTGATACCGTGCAATCTCAGTGAAATTTTCAAGATCTACAAGATGTATATTCACTTTTTCACACGATTAAATCTTGGGCTTGAATTAATAATAATATTTCCTTGAGATCAATCATTAATAAATATGAATTATATTTTAAGTATGGGTACAGAATAAATAGAACGACCTCGCTATGAGATGATAGCTGAGTACAAGTTCTCACTGCTCACAGTTCTAAATGACTTGAATATGAGTATGTGTTCATTCCAGGCTTATATACTTGAAACTGGGATACTAAATCAAACAGAGAGCTCATACCACTTCCTTCAGGTATTGCCTGAAATGGTTTTCAAGCTACCCAAGAGGATATTCTGAGTGACGCTGAACTAAAAAATCATAATAAAGAACGGCAAATGCAAGAGGATAGACGGCTCTTTTTTGTTGCACTCACGAGAGCAAAAAAACAATTATATTTAAGTTTCCCCAGTTCAATACTTTGAAGTGTAAAACTCATATCACCATTTTTATGAGAAATCTGAGATAGTATTGCAGTAGATTTTGTATCTACACAAGACGAGAAATCAAATGAAATGATTCAAGAAATGTTACAAGAGTCCAAGCTTATTAAGCACAATAATGAGGAAATTAATTTTATACAAGAGTTTTTCTTACGCTACAAGCTGTCAGTGAGTGACCTCAACACATTTTTAATAAGTCCTAAAGATTTTTTGTATAGGTCAGTATTCAAATATCCATTTGAAGAAAATGAAAACTCTATTTTTGGGACTATGTACCATAGAACATTAGAACTTTTTTACAAAAAAATACAAGACACATGAGAAGTCCAAGAGTATGAATATTTAGAATATGTATTTTTGCGTCAACTAGAAAAAGAATACCTTACTTTTGAAGAGTTCCAGAGACTGAAATCAAGGTGACTTGAGTCTCTCAAGTGATATTATGAAACATATAACGGTACTTTTGTAGCACCTTTAAAGACTGAATATAAGTTCTCTAGAAAAAATATATTTTTTGAGACTATCCCATTAACTTGAATCATTGATAAAATAGAGCTTCTAAGCGAGGATTTTACTGGAAATGATTCGTGAAGTGCTTTATTTTCTCAAAATATTAAGCTCACAGATTACAAAACATGATCTGTGAAATATATTTGAGAAATAAAGTGAGTAAACAAAGATTGAAAAAAAGATGAATGATTTGAAAGAGGGAGATACTGACGACAACTCATGTTTTATAAGCTATTATTTGAAAATGATTCAGAGTTATCTTCTCAGTACAACTTATGTGAGCTAGAGCTCGATTTTTGTGAATGAAAAAAATGAAATTATAAAAGGGTCAGTGTTGAAGTGAACGAAGATGAATACGCTGAGTTTAAATCTCTCATAAAAGAAACCTACTCTAAAATGATAGATATAGGTTTTTGGAAAGATTTTTTAAACTTAAAATAGAGCTTATTTTTTGAAGTAGTGAAGGAATTTATCCATAAATTTCTTTTTTCTTTTATAAACATAGTATTCATATTCAATATCTTCATGAGTTTTAACTGGACTACGTGATACCTCTTCGAAAACTACTGGGAGTCCATCAAAAAATACGTCACAGTGATATTTTTCATAGATACGAGTAACATATGCTTTTTCGAGACATGGCGAAGAGAGAACCTGATTATAAATCTCAGCTCATCAAATTATAAATATATTTTCTATATCATCTCTTTTAGAAAGGTATTCCATACATTTCTTTGTTTCTGAGAATTTTATTTCTCAAGATTCTCAGATTACTTCATCTTCATAACTCCTTGAGAGTACACAGTTAAGTCTGAGTGGAAGTGGTCTAAACTTTTTAGGAAGTGAATCCCAAGTTTTTCTTCCCATTACTACCGCATTTTGTTTTTTATGATTTTTAGTTCTGGTAGTTACATTTTTAAAGTAGCTACGATCATCTGGAATATCCCACGAAAGACCTCAATTCTTTCAAAGTCAGTTTTCGTTATCGACTGCAAGTATGATTGAAAATTTTTTCATGAATCTAGTAAAAATAATTATATTACCAGAGTATAACACAAAAAATAGAAAAATAAAGTTTTGAACTTTTGCTAATCAAGGTATCTTTAGATTATAGTCTTTAAATAATTATATTATGCAGCTAAATCCCATTCAACATCAAGCAATGGTGTGTGTTACTTGACCACTTCTTATAATTGCTTGAGCTGGTTCTGGTAAAACAGCAACTCTAACTCAACGTATTGCTTATATGATATCAGAGTGTGGAATCAGACCATCTTCAATCCTAGCTCTCACTTTCACCAATAAAGCTGCTTGAGAGATGAAAGAAAGAACATGAAAAACTATTTGAGCTGAATATCATCCATATATGCTTAAAAATAGACACCTTCCATACATTGGGACCTTTCATAGTTTTTGAATATATGTTTTAAAAGAAATTTTGTCTCATAATTTCACTCATTACCAACAAGTTAGTGAATCAATATGACTCAAAGAAAACTTCATAATATATGATGAATCAGATAAAATATCTGTTATGAAAGACATTATAAAAAATGAAATGGGACTTATAGAAAAGGAGTACCCAGCTCGACAAATAGCTCATTATATATCAGATGCAAAAAATAAATCGCTTGATTCTAGGTGATACAAAAATCAAGCTGATGGTATGCTTGCAGAAGTAGTAGGGAGTGTATTTGAGAGATATGAAAAACGTCTTCAAGCCAACAATGCTATGGATTTTGATGATATACTTTCTAAGTTACTTCAAGCCTTTCACCTTAAAATAGTTTTAGATATCTTTCATGAACGCTATGAATATATTATGGTAGATGAGTATCAAGATACGAATTTGATTCAGTATGAAATAGTTGCATTATTAGCACTTAAACATAAGAACCTTGCAGTTGTAGGAGATGACTGGCAATCTATCTATTCATGGAGAGGAGCAGATATGCGAAACATTATTCACTTTAACAAAGACTATCCAAGTGCTACAGTCGTGAAATTAGAGCAAAATTATAGATCAACAAAAAACATTATAAATGCTGCAAATGTTGTCATAAAAAACAATAAAGAAGCACTTGATAAAGAACTCTGGACTGAAAATAACGAAGGAACGAAGATTCAATACTTAGAAGCATATGATGATAAGTGAGAGGCAAATTGGATAGCTACAAATATTAAGGATTATAATGATGAAGATATTGAAAATAAACTGAGTGATAATCTTATTTTATATAGAACCAATGCTCAGTCACGTGGAATAGAGGAGTGACTTCTTAAAAAAAATATACCATATATTGTAGTTGGATGACTTAAGTTTTATGAGCGAAAAGAAATTAAGGATATTTTGTCATACCTCAGGATTATACATAATCCAAATGAACCTGTTGCTTTTTGACGTATTGTAAATACTCCAACAAGATGAGTTTGAGCTAAGTCTGCAGAAATTGTTCATAACTACAGAAATGATTATTCGATTAGTTATCTACAAGTTCTTGAAAATATAGAAGAAATAGATGAGCTCAGACCTGCTGCTAAGAGCTCATTATCAGAATTTTATTCAGTACTACAATCGCTTATTTCTCAAAGTAACACTCTCAAACTTTCTACTCTTGTATGAGAAGTAATTGAAAGAATTAGATACAAAGATTATTTAAAAACTCAGTTTTCATGAGATGAGCTGGATTCAAAGCTTGAGAATTTAACAGAGTTACAAAATGTTGCGAGTGAATATGATGGCCTTGATCCGAGAGAGTCGTTGTCTATGTTTCTAGAGGAGGTAGCACTTATTAGTGATCTTGATAAAACGACGGAACCAGAGGATAGAGTTACTTTGATGACTATTCATAGCTCAAAATGACTCGAGCAAAAAAGAGTGTTTGTAACAGGGCTTGAGGATGGAATATTTCCACATTCAAGGACTCACTCAAACATGCGTGAACTTGAGGAGGAACGAAGACTTATGTATGTTGCGATGACTCGAGCGAAACAGGAACTTTTTTTAACCAGAGCAAAAGAAAGATTATATTTCTGAGATTATGTTAGAAATCCTGAAAGTAGATTTATTTTAGAGATACCTGCTGAAAATATTGAATCTATAGAACTGTGAGGATGATTTAGTTTTGATACATCAAACTCTTTTTCTTGAGCTGATTATGAGTCAACGATGCGAGTTGCGAAAAAAGTAGTAAAACAAAATAATGTTTCCGACTTCAAGGCTGGACAACGAGTCTATCATCATAAGTTTGGAGAGGGGAGAATAGAGTCTTTAGTATGAGAATTAGCTGAACTACGATTCTCTTCTTGAATTAAAAAAATGAACATCAGAATAGCTCCAGTTAAGCTTATTGCTGACGAATAATTTAAATTGCAAATTAACAAAAAAACATCATACTTTCAATGATGTTTCTAATTATATAGTATGCCTTTTGAATATATTCTACTAGTTTTTGTCTCTGTGTTTCCCATAAAATATAAGTTTTCGTATTGGTCACATTTTTTTTCACAGTGAGATCAAAGTCTAAAAAATATTATAAAACAAACATATCATTTTTGGTTGTTTGTAGAAATTCCAATATTTATTATGAGTTTTGTTGTGTTTTTTGATAAGGTCTTTGAAATATTTTTATATAATATATTTTTCTACTTTTTAATACTCTATAATATTTTTGTTTTCTGAAAAATACTAAGATGAAACAGCGTTTCATTCGTATGAAATAAACAATCCTATGTAAGTTTTGTATTAATATTACTAACATTAATTCCTTTTTTGTGGTATTATAAAGCATCGATATATCTCATTATTTCTATACTTATGATATTTATTCCCGCTTATTTTTATGTGAGTCAAAAAATAGTTTCTAAAACAAGGACTGTAAAAATATAATTATATATTTATAATAAAACGAATGTTAAAAAATATTGCTATACTTACTTGAGGTCCTTGATATGAAAGAGAAATCGCACTAAAAAGTTCGAAACTTTTTGAAAAATATATCAATATAAACTTCAAAACTTTTATTTTTCCAGAAGAACTCGATTTATTTTTACATCAAAGAAGTGAATTTGATTGAGTAATTCCAGTATTTCATTGAGAATGGTGAGAAGATGGTAAGATATTTGCTATGCTTGATATCCTCTGAATGAAATATCCATTTTCAAGCTGCGAAGTTCACTCATTTTGTCTCAATAAATTTCTAAGCAATAATCTACTTTCTTGAATGTGAATACATACTTGAAAACAATTTTTGATAGATGAAGGAGAACAAATGAAATATTCTCCAAAGCAAATACTAGAGAATAATAGTAAAAGAATTGCTGACATTTGATACCCATTCATAATGAAACCAACTCATTGAGGGAGTAGTTTTTATACATATAAAATTCATGACGAAGGAGAATTTTTAGAGAAATCTCTAGAGTGTTTTTGAACTATAGCAGATTCGTTTCTTATTCAAGAGTTTATTCTTTGAGAGGAATATAGTGTATCTATAGTGTGATGAAAAGCTCTCCCACATATAATGAAAGTTCAAAAAGAAAAATCAGAAATATTTAATTATGCCAACAAATATGAAGAAGACATTGAAAGATTTCCTGAATTAGAACAATGACTTAGAAATAATCTGTCAAGCCAAGCAGAAAAAATATTCTCAACTCTGTGGTGTAGAACAGTATCAAGGGTAGATTTTATAGTTCGAGATAGTGTTCCTTACTTTCTTGAGATAAATACTATTCCTGGTATGACAGAAGTATCCATACTCCCTAAAGCTTGGAAACTCTCATGAAAATCTTTAGACGAATTCGTAGAATTTATTGTTTCAGAAATAAAATAAAAAAAAGACTCGTTATTGAGTCTTTTTTTTATTTTAGTACATTCTACTACATAAGATCACTTCCAGCGATGAGCTTATCTCATTTACCGAGTTTCATACCTCTTCATTCGAGATCTTCATTAAGGTAGATAATTTTGGCATTCTGTCATTCTGACCCTATGTTGCCGAGTGTTTCTATTCTTGATGAATCAAGAAGAAACTGAAGTATCTTTTCTGCATTGAGTGATTTATCAGATTGTTTTATCATATCAACTGCTTCTTTGAATCATTCTGCAATCTTCGTTCTTTGACCTGCCATACCTTCTCATAAAAGAATTTTTGATTCTTTTTCTGCCTCTGCTTGTTTCACTTTCATGATTTTTTCTGCTTCTCATTCATTCATTGCTGCTTCTTTGAATTTTTGTGTTTCAACTACTTTATTCATAGCCATCATTACTGTACTATCGAGTTTCACATCCCTCACTTGAATAGAATCAAGTTTGAAACCAAAACTTGCAAGTCTAACTCTCAGTTTTTCTTCAATAGTTTCACCAATCTCTTCCCGTTTTGCAAATATTTCTTTGTGTGTAAACGCTACTATCATACCTCTGAGTTGTTCATCAATCGTAGATTTCATCATAGTACGAGCATCATCTATAGAGTATACTGACTTATAGATAGATCATTCACGAGTATTATTATTATCATCTTCTACATAATAGATAACATTGAGCCCTATATAAGCTGTTACGTTATCAGATGTTATTCCATCCACTTCAACTGGAAAATTTCTTCTATAGAGTGCCTGAGTCTTTGTTGTTTCTAAAAAAGGAATAATAAAATTAAGACCTTGTCTGAGAATTCTATCAAATCTTCAGAGAAACTCTACTGTTCTCACTGTGTTAGGAGAGATAATCCTCACAGAAAGTGCAATCAGAATAATATCTAATATCACAGCTACAATAATTCATTCTATTCAAAATAATACTCATACTATAAGTATTACAATAATAAGTATAGGCACCATAAATCTCAACATAATTATAGTATTAATAAATAATAGTTATAGTATAGTTAAATATTAGAGACTAACAAAATATATATGGAGAATATGGTTCTAGAAATACATAAGGCACTAAATAAAAGTTTTTGAGAATCTGTTATGGTAGATTTTAAGGATGAAAAAAATGATTGAAAACATTTTTACTTAGATATCACTTCTGATTTATTCCAATGACTAAGTAGAATTGAACAATCTAAACTTGTATATGATTGTCTCGACCCATTTATGAAAAGTTGATACATTCATGCACTGAGGATGAAATGTAGAGTTCAAAATAAATAATTTTTAAAGTTCAAAAATGTTAACACCGGAATTAAACCAACAAATAAAAGATATAATCTGAAGTTATAGAGTTGTATTATTTATGAAGGGAAGTCCAGAAGCTCCTGCTTGCTGATTTTCGGCAAGTGCCGTCGCAATGCTTATTGATACAGATATCTATTTTGAAAGTTTTGATGTTTATACTAATGAAATAGTAAGACAATGACTCAAAGAATTTAGTTCTTGGCCCACTTTTCCACAACTATATATAGATAATGAGCTTATTGGCTGAATCGATATACTATCAGAAATGCAGGAGTGCTGAGAACTTGAGGAATTAAAGAAAACTAAAAATTTATAAAAAAAAGAAGTAACAAATTGTTACTTCTTTTTTTTATAAATTTGTTTCTATAAATCTTTATTATTAGAAACCCATTTTTCGAGTTGTTTTCCAGCAACTTCTCGTCCTCCTATACCAAATGCGAGAGCAGCAGCAACAGCAGCAGCACCAAATACAAGAGTAAATACATTTGTAATTACTGTGTCAGCGATTCCCATTTGTTGAAGACCAATTGCTACAGATAATAGTATGATTGCATATTTAACAAGACTCGCTACCGTCTTATTTGAATGAGATGTACTCATAACCGCGTCATAAGCAACACTAGATATAATGAGTCCTATAATAATAGTTGCAATACCTCATAGTACTAGAGTGGCAAATTCTATGAAATCTTGAACAAGTTGTGAAATAACTTCTAGACCAAGTAAGTTTCAAGCTTCAGAAATTGCAAATAACATTAACAGTACAAATGCTCAAGTTGAAATAATTTTTGAAAGAGAGACATTTGATTTAAGTGGAATTCAAGCTTTTTGTAAAAAAGTATCAAAACCCATATTTTTAAGTATATCTTCTAGCATTGAGCTTATAAATTTTCAAGCAACAAATGCAAGAGTGAGTAACATGAGTGCTCCTACTATATTAGGTATAAGTAATATACTTTCTTCTAGCATTCTTTGAGAAGGAGAAGAGATTGATTCAATTCCGAGTCTATTTATAGCTGAAATAGCTACAGGTATAATAATAACTATGTAAGCGAGAATTCAAGCAACTTGAGAGAGCGATACATCCTTGAGTCCAAGTCTCGCTGTAAATGTGTCGATTTTAGTTGCCTGCAAAATTGAAGTTACAATTTGTTTTACAAGTTTTGCAACGAATAATCCGATAACTATTATAATAACTGCAGCAATAACATTAGGAATATATGATGTTATTTGACCAATAATATTATTTACAGGTCATACTATATCAGAAAGTCCTAGTCCGGCAAGAATAGCTGGAAGAAAAAATAATATTACAAATCCATATCCAGCATTTGCTAGTGATTTTGTAGTACCATTTCAAACTTTTGAATCTACATTATTTTCTTGCCCAAGCTTCAATATAAACATTCTCGTAAGAGAAGATGCGAGCCAAGTAAATATAACAAGTGCTAATACCCCTACATATTGTGGTATAGAATTAGCAAAATTATTTATTGGTTCAGATATAGCTGGGAGGTTTATATATTGGAAAAAAGCTACAAGTACATATGCAAAAACTATAACAAAAGTAATAATTCAAGCAATATCAGCTATTTTATGAATATTCGTTTTTACACCCATTGAGTTGAAAAAGTTTTCAAAAAAATCTATTTTAATTATTCATTTTCTTACTATTGATGCTAAAAGTTTAGCAGCAAACCATCAAATTATGATTATAAGGAGAGCAATAGCAAAGTCTCATAAATCAGCAATAAAAGATTGTGGTATTCGAGACATGTAATTGTTGAAAGTATTCATATTATCTAAATTAAAAATAAAAGTACGTACTTAAACTACTTCTACTAAGTATGATAATTGTAAGAGTCCTTAACTGTATCTTACTTTGAAATATAAAGTCAGATGAAGTTTTGTTTGACTTTTAGTCTATTTTATTTGACACAAAAATAAATATGTGACATAATTTTTGTATATTTACATTTTAAAACTATTTTATGACCGCTTTGTTTTATCAAATAATTAACAACATTGAAAAAATTACTCATAAGAACTATAAAGACTTTAAAAAGAAGCTCATAGTACTCTTAGAATGATTTAAAGAAGCAAACGATATAGATAATATTAAAGTACTTCGAAATAAACTTGAAAGTCTTCTTGATGAATACAAGGAAGATGACAAAACGCATAAACCAATTCGAGCACATCTTAAAGATTTAAAAAAGTTTCTTCATGAAATTGATGATATTATTCATGAGATGGAAGAAGGTGAAGAAAAACTAGAATTGGTTGATGTTATAAAAAAAATAGAACAAAAATACAGAAGCATTAATAAAATTAAAGAAGACAAAAGAGATAAATATAAAGAAGTCGCAATTAAAAAGAAAACAATTTCTTATGAAAAAGAAATAATGAAAATGCAGCTTGAACTTGTGAAACTTCAAAGACATATTCAGGAAACTGGTCAAAAAGTTCTCATAATATTTGAAGGAAGAGATGCAGCAGGGAAGGGAGGAAATATTAAGAGATTTATGGAATATTTAAATCCTCGAAGCTCTAAAGTAGTAGCACTCCAAAAACCAACAGAACAAGAACGAACTCAGTGGTATTTTCAAAGATATGTTCAAAATCTTCCTATGTGAGGTGAAATGGTATTTTTTGATAGGTCATGGTACAATCGGGCTGGAGTGGAACCAGTTATGGGGTTTGTAAATAAAAATAATTATGAAAAATTTATGCATGATGTGCCTAAATTTGAAGAAATGCTTATTGATTCTGGTATAAAAGTTATCAAATTATATTACTCTGTTTCTAAATCAGAACAGGCTGATCGTTTTGAGGAAAGAAGAAGAAATCCTTTGAAACAATACAAACTTTCTCCAATCGACCAATTTTCTCAACAACTTTGGAAGAAATATACGCTTGCAGAGTATCATAACTTTAAAAACACACACAACGATAAATCACCTTGGACGATTATTAATTCTGATGATAAAAAAGCATCTAGAATTAATTCCATCAAGTATGTACTTTCACTTTTTGATTATCCAGAAAAGATTACATCTAAAGAACTTGAATATGATGACAATGTTATTATGACTGCAGAACAAAAAATAAGAAGCCTCAAAGACGAAATAGAAAAAGGAGCAGATTTATTCTGAGAAAAATAATAATAACGTTAAAAGGCCCGCGCAGAGCGCGGGCCTTTTTTTATCGTATATGTTTAGCGTGTGCCAGAACCAGCGGATACAGTACCCGATCCAGCCATGATACCAGTGATTACACCGGCACCGATGGTTCCGGATCCGGAACCCATTCCTCCAGTACCACCTCCATTGGAACCATTTTTTGTTGGTTCTTTTGGAATTTGTGGATTACTTGTATCCACAACTGGAGGTTGCTCGATGACAGCAGGCTTTTTCGGTGGTTTGTTCATACCACCACCAGAATCAACACCAGGTGCATCGACTCCACCGGCTGTATTCATCGGAGGTTTTTTCACCAAGTTGCCGTCAAGGCTATTTGGTTTGTGGCATGCCCCAAGTATTGTAAGGACAAGTAATGGCAGAATAATTCTTCTCATCTCAGATTCCCTCAATAACACCTACTCACACTATTATAAGTCGATGTTTCATATTATTTATATTGTAATAAATAACAAAAAACATCAACCTATAATTCAACTTGAGAGTAAGTTGTTGGAGAGCACTAAAACAAATACGATTTCTATTTCTCATGTTTGAGTAAATCTACCAATCATGTTGAAACAGAATTATATATGTTTTATAAGTTACACTTAAAATACTATAATTTATAAAACATATATGTCAATATATTTATTGACAAATTTTAAAAGTGAAGAATATTAACTAATTTCTTTCAAGACCAGTCATATAAGCAATTCCAATTGCATCTGCTGCATCATCTGGTTGTGGTATACTATCAAGCTTAAATATTATTTGTATAGCTTTTTGTAATTGAGCTTTTTTTGCAGCGCCATTAGATGTGATTGCTTTTTTTATTTGAAGTGGGGTATATTCGTACAAGGTAATTCACCGTTTCATGATTTCGTAAAGTATGACTCACCTTGCGTGTGCAACGGCAATCCCTGTCGTAATATTTGTATTAAAGAATAGTTTCTCTACTCATACTCTCTCAGGATTATATTTTGTTATAAGTTCTTCGATATCTCTTCATATTTCTAAGAGCTTGAGTTCAAGAGATATTTTAGGAGTTGTATGAATGATTCAAAAATCGAGCAATACAAAATCTCTTCATTTCTTTTCTATTAATGCAAATCAGATAGTTGTAGTTCCTGGATCAATTCAGAGAATAATCATAAATGCTTTTCGTTATTTGACAAAGTGTGTAAATTGTGTAATAATATATATATGAAGGCAACTTCATATGTGTACAAAATTTATTCCTGTTAATATATTAATAATATGTTTCCATGAATAAAAACAAAATTTATGTTGCTCCATACTTACTGGAAACTTTGGTTGGGAGCACAATAGTTAATGAAAGAGAAAAACTAAGAGTTTTGAAATATGTCTGATATATGACATATAAAGAACAACTACAACTCTCTCGATTACTATAAAAAAAGAGGATGGTACCCTCTTTTTTTATTTCCAGTTAAAATACTGTTCCAGTCCAAGTCTTTCATCATCAAATTGAAAGAGTTGTCATTGTGTATGCAGTCGAGCTAGTACTCAATTCACTATTTTTTGTGAAACATCAGTCCCATAAATGTTTTTCTTTTTCATTTTTATATTTCAAATAGCTCCATTAACTATTTCAGCTATAAGTCAGGCATTTATAGGTGGAGCAATGATATTTGCTCACTCTAAAATAGTTTCAGTTCGATCTGATCCAAATCTAATAGTAACACATGGTGTTTCAACTATATTAGCTTCTTCTTGCATACTCCCACTATCTGTAACGACTGCACCTGCTTTTGATATCATATCTATTACTTCATGATGATGAGCGAGAGCTTTACCATACGCAAAATTATTTGGGTATTTTTTTACGAGATTTTCTATATCATCTCGTAAGCCATAACTATCTATAGCAAATTCACTAGCATAGAGTCCAAGAAAACAAACATAGACTCCTTGTTCTACTAGTTTTTTAATTCCATGATAAATTGCGAGGAAACGTTCCTTTTTCTCACAATTTTCTCTTCTATGTATGGTTACAAAAATGAAATCTTTTCATTTCATAGTAGGAAACTGTTCAAAAGCTTTTGAAAGAGATATTTTCTTTTTTGAAATTTCAATAGCATCAGCAATAGTATTTCCAGTTACTTCCATATTCTCTTTAGGAAATCATTCACGTTTGAGTGTCTTGAGATAGAGTTCGTGAGGGAGTGCAAAATACCCAGCTGATGGTTCAACTCCTCTTGTATCAAACTGTTCAGGATATGGTTCTATACTCCCAAGTTCATAAATATCTGGATTTTGAAGCATTTTATAATATTTTTCCCAATCGAATTTCCCAGCCTCATAGTCTGTAAAGAGTTTATGAAAAAACTCTCTATTAGGTGTAAATGTTCGAATACCTGCTTCTACGTGCACTACAGAAAATTTATTAAGAAACGCTGCTTTATCAGCTGTTGTAGCTGTTAGTGTATCGCCATGTACGTAGGGAACTGGTATTTTTTTGTATTCTTCATTAATTTCAATAAGAATATTTCCAAGTCTTTCTATAATAAGAGAGTATTTTTGATGAAGTTTCCCAGTAATATTAAGATTTATATCAACTATCATTCCAAACTCTTCGAGCACTCACTGAGAGAGATTGTAGTCATAGTGCTGACCTGTATGAATTAAAACAACGAGTTCTCCTCTTTTTTTAAGTTCTATATACAAAGGAGCTTGTTTTATGATATCTGGCTTAGTAGCAATCATAATTATATGAGCATATCTCTTAGGATTTGATCTCATTTCAATCCAAAATCAATCTCGAACTTGTATTTGTTTTTCTTCTGAAGTCATGAAGAGTTTATAAAAAAATATTGTACAGCAGTATGCTCAAGAATCATCAAATTGCAAAATAAGTTTATACTATAATATTTAGTTTTATCAATGTTGTAATTTTTGACATTTCCCAGTTAATAAGTAAATTTATTCTTAATTCATAGTGAAACCGCATTTTACAACAGACTCTTAAAGTATCATAATTTTTCCTAGTAAACATTATATATCATTAATATTAGTCTCATGAATACAGATAATTCATATTGAAAAAATAAGAATATTTTTTTGAGTTTCAAAGCATTTACACTCGTTGAATTGATAGTGGTTATTACTATTTTAGCAATTTTATGAACCATATGATTTATCTCCATAGGATGATATACATTAATGGCTCGAGAAAGTGCTAGAATATCTGACATGAGTATGATTTCTAGGGCTCTAGATCTTACGTATTTAGAGAATAATTTTTATCCTGATACAGCAAGCTGAATTACTGTCACATACTCAGGTTCCACACTTTGGACACAATGATTCTTTACGGAAGAAGTAAGAGCGAATACAAATAGAATTTCTCAAACACCTAGTGAAAAGTTAACATGAAAACCATATATTTATTCTGTAACATATAATCGACAAGAATATCAACTTGCTGGTTGATCAGAAAGCTGAGGTCCAACGGCATTGAACTCTCTTGTACCTGAAACAAATGCCTTTTTCTCTCGAGCCATTGTCAGATGAAACTATAACTGAGCAATTTTATGAAAAAATATCAGTGATAGACTTCATATTTTTTGAGTACCAAGTATCATAACTAAAAATATTGATTCTGTAGACATTGTTGATTTAATTAATCAAAAATGATTTGTTTTGGATTGATATTGAGCTCTTCCTAACTCTTTTGCAACTAATACTGGAGCTATACTATGAGAAGTGAATTTTACACCATCAAACGCATGAAATGTATTAATTTTTGATGGGACACCTGAAGAGTTGATAAGTTATTCTTGAGCACTTTTAGTTGCACAAAAAAGTTATGATTTATATAATTGAACTGGTATAAATAACCATAAGTCACTTAATCCTTATATAGTTATTAATCCTTCTACTTCGACAAATCAACAAAAGATTGTTCACTCTACTCTCCTTTCTCTCTCTACAAATAAAACAGTATCTCCTTGAATTGAGTCAATCTTGTTAACTGGAGTAAGTAATCATAATCCTACTAATGAACCTGAGGTAGTTGAAGAAGTTGTAGTAGATAATAGTTATTGTTATAATCCAACTAATATTGGTACGATATGACTTGCATGAACTGTATGTGATGGAATGCTTATAGTAAGTGATGTTGGACTCAGTAACGTATCATCTCCAGATAGATGATGAAATGGACAGTACTGAATCACTGGCCCAGATTCAAATTTTTATACTTTTACAGATTCACAATATAATGTCTTTACTTGAATTGTAACTAATATGGAGTGATTATTTAGAAGATCTAATTTTAATTGAGATATTGGATATTGGGATGTAAGTAATGTAGTCAATATGCATAGTCTATTTAGAGAAACTACAGCATTTAATCAAGATATTAGTGGCTGGGATGTTTCGAGCGTCACTAATATGTTTGAAATGGTGAGAGAATCTGTAACTTTTAGTAGTAACATTTGATCTTGGGATGTTAGTAATGTAACAAATATGAGTGCTATGTTTAGAGATTCTTGAAGTTTTAATCAAAATCTTACATGATGGTGCGTATCTAATTTTGCGGTCTCTTCAAGTGATTTTGCAAGGGATAGTATTTTGCAAGCTTGAAATAGACCAATCTGGGGAACATGTCCTTAAATACTTATCAATTATTATTATTATTATTATTATTATTTAAACAAATATTTAATTTCAGTTTTACATAAGTGTTTATTTGTATATATTTAGTGTATATGAATAATTATAAACTACAATGATTGAAAAAAAATATTTTGTGTACCTTCATTGGATATGACTCACTCAGAGAGATTTATGATTAATATTTTGTAAAATAGAATCTTTTGCTAAGGCACAAGAAGTATATGATAATATATCAAGTTCATTATTAGCTCAATATATTAACGACTCAAAGAGAAGGGATAAAATAATGGAGAGAAAACAGATTATAAAAACAAAACTCATTGACGAAGTAATAAATAAATTATGAGTAAAAATTATTATTAAGTGGGAAGAATTATATCCAAAATCTCTTAATGATATTCCTCATAGTCCATTTATCCTATATGTTCGATGAGAAATACCTCAAAGTGATATGTTTTGAGTCGTTGGAACTCGAAAAATAAGTACATATGGAAAATCCGTTATTGAAAAAATAGTCCCTGATATATCTAATGTATTTCCCATCGTTTCAGGCTGAGCTGCAGGTTGTGATAGCCTCGCTCATAAGTGTGCTATTGATGCTTGAAATAAAACTATTGTAGTTGTTTGAACATGAATTGATCAGACATATCCAGTTTGAAATGCTAAACTTTTTCAAGATATAGTGAACAATGGATGAGCCATTTTGAGTATTTTTCCAATTAATGAACCATGAAATCCATATAATTTTCCAGTTCGAAATGAAATAGTTGTCGGTTTGAGTAGGGGAGTACTTCTTATTGAGGCTCAGGAAAAATCATGAAGTATGATCACAGCAGCTTTGACACTAGATTTATGAAAAGACTTATTTAGTGTTCCGTGAAATATTTTTCACTCTCAGTCAACATGAACCAACCTTCTTATTAAAAAATGAGAAGCTAAGTGTGTATTATCTTCAGTTCATGTATTAGAGGAATACCAAAACTCAGTTAAACAATCATTTCATGCTCAGATACTTCCACTATTATGATGAATAGAGCTAGAAATATATAATCTTATATCATTAGAAGAGCAAACTGCAGATATGATAGCTGATTCATTGGATAAAAAGGCAAGTGAAATATGACTACAGCTTACACTTTTAGAGCTAAAAAAATGTATCAAAAAAAATATTTCTTGAAAATATGTACTTGTGTAACTTAGATTTTTAATTTCAAAAAATATAGATACAATCTCTTTGATCCTATATTTTTAGATATATATTATATGCTGTTACAGCTGGAAGTCGTATTGTTTCTGATTTCATTTTTTTATATCCTTTTCTTTCTTTGAGATAGATTATTTTTGGTATACAAAAGAAAAAAAACAGCACAATTAGAAAAAGAAGAAAAATCAATACTCAGAGCAAAAATTCGAGAAGATAATGAAAAACTTGAAAATGCTGTGATAAAAAATAATCAAAAAAAATCAAAAAAGAAGCAGAATAAACAAAGTTCAGAATCAATTAAATCAGAAGTTCAAAAAACAGTCATAACTCAAGAACAATGAGAATGATTAAGAGAAACTGCAAAAAGAGCTCAAATTCATATTTCCAGATGATATTTTGAAAGTGCGAGACTGCTTATAGTTGAGTGACTAGCACTAAAGAAAGAGGATAAAGAGCTTAATCTTTTACTTGCTGATGTATATGAACGTGAAAAAAAATACCAAAATGCAGCTTATATTTATAAAGATGTCATAGATATTTATGGAGAAGAGCTCTATACACTGCAAAGATTATGAAATATTCATGTACTTTTAGATGAGACTCAAAAAGCGATAGAAATATATGAAATTGCTCAATTAAAGGACAAATCTAATACTGAAATACTAGATATACTTGCTCATCTTTATATTGAAATTTGAGAATTCAAAAAAGCGCTTAAATATGCTTGAGCATATCTTAAAGAGAAACCAAGAAATGCTGAAAAATTGAGTATCAAAGCATACGCATTAGAAAAATTATGAAAAACCTTGGAGGCAATCAAATGTTATGAGTTAGTATTACAGGTTCAACCTTATAATACAGAGATACAAGATAGAGTAAAAGCTTTAGAAAAAAAACAAAATGAAGCTGAACAAAATGATGCAAAATCTCTGCAGTCAACTCCTGTACAAGATGAAAAAAATAGTTTTTAACAACTTTTCTACATAAAAAAGTATTTTACATAGAATAATATTCTCTCTTGCACTGAGAGAATATTTTTTTAGTCTATTGTCATATCAATTTCTTTTTACTATACCAATGCTCAAAATACCTCCATTTAGTTTAGAAGCTGAACAATCAGTTCTTTGAAGTCTTCTTATTGATAAAGACGGATTTATTATAATTTGAGACTTATTGCAAGCCGAGGATTTCTATGCAGATTCAAATGTGAAAATTTATGAGGTTATGTTTGATCTTTACAAGTTTAATAAACCTATAGATCTCATAACTGTGCGAGAAAAACTGGATGATAAAAAACTTCTTGATTCTATCGGCTGAATCTCTTATCTCGCAGAACTTACTGAGATAGTACCAACATCTGCAAATATATTTGAGTATGCTCAAATTGTAAAAAATAAAGCTGTACTTCGAAGACTTATTAAATCTTGAAACGAAATAGTATCTCTTTGATATCAAGAAGATGAACCTATTAACGAACTTTTAGAAAAATCTGAAAAATCACTTTTCCAAGTCACTCAAACTTTTATTAAAAATAAACTCGTTCATATTACTGATATTCTTACTCAAAGATATGAAGAGTTTGCAGAGATTCATGAAAATCCTGAACTTGTTACGCTTCATAGACTCCAAACAGGGTTTAAAGGTATGGATCATAAATTAACTGGACTCAAAGGTTGAGATATGGTTATTCTCGCTGCAAGACCCTCTATGTGAAAGACCGCACTCGCTCTTAATTTGGCTCAAAATATTTGATTTGCGAAAAAATCAGTAGCTATATTTTCTCTTGAGATGAGTAAAGAGCAACTCACTGATCGTATGATTGCGAGTGCTATGGGAATAGACAGTTGGAAGCTACAAAAATGAGAGCTTGAAGATTCAGAGTTTGCAAAAATATGAGAAGCTATGGAGCGCCTTTCAGCTGCGGATATATACATTGATGATAGTGCTGGTGGGAATCTCGTAGATCTTAAAAGTAAGGCTCGAAGACTCAAAATGGAGAGTAATCTCAATCTCATAATCATTGATTATCTTCAACTCATGAGTAATGGGAACTCTATGAATCGTGTTCAAGAGGTATCTGAAATATCACGAGGAATCAAGTCTCTGGCTCGAGAACTTGATGTGCCAATTATTGCACTGTCTCAGCTCTCAAGAGCTGTAGAATCTCGTCCAGATAAACGTCCAGTTCTTTCAGATCTCAGAGAATCTGGATCTATCGAACAAGATGCTGATATTGTTATGATGATTTATCGAGAAGATTATTATGATGAATTTACAGAACGTAAATGACTTACAGATATTTTTATCCGTAAAAACCGTAACGGTCCTATTTGAGCTGTGCAGCTCATGTTTCAGAAAAATAATCAAAAATTTGTTGAAGTTGAGACAAATATGCAACCACAAGAAGATTATTAATATTTACAGAGTGTTTTTTTGCATTCCTGCGGGAATCGTGATAGCATATATAAGTATTTTATTACTTATTTATATATTATGACTTGGAAGAATGCATTTCATAGAGTGTACAAGAAAGAATGTGAACCAATGGGGCAACTTACATATTGGATGTTATTTATTGCATGTGGATTCACCTATGTAGTTGGTACAGTTTCTGGAGCAGCTACTGCATCGTATGCACTCATAGTACAAAACCCAGAAATTGCTTCGAGTTCTTGGCTCGTTAATGGTATGTTTTAAGGAAGAATTCCTCAAACTCGATTTTGAAAAAATAACTTTGTTGCTATCATAGTACAAAGTTATTTTTTTATTGTAGAACACGAATGGAATTTCCTAAAAAATATGATCCTAAGAGTTTTGAATCATCTACTTATAAGCATTGGGAAACATCTGGTGCATTTCAACCTGGTGAATCTATTACTGGTGATAGTTTCTATATACCTATGCCACCACCTAACGTAACAAGTGTTTTACATGTTGGTCACTCTGTTATGCTTACGCTTGAGGATATAATGACTCGATATCACAGAATGAAGTGAGATACAACACTCCTCTTACCTTGAACAGACCATGCAGGTATTTCTACACAAGTGAAAGTAGAGCAAAAACTTGCAGCAGAATGAATAGATAAATCTAAGCTTTCAAGAGAAGAATTTTTGGCTGAATGTTGGAATTGGAATACAGAATATGGAGGTAAAATCCAAAATCAATTTAGAAAGATGTGAACGAGTTGTGATTGGACTCAAGAAAAATTCACACTCGATGATGATATGAATAAAAGAGTCGTGAAGGCATTTAATGTGCTCTATGAAAAATGACTCATTTATCAAGGGGAGTATATGGTGAACTACGACCCAGTTCTTAAAACTGTCGTATCTGACCAAGAAGTAATACATAAGGAAGAAGCTGGAAAACTCTATTATGTAACATATTTTGTTGCGTGAAGTGATAATGAAGTTATTGTTGCGACAACTCGACCAGAAACTATTTTATGAGATGAAGCCGTAGCAGTTCATCCAAAAGATAAACGATATAAAAAACTTCTTAAAGCTGGGAAAAGGCTTATTCTTCCTATAGTGAATAAAGAAATACCACTTATTGCTGATGAGATGGTAGACATGGAGTTTGGTTCTGGTGCAGTAAAAATCACTCCAGCACATGATGCGAGTGATTTTGAAGTAGGGAAAAGACATGATCTCCCTCTCAATAACATTGTTATTGAAAAAGATGGAACTATGAGCGCAATAGCTTGAATTTTCGCAGGTCAAGATTTCATGACAGCACGTGATAATATTGTTGAACTCCTAAGAAGTAAATGAAATCTTCTAAGAGAAGAGGATCATGTATCCAAAGTTGGTTACTGAGAAAGAACATGAGCAAAGATAGAAACTATTATATCGAAACAATGGTTTGTAAAAATAGAACCAATTGCGAAGAAAGTAATTTCTGGATACAAAAAGAAAGATTTTGAAATACTTCCAAAAAGATATATGAAAACATTTGAAGATTGGATGTTTAATCTGAGAGATTGGTGTATATCACGACAATTACAGTGGGGTCACCAACTTCCAGTTTGGTATACAGATGCGTGAGAAGTTATAGTTGCAGAATCACAAGAAGAAGCGCAAAACAAAGCCTGAGCTTGAGTAAATCTTACCCAAGATGCTGACGTGCTTGATACATGGTTTTCAAGTGCCCTATGGCCATTTGCTACACTATGATTTGATATGTGGGGTTGAGAACAGCCAGATTTATTTAAAAAGTTCTATCCTGCTCAGGTTTTAGAGACATGACATGATATAATTTTCTTCTGGGTGATCAGAATGCTATTGTTTTGATATGAGTTTACAGATCAAACTCCATTTAAAACGGTCTACTTACATGGACTTGTAAAAGATAAGCACTGAAGAAAAATGAGTAAATCACTTTGAAATGGAGTTAATCCAATTGATATGATAGACCTATATGGGACTGACGCGCTAAGAATGACACTCTCTATTTGAAATACACCATGAAATGATCTTAAGTTTGATGAGGAAAATGTAAAAAATAATCAGATTTTCATAAATAAGTTATGGAATGCTTCTCGATTTGTTCACGGAAATATTTCATCAGATGAATTTGATTTTGAAGCAGCTCATACTACACTTAAAAATAATTTTCAGACTCT